>CAZJWY010000119.1:0-12759 GCA_964549545.1 uncultured Planctomycetaceae bacterium | reverse complement strand
CGGCGAGCTGGTTGGTAAGGAACTGGTCGTACGGCATGTTGGTGTTCAGCGCCCGCACAACCCAATCGCGATAAGGCCATTGGGTGTTGAGCTGATCGGATTGATAGCCGTAAGAGTCGGCGTAGCGGGCGGCGTCGAGCCAACCGACGGCCAAGTGTTCGCCATAGGCGGGGCTGGCCAGCAATCGATCGACGGCTTGTTGGTAGGCGGCGTCAAAGTTGTTGCTCGCCGCAGCTTTTTCGAACGCGCGGCATTCATCGGCGGTCGGCGGCAGGCCGGTCAGGTCGAGCGTGATGCGCCGCAACAACCGCAGTGCGTCGGCTTGCTTCGTGGGTTCCAGCTTTTCCGATTCGAGGCGCGCAAGCACGAAGCGATCGAGCGGTTGGCGTGGCCAGGATTCATTGTGAACAACGGGGATCGGCACTTTGTCGGGCAGCGGTTGGAACGACCAATGATCGGCCACGTGTGCACCTTCGGCGATCCAGCGGCGAAGGAGTTCTTTATGCTCGGGCGCGAGTGTAATCTTCGAGTCGGGCGGCGGCATGCGCTCCTCGTCGTCGGTGCTGAGAATACGTCGAACAAGGTCGCTTTTTTCGGGTTCACCGGCGACGACCACTTTCGCGATGAGTCCTTCGCGCGTGTCCAGTCGCAGTTCGGCCTGGCGCGAGGCGGCGTCGGGACCGTGGCAGTGAAAGCATTTGTCGGAAAGAATCGGGCGGATGTCGCGATCGTACGAGACGGGCGGCTGCGTGGCGGCAGAAGTGACTGCCGCTGCGAGCGCGACGAGCCACGCGAGCAAAATTGTCGAACGTGTAATCATCGCGAAATGGAGCCGCTGAGGTGCGACGGGTTATCGTGGGACGGACTTCAGTCCGTCCAGGAGTCTCAAAGGAAGGGGTGCGCGAAGGTCAAATATTTCAGGCGAGGGAGTTGCTGCCGCTGATTGCTGCTACGGACTAAAGTCCGTGCCACGTGGGTGCCTACTGCTTTGGCTGTCGCGGGAGTTATAATATCTGGATGGTTTCAGTCTTTTATTATCGCGCGAGCCGGAGTTGCGGTCCAATCCTTTTTCTCGTGCTGGGAATGACGGGGCCGGCATGGGCGGAGGCCGCGGATTCAAGCGCGAAAATCGACTTCTCACACACAATCGTGCCGATATTGAAGGCCCATTGCGTGGAGTGTCACGGCGGGCATCGGCACGAGGGCGATTTCTCGATCAACACCCGCGAAGAGATCTTGAAGTCGGGCGCCGTCAAGCCGGGGAAGTCGGCCGAGTCGCATCTCATCGATCTCGTCACGTCGACAGATAAAGAAGAGCGGATGCCAAAAGACAAGCCGGCGCTCTCGGCAGCGGATGTGAAAGCGCTCCGCAATTGGATCGATGAGGGAGTGCCGTGGGAGGCCGGGTTTACGTTTGCGACGCGTGAGTACGAGCCGCCGCTACGGCCGCGTCGGCCCGAGTTGCCGCCGGCGGTGGCGGGTCGCGAGAACGCGGTCGATCGAATTCTCGACGCGTACTTGGAGAAGCATCATGCAGCGCGGCCGGCGCCGCTCGATGACGCGGCGTTCTTGCGGCGCGCGTATCTCGATATCATCGGGCTCTTGCCGACGCCGGAAGAACTGGCGGAGTTTGTCGCGAGCACCGAAGCGAACAAGCGGCAACAGATGATCGATAAGCTGCTCGCCGACGATCATGCGTACGCCGAGCATTGGTTGTCGTTCTGGAACGACCTGCTGCGAAACGACTACGCAGGTACCGGCTATATCGACGGCGGGCGCAAGCCGATCGGTAACTGGCTCTATCGGGCACTCGTGACCAACATGCCTTATGACCAGTTTGTGCGCGAGCTGATCGCGCCGTCGCCCGAGTCGGAAGGATTCATTCTCGGCATCAAGTGGCGCGGCAACGTGAACGCGAGCCAGAAGACGCAAATCCAATTCGCACAGAACGTGTCGCAAGTGTTCCTGGGCATGAACATGAAGTGTGCGTCGTGCCACGACAGCTTTATCGACCGCTGGACACTCGCGCAGACGTACGGTCTGGCCGCGTGCTCTACCGACGGGCCGCTCGAAATGTTTCGCTGCGACAAGCCGACGGGCAAGCAGGCCGACGCGGCCTGGATGTTTCCCGAGCTGGGCGAGATCGATCCGAAGCTGCCGCGCGACGGGAGACTGAAGCGGCTGGCCGAGTTGATGACCGATCCGCAGAATGGCCGGCTGACGCGGACGATCGTAAATCGGATTTGGCATCGGTTGATGGGGCGCGGGATCGTCCATCCGGTCGACGCGATGCAGACCGAGCCGTGGAGCGCAGACTTGCTCGATCATCTGGCGGTCGAACTGGCCGATCATCACTGCGATCTCAAGAGCACGCTGCGGCTGATTATGAACTCACATGCGTATCAAACTCAGGCGGTGGCGCTCAATGCGGAGCCGGCAGCGGCAGACTTCGTGTATTCGGGGCCGCTGCCGAAGCGGATGACGGCCGAGCAGTTTGTGGACGCGTTGTGGAAGATCACAGATACAGGACCCAAGGAATCGCACAAGAGAGCGGAGGGGATGCTTACGGAGGAAGAGAAAGCGAGTCACAAATCGTATCGTGCATCGCTAGTGGCGAGCGATATGTTGATGCGGTCGCTGGGCCGGCCTAATCGCGAGCAGGTCGTAACCGATCGCCCCGCCACTTTGACGACACTCCAGGCATTGGATCTCGCGAATAGCCCGCTCTTTGCAGAGACTTTAAACCGCGGAGCGGCGAATCTCGTAAAGCGATTCGAGGGGCAGGGGCCCGATGCGATTGTGGACTGGTTGTATAATTATGCGCTGTCGCGGCCGCCGACTGCGGATGAACGAGCGACGGCGCTCGAGTTGTTGCACAACCCGCCGTCGCCACAGGGCGTCGAGGATTTGTTATGGGCAGTGATGATGTTGCCTGAGTTTCAGATTGTTCGGTGATTAAAGCGCGGAAGTTTCTCGCAGAGGCGCTGAGGGCGCTGAGGGCGCAGAGAAAGATGAACATGCGACTTGAAAATATCACTGTAGATGAAGTAGTAGCCAGTGGTTGCGGCGTCAATTCCGACTCAGCGGTCTCTGCGTCTCTGCGTGAGACTGCCTCGACTTCAGATATGAAATAGGACTGAATGTGAACGAGCTTCAACGGACAGATCAACGCTTTGCCGCGAATTCGAATCGGCGCGAGTTTTTGCGAGCGATGGCGGCGGCGAGCGCGGCGGCGCTCGTGGCGGGCGAGCCGAGGTTGTTGCGGGCCGATGCGATCGTGCATCCGAAGGCGAAGGCCGATTCTTGCATTCTGTTGTGGATGGGCGGCGGCATGGCGGCGCCGGAGACGTTCGATCCGAAGCGCTACCAGCCGTTCGAGGTCGGGTTGCCGGTCGAGAAGGTGATGAGCACGTTCCCGGCCATTGATACGGCGGTCGACAACATCAAGATTTCGCAGGGGCTCGAGAACGTTGCTAAGGTGATGGATCGGGCGACACTGATTCGATCGCACGTACTGCCCGATTTGGGGCACATTCTGCATTCGCGGCATCAGTATCATTGGCACACGGGTTACGTGCCGCCGCAGACCGTGGCCGCGCCGCATATCGGGGCATGGATGGCCCGCGTGTTGGGGCCGATCAATCCGGTGATGCCGCCGTTCATCAATATCGGCCAGCGGCTGGAAGGGAACGGCGAATCGGAAGAGCTCAAGGCATTTACGACGGGCGGGTTCTTCGGCTCGGAATATGGGCCGTTCAATCTGCCGTTTCCAGAAGATGCGTCGATGGCCGTGCGGCCGCCGCAGGGAATGGACGGCGGGCGGTTTGAGAACCGTTACAAGCTGTTCAAGAAGATGGTGGCCGAGAGTCCGCAGAGCCGCTACGCGAGCGAATACCAGCAGGAATCGATGCTGCGGTCGCTCGAAGCGGCCCATCGGTTGTTGAGCTCCGACGACAAAAAGGCGTTCGATCTGTCGAACGAAAAGAAGAGGACGCTCGATCAGTACGGCGACACGCGCTTCGGTCGCGGGTGTTTGCTCGCGCGGCGATTGGTCGAAGCGGGGGCCCGGTATGTCGAGGTGACGACGGAGTATATTCCGTTCGTCCATTGGGATACGCATGAGAATGGGCATGCGACGGTCGAGCGGTTGAAGTCGGAAGTCGATCGGCCGATCGCGCAGTTGATTTTGGATTTGGAAAGTCGTGGGCTGTTGGACCGAACGCTCGTGGTGCTGGCGAGCGAGTTCAGCCGCGACATGATGATCGAAGGCGTGCCGGGGAGCGAGGCGAAGGATCAATCGCGAGCAAAGACGGATGTACTCAAGGAGCCGATTCACTACGGATTGCATCGGCACTTCACGGGTTCGTCGTCGGTGGTAATGTGGGGCGGCGGGACGAAGCGCGGATTCTTGTACGGCGAGACGGCGGCCGAGCGGCCGTGCCTGGTGACGAAGAACCCCGTGAGCTTGCCGGACATGCACGCCACGATCATGCATCTGATGGGGATCAGCCCGAAAACGGCGTTTGACGTGGAACGGCGGCCGTTCTACGTTACGCAGGACGGCAAGGGGGTGCCGGTGATGGATATAATGGCTTAGTCGTCTTTGCTTATTGCTAAGATGGACAAAGGGAGAAACGGTTTTTGTGATCTCCGGAGGATGGTTAAATGACAAGTAAAGAAAAAATCCTTAACGTCATTTCGTCGCTTGACGACAACGTTTCGATTGAGCAGGCGATCGATCGTCTCTACCTATTGCACAAGATAGAAATTGGTTTGCAACAGGCTGATGCCGGTGAAGGAATGGAGCATGAAGAGTTTATGAAGCAGCTTGAAGATGAAGTCAAACAAAATTATTTGAACGCCACGGTCTCAAAGGGACTTGCGTGAGATAAGTAGATTCATCGCTCGGGATGCGCCGGTCACGGCTTTGGGCTTCATCCGGCGGTTGCGGTCAGCGGTGAATCGCTTGCGGGATTTTCCTGAATCAGGGCAAATTGTCCGCGAATTCCGCAACCCGAAAATCCGTGAGGTATTGCATGGATCTTACCGGTTATCTATCGAATTGACTTAGACCGGATCGACATACTCACAGTGTTTCATAGCTCGGTTGTTGGACGACACGGGTTTTTAGTTTGGCGAAGATGCCCACGATTTTGCGTTGAACAAGATATTTTCATACACCGTGAAGTTACAACCACTGATTTTCGCTGTCATCGGGTTGGCGCTGTTGGGCGACCGATCTCGCGCGGCGCCGTCAATAAACTTTGCCCGCGACGTGCGGCCGATCCTGGCCAATAATTGTTTTCATTGCCACGGGCCGGACGAGGCGGAGCGGAAGGGCGACTTGCGGCTCGATGTGTGGGAAAGCGCGGGCGATCTGCACGGCGCCGAGGCGGTCGTCGACAGCCGGAACCTGGCCGAGAGCGAATTGCTGAAGCGGATCACGAGCCACGATCCCGATGTGCAAATGCCGCCGGCCGATTCGGGGAAGTCGCTTCGGCCGGAGCAGTTGGAGCTTCTCAAGCAGTGGATCAACGAGGGGGCGAAGTACGACCAGCACTGGTCGTTCGTCGCACCGCATCGGCCGGTGGTGCCGGCGGTGAAGAATAAATCCTGGGTTCGCAATCCGGTCGATGCGTTCGTGCTCGCGCGGTTGGAGCAGGAGGGGTTGGGGCCGGCGCGCTCGGCAAACGCGAATACGCTGTTGCGGCGGCTATCGCTCGACCTGGTCGGTTTGCCGCCGACGCTCAGCGAGTTGGCCGGTTTCGAGCGCGACTCGGGTGAGACTGCCTATCAGCGCGAAATCGAGAGGCTATTAGCGTCGCCCCACTATGGCGAGCGATGGGGGCGCGTCTGGCTCGATGTGGCTCGGTATGCCGATTCCGACGGTTTCGAGAAAGACAAGCCGCGGTTTGTGTGGATGTATCGCGATTGGGTGATCGACGCGCTCAATCAGGATTTGCCGTACAACGAGTTCATCATCGACCAGATCGCGGGCGACCTGGTGCCACAGCCGACGCAGGACCAGATGGTGGCGACCGGGTTCTTGCGGAACTCGATGATCAACGAAGAAGGGGGCATCGATCCGGAGCAATTCCGGATGGAGGCGATGTACGATCGAATGGACGCGATCGGAAAAGGAATCTTGGGGCTGACGATTCAATGTGCCCAGTGTCACACGCACAAGTACGATCCGCTGACGCAGACTGAGTATTACCAGATGTTTGCGTTCCTGAATAATTGCCACGAGGCGCAACTGGCGGTCTACACGAAGGCGCAGGAAGAGGAGTGGGCGACGACGGCCGGCGTGATCAAGAAGATCGAAGATGGGTTGAAGGTCGCTCATCCCGACTGGCAGGAGCGGATGGCGGCTTGGGAAGAGGGGTTGCGGAAGCAGAAGCAGCCTGAGTGGACGGTAGTGACGATGCACGATCTGGATTCGGGTGGGCAAAAGTATTACCGGATGAAGGACGGTTCGACGCTCGCGGCCGGTTACGCGCCAACGATTCATACGACCGACTTAACAGCAGACCTCAAGCCGACGAAGGTCACGGCGTTTCGCTTGGAGCTGATGAACGATCAGGACTTGCCGCGCGGCGGGCCCGGACGGTCGATCTATGGGACGTGTGCACTGACGGAGTTCAAGGTCGAGGCGACTCCGACTGACCGGCCGAACGAGCACATAGATCTCAAGTTCAGCCAAGCGACGGCCGACGTGAATCCGCCGGAGCGCGAGCTGGAAAAGATTTTCGACAATCGTAGCGGCCAGCGGCGCGTGACGGGACCGGTCGCGTTTGCGAACGACGGGAACAATCAGACGGCTTGGGGGATCGATATCGGGTCGGGCCGCAGCAATGTGCCGCGGCAGGCGGTGTTCACGCTGGAGAAGCCGCTCGATTTGCCGGCCGGCGCGCAGCTTACATTTCGACTCGTGCAGAATCATGGCGGTTGGAATAGCGACGACAATCAGAACAACAATTTGGGCCGGTTTCGATTGTCGGTGACGTCGACCGAGAACGCTGTGGCCGATCCGGTGCCGGCGGAGATTCGCCAGATCGTGCAGATTCCGCTGGCGAAGCGGACGCCGGATCAAACTGCGAAGTTGTTCAGCTATTGGCGAACGACGGTTCCGGAATGGGAGGAAGAGAACCGGCGGATCGAGGCACTGTGGGAGAGTCATCCGCGCGGTGCGACGCAGCTTGTGTTGGAGGAGCGGAGCGATCCGCGCGTGACACACCGGCTGGAACGCGGCAACTTTCTTGCGCCGGCCGAGGCGGTAACGCCGGGGACGCCGGCATTTTTGAATCCGCTCAAACACGTGGCCGAGTCTCTCCGAGACTCGGATTCCCATGTTGTGTCCCATGCTGTGCGCGGGTCTCCTGGCCCCGCACCCGCATCGACCGCAGGTCTCCGGGAACTGGCAGGGAGACCTGCGGTCGGCGAAGTGGCAAGGTCGGGAGACCTTGCTACAACGACGTCGGGAGACCTTGCTACAACGAGTCTTCCCGCAGATGCGAATCCGAGTCTCGGAGAGACTCGGCCACAGGTGCCTAACCGGCTCGATTTTGCGCGGTGGCTGGCCGATCGCGAATCGCCGACGACGGCGCGGTCGATCGTGAATCGGATCTGGCAGGCGTACTTCGGGGTAGGATTGGTTGCGACGGCCGAAGACTTCGGGTCGCAGGGTGATCCGCCAAGTCATCCGGAACTTTTGGATTGGCTTGCCGTGGAGCTGATGGATCACAATTGGAGTCTCAAGCATATTCAGCGGTTGATTGTCGGCTCGGCGACTTACCGCCAGTCGAGTCATGTGACGCCGCAACTCTTGGAGCGCGATCCGGCGAATCGCTTGATGGCTCGCGGTCCGCGGTATCGCGTGGATGCTGAAAGCGTGCGTGATGTCGCACTCGCGGCGAGCGGGTTGCTGAATCCTGCGGTTGGCGGACCGAGTGTGTTTCCGCCGGCGCCGGAGTTTTTGTTCCAGCCGCCGGCGAGCTACGGGCCGAAGACTTGGAATGTCGATGCCGGGCCGGAACGATATCGGCGTGCACTTTATACGTTCCGTTTTCGTTCTGTTCCGTATCCGATGCTGCAAACGTTCGATGCGCCGATTGGTGAGGTCGCCTGTGCTCGCCGAGCTCGGTCGAATACTCCGCTGCAGGCGCTGACGACATTGAACGAGCCGTTGTTCATCGAGTGTGCCCGGGCATTGGCGGTAAAGCTGTTGGCGGACGGCGGCACGACCGACGAGCAACGCCTGGCGTATGGTGTGCGGCGGTGTTTGTCACGGAACCCGAAGGCGGACGAGCAAAAAGTGTTGTCAGAGTTTCTCGAACGCCAGAAGCTGCGATTCAACCGCGATGGTGTTGATCCGTGGCCACTGTTGGCAAGCAACGAGCAGGCGAAACAGAAGCTGTCGGTAGCGCTCCCTGCCGGTGCGACGCCAGGGGATCTGGCAGCCTGGACGGCGGTGGCGCGGGTAATTTTGAATTTGGACGAGACGATAACGAAGGAATAGGCTGTCGGCGATCGGCTGTTGGCTGTCGGCCAGAAGGGTGGATGGCTTGGCCGATAGCTGATAGCCGAAAGCCGAGAGCCTTAAATGAATTGCCAAGATCATCTTTACCGAAACATTCCCCCGCGGGCGCTCGCTCGGCGGTGGTTCCTCAAAGAATGTGGCGTTGGATTGGGCTCGATTGCGCTGGGGCAGTTGGCAGGCGCGGGGAGCGCGCTGGCGGCGAGCGATCCAATGGCGCCGAAGCGGTCGCCGATTCGAGCCCGGGCGAAGAATGTGATCTTCTTGTTCATGGCCGGCGCGCCGAGCCATTTGGAGCTGTTCGATAACAAGCCGCAGTTGGCGAAGTTCGACGGTACGCTGCCGCCGCCGGAGTTGCTCAAAGGATATCGGGCGGCGTTCATCAATCCGAATTCGAAATTGCTCGGGCCGAAGTTCAAGTTTGCCAGGCATGGGCAGAGCGGGGCGGAGTTGTCGGAGTTGTTGCCGCACTTGGCGGAAGTGGCCGACGACCTCGCAATCGTGAAGTCGATGGTGACCGATGCGTTCAATCACGCGCCGGGCCAGATTTTGATGAGCACCGGTTCGCAGCAGTTCGGCAAGCCGAGCCTGGGCGCCTGGACGCTGTATGGCCTCGGGAACGAGACGCAGAACCTGCCCGGGTTCGTCGTGTTCAGCACGGGCAAGAAAGGGCCGAGCGGCGGCAACTCGAATTGGGGGAGCGGCTACTTGCCGACTGTGTACCAGGGCGTGACTTTCCGCACGACCGGCGACCCGGTGTTGTATTTGTCGAACCCGAGCGGCGTCGATGATCGGTTGCAGCGTGAATCGCTCGACGCGGTGAACGCGATGAATCATCAGCATTTGAACGAAGTGGGCGATCCGGAGATCGCGACGCGAATCAATTCGTTCGAGATGGCCTACCGCATGCAGGCTCAGGCGCCGGAGGCGATCGATATTTCGAAGGAGCCCGAGCATGTGCTCAAGATGTACGGTGCCGAGCCGGGCAAGCCGTCGTTCGCGGCGACGTGTCTCTTGGCTCGGCGGTTGGTGGAGCGCGGCGTGCGGTTCGTGGAAATCTTTCACGAGGCGTGGGATCAACATGGCAACCTGGTGAACGACCTGCGCGATAACTGCCGGACGACCGACCAGGCTTGCGCTGCTTTGGTGAAGGACCTGAAGCAGCGCGGGATGCTCGACGACACGCTCATCATCTGGGGCGGCGAGTTTGGCCGGACGCCGATGGTGCAGGGCGGCGGTAACGACGGCCGCGATCATCACCCGAACGCATTCACGATGTGGCTCGCCGGCGGCGGCGTAAAGCCGGGCGTGACGCTCGGCGAGAGCGATGACTTCGGGTTCAACGTAACCAAGGATCGCATGCACGTGCATGACCTGCACGCTACGATCCTGCACCTGTTGGGCTTCGATCCTTTGCGATTCTCGTATAAATTCCAGGGACTCGACCAGCGGCTGATCGGCGTGGAGCCGGCACGCGTGGTGAAGGAGTTGCTGGCATAGTAGAATCATGGCGGAGGTGAAACGATGAACTCATATGATGATGTTTTGGGGGCAGCGCAGGATTTACCCCCCCTTGGAACGAATCCGCCTGGTTCATGCTCTCTGGGAAACGGTTCCGCCAGAGGATTGGCCGACGCCTAGCCAAGAATGGATTGAAGAGGTAGGGCGGCGCTCGGCAGATTACGACGCTGGCCGTACGACGGCATCACCGTGGCCAGAAGTTCGTGCCCGTGCCCGTCGGAAGGCCGGACTCGATGAGTAAGGCGCAGAGGATACGAATACATTTAACACAAAGTACACAAAGGTCACGAAGAAGGAAGGATGAGTGGATATTTTTTGCAACCGCTTTGAAGGTTCTTTGTGCCCTTCGTGTCCTTTGTGGTTCAATCCATTCTTACTTTGTGTCTTACCAGGAGACACGGAGAACGCAGAGAAGAAGTTTATCCGCAGATGAACACCGATGGACGCAGATAAGGTAAATGATTTTGTTTGGTGAATTTGTCACCCGTGCGAATTGGAGGCAGGGCGAAGAATTTCCGACGGCATCACGGAGGAACCGATGAGCGAGTACCAGTACGTAGAATTTCGCGCGGTCGACGGTCCGGTGAGCGAGAAGAACCTGGCGTACATGCAGCGGCAATCGTCGCGCGCCGAAATCACTCCCTGGTCGTTTGTCAACGAGTATCACTTTGGCGATTTTCGGGGGAACGCCATCGAGATGTTGCGTCGCGGGTACGATGTTCACTTGCATTACGCGAATTTCGGAATTCGTTCGCTGTATTTCCGGTTGCCGCAGGGCTTGCCGGATAGCAAGGCGGCCAAACCGTACCTCGAGGACGATTCGATTCGCTTCGTGAAGGACCGCGACGGAAGTGGAGGGACGCTCGTGATCGAGCCGAGCCACGAACCGGGCGATCTGGAGGACTTGTGGGACCTCGACGAAGTTCTGGGTCGACTTGTACCACTACGGGCGGAGATACTGGATGGTGATCTGCGACCATTGTACCTGGCGCACCTCGCGGTAAGCTGCGATATGAATCACGATCCGGAGGAGGAAAGCGAAGCGCCGGTGCCCGCCGGTCTGGGCCAGCTTACGAAGGCCCAGCGGGCGCTGGCCGAGTTCTACGAAATCAGCGACGCTTTGATTACGGCCGCGGCGCGGCAGGCCGCTCCGTTGGAACGGAAGGACGACCGTCACACCGGAGTTGCCGAGTGGGTCAGCCGCCAGTCGGAAGACGTTAAGAATAAGTGGCTCACGGAGCTTATGGAAGGTTCCGATTCGAAGCTGCGAACGGAGATCTTGGCGAAGTTTCGCAAGGACCATCCTGTAAAAGCATGGTCCACCGTTCGGCCGGATCGGACGATCGCGGAACTCAAGACGGCGGCGGAGGAGATTCAGCAGGCCAGAAACAAGAAGTCGGCCGAGGAGCGCGTCCGCAAGCGGAACCGGGAGCTCGCCAAAATGGCGACTGACCCGACGCCGTACCTTAAAAAGACCGAGCAACTCGTCGCCGAGCGCTCGACCGAGGCCTATGCGCGGGCCAGCCAGGTGCTCGCCGATTTGCGCGAGGCATTAGCGGATACGGGGCGATCCTCAATCGCCGAAAAGCAGGCGCAGAAGTTGAAACAGATGAATCCCACGCTTCGACATTTGACAGCCGCTCTTCGCCGGCAAGGATTCGTGCCGAAGTAGAGAGTTGATTGGCGATCGTATCAATCGTAGGGCGTCGAGTTTTCGAGACACACTAGCGTAACTTACGCTATAAGCTAAGATGCCGGTCGGCCGTAACCTGGTTCTACGGAATTCAGCACGAAATCTTCCTCATCATGTCCACAATTTCCGAAACGCATATTCGTCTCGACGATCGAGGAGTTGCCTGGATCGACGACACCAACATCAAAGTCATCGAAATCGCGCTGGAGCACATTGCGCATGGCGCGAGTCCCGATGAAATCTGCGACCAGCATCACGGCTATCTCACGATGGGCCAGATTCATGCCGCGTTGACCCGTTATTATGATCATCAAGCGGAATACGATGCGGAAATCGACCGGCAATTGCGCGAGTCCGACGCCCTGCGCGCTAGTGGCCAGGATTCGCCCGGGCGGAGGCGGCTGCGTGCGCCAAAACTCTCGTGAGCATCAAGCTTTACATGGATGTACACGTTCGCCGCGCCGTTATGCACAGGCCCCGTCGTGTCGCTGGCCCGCCGCGCAGCGGCGCAGGAGTGTAGCCGGGGACGTAAGTCCCCGGAAACAGGACGCGCTCTGTCAAAAAAGCCGCGCAGCGGCGACGGAGGCTCTTTGGCGGTGCCAATTCCGTCGCCGCTGCGCGGCTGGAACACAATTTGGACCACTCCCTCTCGGCGGGCTCGCACCCGCCGCTACATTCCTCGGCCACTTCGTGGCCCCCAACCATCCGCCGTTGCGGATACCGCAAAAACATTTCGGAACCCGGCGGGTTCCTCGCCATTGGCCGCCCATCCCCGAACCCGCAGGGTTCGCAGCCACGCGTGTCGTCGCCTTCGGCTCCTCAACCACCGGCTAATGGCTGGCATCCCTTCGGGATGCGGTTTTGATGGCCAGGTAGGTGCCCGGCGCACAGGGTGGTTATAATGTCCCCCGCAGGCGCGAGGCCGGTTCATCGAGCCGAGACGGCTCGGCTATATAGTCGTCCCTGAAAAATGGTTTATAGTCGGCGTGGGTGTGATTTTCAGTTTCGA
>CAZJWY010000118.1:0-16392 GCA_964549545.1 uncultured Planctomycetaceae bacterium | reverse complement strand
CTGTGTTCGCGGTTACGCAGAATGACGAAGAAGCCCGCAAACTCGTTGATTGGATGCGCGATCGTCATGGGGATGTTTTGTATGATGTCACGATCGCCCGACCGAACAATTGCGGCGCTATTGTAGAACCTCTCGATAGTGAGCAATGAGATTGGCGGCCGCGTGGCGAATATCAAAGGCCGACTCGGCTCGGCGGCGCGCGGTATGGCCGAGTGCAGCTCGCACGGGCTCATTCAGTAGCAATTCGCGAATTGCAGTCGCCAGATCGAGCGGGCTGTCTGGTGATACTAAAATGGCGGCATTGGCTTGAGTCGGGAAAATCTCGCGTGTGCCGCCCACGTCGGTGGCAACGATCGCCAGACCGGCCGCCGCCGCTTCGAGCAACACGCGTCCTAGCGGCTCTTGACGGGCGGCGTGGACCAAGAGATCGCACTCCGGCAGCAGTGTGGGCATGTCAGTGCGGCTTCCCAAGAAGTGGATGTGGCCGGCTAGAGGCGGCTGGGTCGCTGTCGATCGCAGGTTCGCTTCAAACTTCAACGATTCGTCTTTGGTTGATGTGCGCTCACCAACAACCAGCCAATGAAGGTCGGTAAATTCGGGCGCGAGCTTCTGGGCGGCTTGAAAGGCTACATCGGTACCTTTTCGTAAGCCAATCTGTCCGACGATTACCGCGCAAAAAGCGTTTTGCGGCAGGCCCAACTCGCGGCGCAGGTTTCCATTTCGCGGTCGGGGGCAGAACTCGGCTAGATCAACGCCGTTGTGGATGACCTTACACTTGGCGGCCGTGAGACCCTGAGCCACGTGGTAGTCACGTGTCGCGAGCGACACCGCTAATAGACGCGTGTGCAGGTTCAGGTCCGTGATGGCCTGTGGGGCGAGTTTGAGGATGTCGCGTAGATGGCCGATGCTTCGTGTGTTCGTTTGAGCAGCTACCGGGCCGGAGATTCGAGAGGTGGAGAGGCTGTTGGCGTGAAGTAAGTTGGGAGCAAGCTGTCGTAGAAGCTCGTCCAAATCAGTGCGCAGTTGGCTAAGAGGATGGCGCTGGCCGTGTTCGTCGTGGGTTCGCCATGGGAGGTGGGTGATTCCGCGACGTGGTAGCTCGGCGGCCAACGGGCCCCTGGGGGGCGCGGCGATGGTCACGTCGAAACCGTCGGCCGCGATGGCCGGCAGCGCAGCGAGTATCGAGCGCTCGCCTCCTAGCAGCGTTGGGTATTCGCAGAGGATGAGCAGCCGCGGCATGTTTATGTGGGCGGCAAGCCGAGTGGAGGCGAAACGTAACGTGAGGGTGAGTGGCGGAGGTTATTCCCGCCGGGGTAAACCCGGCGGCTCGTTGCTCCGGTCGCTGCTTTTGGATGTTCTACGGTCTCTTCGTGGTTGCATCGACTATAACAGGCCGTAGTCGACGAGTGACTTTTTGAGTTTGACCACGCCGGCATCTTCTAGGTTCGTCATCGGCAGCCGCAGGTCTCCTGGATCGCGGCCGAGAAGCTTCATGGCTGCCTTGATTGGGATCGGGTTCGTGGCAAGGCCGAGCATATCGCGGCAGAGGGGGAAGAGCTTGTGGTGCCACTTCTGAGCCTCGGCCAGGTCGCCCTTCATCATCGCGCCAACGAGTGCCAGCATGTCCTTGGGCACGATATTTCCAACGACCGAGATGACGCCCCGGCCGCCGATCGACATAAGGGGCAACGTCAAGCTGTCATCACCGCTGAGCACGGTGAGATTGGTCGCGCTGATGATCTGTGAAGCCTGATCGAGCGAGCCGGTCGCTTCCTTGACCATGACGATGTTGGGCAATTCGGCCAGCCGGATGATCGTTTCGGGCTCGATGTTTTTGCCGGTACGGCCGGGAATGTTGTAGATGCACTGCGGCAGGCCGGTTTCTTCGGCCAGCACGCGAAAGTGTTCGTAAAAGCCCTGTTGCATGGGCTTGTTGTAGTAAGGAGCGACTTGGAGGGCCGCATCGGCTCCGATCTTTTCGGCGAACCTGGTGAGGCGGAGTGCTTCGGAGGTGCTGTTGGAGCCAGTGCCCGGCATCACTTTAACGCGGCCAGCGACCGTCTCGACGACAAACGCGATAACGCGGTCTTGCTCCTCGTGGCTGAGAGTTGGCGACTCGCCGGTGGTGCCTACCGGGACAATGCAGTTGGTTCCGGCGGCGATCTGGAACTCGAGTTGGGTTCGCAAAGTATCGTAGTCGACTTCGGTCCCCTTGAACGGGGTGACAATTGCGACTGAGAGTCCGGCAAACGCCTCTCCTTTAGTGTTCATCAAATGGATGCCTCCAAGCAGTTTAGATAGTGAATTCTGACAGCGGCATGATAGGCAAGTGAGACCATGCTGGCAATTGGTCGGTGATAGCAACTACTGAGAATTGCGCGGTAATTGAACCCAATAAAAGCTGTCAGCTATCGGCTGTTAGCTATCGGCCAGAATGCAATAGGCTCAATCGCCGGGCAGTCTTCAATAAAAAAGTCGGGCGAAACCCGCACCGACCCGCGGGGTTCGAGAAGTAGTGAACTGCTTTTCCATCCTTGGCGGACAAGGGACACGTGATGAATTACTACCGAAATCGGGATGGCCGAGGGATCGGCCGCGCGCAAGGGTTTACGTTGGTCGAGTTGCTGGTGGTGATCGCGATCATCGCGGTGCTTATCGGGCTGTTGTTGCCGGCGGTGCAGTACGCGAGAGCGTCGGCTCGATCGACGCAATGCATGTCGAACCTGCGGCAGATTGGTCTGGCGCTCGACCAGTATGTGGATAAACAAGGTGCTCGGGGCAAGTTTCCGGATGCGGTCAACATGATCATCTCGGTGCCCGCGACTCCGCCGGATAAACAAAAACCAAATCTGCGTCAGGTTTTGGCAAATCTTACCGAGGAAAATGCGGAACTGTTTCATTGTCCTAGCGATCGCATCGATCCCAAAGACGCCGTTCGAGTCAATGACGCTGAATATGAAACGTACTTTGAACAAGAGGGATTGAGCTACGAGTACAAGGTAGACAGGGCAGCCAACAAAACACGAGAGCAAATCCGTAAGGATAAAAGCTCATCGCGAATTTGGATTGTGAACGATTGTGGTGCATTCCACGGGCCTGCCGATGAGGATGGTTCGCGGCACTTTATGTATCTGGACGGTCACGTGGACGCGTTGATCGTGGCCCAATGACCCGTAAAAAGGAGTTAATGCGATGAACAAACGCCGAGCGATTATCAGCAGCCTGCTAACGATTCTACTAGTGGGAGGAGTGGCGTGGGCTTTCGGAGTTTTCAGTTCCCCCGATCCGGCAATCGCCGAGTTGCAGGCGATGGAAAGTCAAATGTGGGATCAGAGCTTACCAGAAGCCCAGCGAAACCAGCTTCGTACGGATTTTCGTCAACGGATGGACTCAATGACTCGAGACCAGCGGCGGGCCTTCTTCGACGCTAATCGAGATCAATGGGACAACCGCATGCGGCAGCGGATGGATGAGTTCTTCACGATGTCGAAGGCGGATCAGCAGAAGCGACTGGACGAGATTCTAAACCGCATGGTTCAGTCGCAGAACTCCCGGCAACAGAACAGCAACCGTCAAGGCGCCGGTCAGGGACGCAACGGTCGAACCATGACCGATGCGCAGCGAGACGAGCGATCGAAGCGGCGGCTCGACCGCACGACGCCGAAAATGCGTGCCCAGTTCACGGAGTTTCGCAAACAGCTCGATGCGCGAGCGCAGCAGCGTGGAATCAAAATGGGTGATCCGCGTGGGCCGGGATTTGGCGGCTCTCGGCCGGGGGCGTAGGGATTGCGCGTTTGACGTCGTTCGGCAAGTGGTCGATGCTTTGTATGTTGGGCGTATTCCGGACCGCGTGGCGGTCCGGCTATGCATTGCGACTTCGGCGACAGCCGTGTTAGGCGACGTCTTTGCGTCCGCCGTGGGAAAGTGGGTTTGTCGACCAACTGCCAGGCTGAGTCTCGCGGCGGACTCGCTCGGCCTCACGGACGCCTTCATCAAGGATTTCGTTTCTGTCGCGGTCGGTTACGTTGCGACCTTCAAGAACCGCATTGTCGATGTAGACTTCGCGGAACTCTTGCGGCGCGTAGCGGGGGCCTAGGACGTCGACCACGGTGGGTTTCGTTTGTGGTTGTTCCTTCGGCCAAATGTAACCTTCGACGACCGTGGCTTTTTCCTGATACTCGGGATAGTGGCTCAGGGCCTCGTGAAGTTCTTTGAGGCGGTAGTGGGGAATCGTCGAAAACATGTGATGAGGAAGATGATAGTCCTGTCCCAACGGGAAGACGGCAAAATTTACGAACGGGTGGCAAATGAACACGCGACTATTGGTGAGCCAGCCTCGATCGCCATTACCGTGCTGCACGATCTGACGGAGGACCATGTAGAGTGGAAACGTCGTCAGGAGTGGCACGACCCAAAGAACCATCAGATAGGCGGCCCACCAATTGCTGGTGGCCCAAGTCGCCCAGGCCACGCCGCAGAACGCCAGCGTGATGAAGGTCATACGCATCATGCCAAGCGTGCGAATGGAGAACAGTGGCTTGATCTTGCTCTGGTAGTAATAGCGCTCGGGCAGTAGTTGTAGCGTGAGCATGAGGCCGGCCCAGAGGCAAAGTGGGACAGCAACCAAGAGCATTGAATTGCCGTAAGCGACCAGGCTGCCCAAGGTGAGTGCCAGAAGCGCCAAGTAGAGGACGCTCAAGCGAGCCGGCAACTTGGTGAACTTCCAGTCTGGGCGGATGTAGGGGTTGTGGGCTGTTCCCAACGAGTCATACTCAGCGCGAGCAATGCTGTAGCGAACCAGATTGGGTATCCACATCTGCCGGAACAGAACGTCGAGAAATTCGTCGCGAACAATTGGGAACGACAAGCGATGGCCGCTTTTTTGTAATTGTGAAATATCGGGATCGCGGACAGGATCGTTGACGAACTGGTGATGGGCCAAATGGTGCAGCCCGTAGAAAAAAGTCGAGCTGAACATTGGAAAGCTACACAGCCATTCGGAAGCCATGTCGTTGAGGTAGCGGTTGCGGAACAACGTGTGATGGACGGCTTCATGCGCGAGATTGGCCAAGTGATGCTGCAACGCGCCCACGATAGCAACAGCGGCACAAAATACCGGTATGTTCCAGAGCAGCGATGCGCCGCTTGAGCGCGTCGTGTGATAGAACCAGATTGTGCCGCCGATGGTGGCGAACAACATGGTGTGGGTTCGCAGCAGGTAGTACCAATTGCGGTAGTTGTCGGTTCGCCGTAGCTCTTGCAGACGTTTTTTGAACTCGGGGCTGGTAAGCGAGAGAGTGGATGACTGTGAAATGGTTGGGGAGTCCATAATCGCCTCGAAGTCTCGAGCGCGGCAGTAGCCGGCGGAAGGTTGCTTAGTAGCTGGAAAAGCGGCTAGCTATTAGCAGATTGCGGCAGATGCCGCGAGAGCGTCAGCCGAGGGCAGTGACAGCACTGCTACGACCGTGATCTGAGACGGATGAAGCGGCGGAAAAGCCGGGGGGCGAAGCGGCTGAAATAGACGCCGAGCACTTCCTTGCCGCCGATGTAGACTTCGCTACGGCGATTCTCGATTGCACGGACAATTCGTCGGGCACATACCTCAGGTGCAAGACCCCGGTCGATCTCGGGGTCCATCTTATTGTGGGCCGTGCCATCGCCTTCCAGAGCATTGAACGACGCATTGGTGCGGATGAAGCCCGGACAGACGATGGTGACCGAAACGCCTTGAGGTTCGATTTCGGCGCGGAGCGCATCGAAGAAGCCGTGCAACGCGTGCTTCGATCCGGCGTAGGCCGAGCGCAAGGGGATAGCAAACTTTCCTAAGAGGCTGCTGATGACGACGATTTGACCATCGCCGCGCGCCAGCATTTGTGGCAAAACTTGCTTCGCCAGCGCGACAGGTCCTAGGTAGTTTAGCTCGATCAAGTGGCGATCGACTTTCAAATCGGTTTCAACCGCAGTCGCTCGCTGGCTGATGCCGGCGCAATGGATTTGGATATCGAGTTTTCCGAAGCGTTCGTTCACCGCTTCGACAGCGGCTGGGAACTGAGCCGGCTGGCGTATATCGAGCGGCAACACAATGTGTTTTTCGGGATTCGCACATCGGGCGCGGACGTTTTCGAGGACGTCCTGGCGACGAGCACTCAGTACCAGGAGCGCGCCGCGCGAGGCCATGTCGAGCGCTAGCGCCTCGCCGATGCCTGACGAGGCCCCACTGATCCAGATCACTTTGCCCGCAAGCTTTGATTGAACCACGGTTGTAGTCGCTTAGAAATCCCTGGACGTTCCCTGCTCTTTAGCTGATGAGTTGCTTCATGTCGCGCACGGCCCGCTCGAGCCCTACCATCATCGAGCGGGCAATGATGCTATGGCCGATGTTGAGTTCATGCATTTCGGCGATGCTGGCCACGGGTTTGACGTTGCGGTACGTAAGGCCATGGCCCGCGTTGAGTGTAATGCCGGCGGCACGAATTTGCTGGCCGGCTTGGATTAGCGTTTGTAGAGCGGCTTGGGTTTCTTCGATGTTGTGATGTAGCGATGCCTGGGCATAGACGCCCGTGTGTAGTTCAATCGCGTCGACACCGAGGCTTGCACCAGCTTCGAGCTGGGCCGGATCAGGATCGAGAAACAGGCTCACTACAATTCCCGATCCCTTGAGACGACGGACGGCTTCGGCGATTTTTTGTCGCGCTCCGACGACATCGAGACCTCCTTCAGTCGTGACCTCTTCACGGCGCTCGGGAACGAGCGTGGCCTGATGCGGTCGTGCTTCACAGGCGATTGCAAGGACATCGTTTGCACAGGCTAGTTCAAGATTGATGGGAACCGCCACGGACTGCTTTAGAATGTGTAGATCGCGATCCTGGATGTGTCGGCGATCTTCGCGAAGATGAATTGTAATGGCATCGGCGCCACCCAATTCGGCCAGGGTGGCAGCCCAAACTGGGTCCGGTTCGTTGGTTTTGCGGGCTTCGCGAACGGTGGCCACGTGGTCGATGTTAACGCCGAGAATTGCCATAAGTAACGCGTGGTGGTTAGGAATTCGGATACTTGCCAGGCGGGACAGTAGTTTGCAATAGCCCGACGGGATTCGTAGCGGCACTAGTTGCCGATTTTACCGATTATGTCGGGTAGATGGCACAAGGGCCAGCAGCGTAACGGCGACAATTGGTTGATGGGCCCCGGTTTGTCCGCGATAGGGGGGCAACGGCGATTCGACTTGTCCCCCATGAACTTACTCGAAGCGCGGCGCGAAGGATGAGCTACACTTCGTTAGCAAGTTGCTCCGTGCTGACGAACGTCGGCAGTTACTGGAAAGCAATTGGCGACTTTTCTGAACTCTTGTCTTTGTGCTTTAAGCCTTGCCGGTTGGACCATTCGACTCCATAGCATTGCCGTCCGACTTGCCTGGCGACGCCCTCCTTCAACCACTGAAAAACATCGTGAAGTCACAACTACCGAGCGCGATGACCTGTACGGAACTCGCCCAACAAGTCGAAAAGCTGCAACCTGGGGCCTCGCCGCAAGAAGTGGCCCGATTATGCCTGCTGCTCTCCAACTCGGTCGATGATTTGGCCCAACTGCGCGACCAGCGGGCGCTCCGCGATGCATGGAAGCGAGCCGGCCTAAAGCTGCAGGTAGCCACGGATCAACACGCCGCCATGACCGAGGAACTGGAAGCACTGGCGGCGTCGGATCCGAAGACGTTTAGCCAGGAGCAAATCTGGATACTTATCCGCGCCATTAAAGTTCAGAGCCAAGTGCTGCAGATGTATGTTGGGCACCCATTGATCGACGCATAACGAACGACAATTGCTCTCCACAGGCGACGATCTTTGCTGAGACGGGCCAATGGCTGGCTCGGGACTGTTTTCGATTCTGGTAAATCGGCCCAAGGAAAGGTCTTGGGGCGTTCTGTTCACTCCATCCGATTGACACGTTTCAACGGCGCGGATACGTTAAAACGGCCGTTTAAGTTATTTGTGGGCGGCCCCCCTTCTAGGGACAGGCTGCTTTATCCGACGTGTTTGTCGTCATCTATTAAAGGTCGTGGGTCGCTGGGGTGCGTGTTTCGGCGGCGAATGAAGTCGAGCAAGGAGCCATGGTTCAATCGCCCCAATCGACTTCCGAATCGGATGATCAAACTCGCCTGGAACGTTGCCAGCAGCGTTTAGGGCACCAGTTTCGCGATCTGCAATTACTCGAATCTGCATTGACGCATGCTTCTGGCGCCGACCATCGGTTGTCTTCTAATGAGCGATTGGAGTTTCTTGGCGATGCGGTGCTGGGGCTGATCGTTTGCGAACAATTGTTTCTGCAATTTCCCGATCAGCTTGAAGGTGATTTGACGAAGCTCAAGTCGATCGTGGTTAGTCGCCAAACTTGTGCAAAGATCAGCCAGGCGCTGGGACTAAGAGAATTTCTAGTTCTAGGCAAAGGGATGACAACCAACCCGGCGGTACCGCCATCGGTGTTGTCCGATGTGTTGGAGTCATTGATCGCCGCGATCTATTTGGACGGCGGGATGGAGCGGGCACGCGAGTTTATACTGGCCTATTTCGGCCCAGAGATCGAATCGGCCGCATCAGGCGACACAGGTGGAAACTACAAGTCGCTACTCCAGCAATTTGCACAGCGAGAGAGTGGCGTTACGCCGACGTATCACCTGATGGATGAGAAGGGGCCCGACCACAGCAAGTGTTTCAAAATGTCGGCTCAGATTGGACGGCAACGATTCGCGCCCGCTTGGGGACGTAGCAAGAAAGAGTCTGAACAGCGCGCAGCACACAACGCGATCTGCGAATTGCGTGGCGATGCGGTCCCTTACCCAAGCGAAGAAACGACCGCCAATGTAGGCGAGTAAGCAGACGGTCCTTGGCCAACAGACTAACCGGCCTCGTGCAACCAATCGTCTGAGATCGGATTTTCTCCGATACGCCCAACCTCGTCTGCCCGGCGGCGGTGCCCTACCGCGGGCCAACCGGAAACCTCTTTCAATTCCGGCATGATTTCCAGAAGTTGTTCGGTAAGCTGACGCGCCAGACGGCGTTCCGCTTCGGAGCGGGCTTGTCGTTGCATGGCCATCGCTGTCTTCATCACTTTTAGAAGCTGCGCGCGAACCGACACCATTGTCGAAAGCGAGTCCTCGGGCTCTTGCAGCAACTCTTCGATTGGCACTTCGAGCGCAGTCTGCCAGCGATATAATTCGGAGACCAAAAGATCTGCCTGCTCATCTTCCTGAGCGCGGACCTCGCTGACGGTTCGCCCAAGTCGTTGGGCGACACAGCGAATCGACAAGCCCTGACGACGCCGCGCTGAGCTGAGCTTTTGCAAGCCACGCGGTGGGCTGCCGATTACTGGACCTATATTGGTGTCGCTGCAAATATCGATATTCTCGAACGTAGGCAAGTGTCTGTTTTGTTCCGTTTCGCCCATAACTATTTCACCTGTGGTGACGCGATTGCCACGAACACCAAAGGTAGAGAAGAGTGCCCAATCTCTCCACCGATTACTGAAGATGCTGAAGAATATGTTTTTAACACGATCGTTGGATTCTGGCCCTTTGATCAATCGTAGTCACGGTTTATTTTGCGGGGAATGCCCCGCGCCTTTCAATTGGCAGATTCCCCATGGCACGAACTTTTAATATGCCACTCAAGTAGAATAACCAACAACGACTTGATTGCCAGCTTTATCAACAGACATAGGCGTTCTCATAAAACCAACCATGCACTCGTTGCGATGGAGAAAAAGACATGCTTACGCAATTCCAACTGAACGCGAATGCTCTATCTCATGCCCATGGAGTTTCCTATTGCTGCCGCAAATACACGTGTTTCTTAGCTTCATCGCGGCAACAGACTTCACCATGCCCCCTGCGCCTTCAAGAAGAGGCATGTTCCACTTCCCTCCCTTCTTCTGCGTAACCTGCATGAATTACTGGTGCAAGATGACGCTATATGCATCTATGCTTGCGGCAAAGCGGCATGCAAGGGGATGACCTCAATCGGGGGAAACCCCTGCCGGTCTGTTGCACCAATGGGAGTAGAAACCCTACTGACGAAATGGCGCTATTGGCTCTTCAGCCCCGATTTAAAAAACGCATTATTAACGCCAATAGAGACATTATGCGGCGTTCGTTTCATCGACGAGCAGTGCAAAGCGGACCAATTCAGGAACGCTGCGAACTTGCAGTTTTTTCATGAGGCTGCCGCGATGCTTTTCGATTGTTTTGATGCTCAGGCCTAGTTTACGAGCCATCACTTTATTGGGATTACCGGCAACAACCAATCGCATCACATCCTGCTCCCGCTCGGTGAGCGCGCGGAGCTGTCCCATCGCGACCGCTCGAGCTTGCAAAAGCTCTTCGCGCTGACGACGATCGGTAATATCGCATCCCACGGATTGATATTCGATTAACTCTTGCTGTGCGTTGAAAAGCGCGCGATGAGTCCAGTGCATCCAAGTAGTGCGGTCATTTGAACGAACCACTCGATGATCGTGCTCGACTACAGGATTATTGTAGGAGAGTGAAGCCAACTTCTCTTGCAGTATGCTTTTGTCTTCTTCGAGAACTGACGACATGAAGCTAATGCCGATGAGTTCTTCCGGCCTGGCTCCCCAATAGCGGCAGTAGGCATCGTTGACAAATGTTTGCACTCCGTCTCCCTGCCAACGGATAATGAACTCCAAGTGGTCTTGAATCACAGAGCGGTAAAGTTCCCGCTTCTGCCGGAGTTCTTCGTTCTTCAGAGTGAGTTCGGCGGTGGCCTCTTGGATTCCTCGCTGCAGGTCTTCGCGAGCTTGACGAAGGGCCTGCTCTGCCAGGTATCGCTCGGTGATGTCTTTGCCGATACCCTCGTTGGAAACAACGCGGCCGTCTGCGTCTTTTACAGGTGCATCACGAAACTCAAATAGCCTACGATCGCCATTTGCATGCATGATCCAAGCCGCGATCGAAGGGGTTTCCAAGCCGGCAAAGCGCATCCCTTCCAGCCTTTCCAGTTCAGCAAATTCGGCCGTGCTGGTGTCAACAAAGCCGCGCCAATTTTTGCCTAACACCTGATCAGGGCGATAGCCGAGCGTATTGTAAATTGAGGGGCTCACATAAATGATAATGCCAGTTTCATCAGTCGCATAAAAAAGATACTCATTACGTAGTCCTTCGACTAAGCGCCGATAGCGATCTCGACTTTCCCTAAGTTCTCGCGTCTGTTCCTCTACCCGGCGATCCAGAGCAAGAGATAAAAGCTCGTAATCGAGTTCAAGCTTGATCCGCTCGGTAGCATCGCGGCAGATGAACATTACACCGCCATCGAGACTTTCCGTTCGGCGAACCGTAACTAAGAGGTTGCGAGAGCGGCCGATGGCATCGCGAATCTGGCGATCGATGTTGGAAATTTCACGGCGTTGCTCCAAGACATCGGGATCAAAAAACTCGCCGGGTAGGACGAAGGCAACACGCCCCTGTTTCAAAATATCGGCGGCCGGGTATCCAAAAATAAGGTGAGCGTTAGGCGATACGTACTTGAGCCGGCCCGCCTCATCGGCAATGAGCACTACATCGGAAACAGCCCCCATCACCTCGCGGTGAAGCGACTCGGCTTGCTGGAAGGCAAACGCAGCGCCATGTTCAGTCAAGTGGTCGAGCCGGTCCTCCAGTTGGGCTACTTGTGCCCGCAGATGTTTGTTCTCTTCCAAAAGCTCCATGTTGTTTTTGCGGTTTTGCGACATGAGTTGGGTCACATCCGGAGGAAAAGATTCAAGGTGCCTGACGACGCATTAGAAGAAGGCCTATTTGAAGTATATCCCAGGCGTCAAAATTCCATATATTTTAGACTTACCGGGCTATGCCCACTGGGTAGAGATTTTACGATTTCCCTTGGCCAGCGCCGTAGCTACCGCTGGATTGGCACGAAATATATGAAACGGCTTGGGATCGGGAGGAAAATCTCTCTCCGGTTGTAAATCGAGTTGCCAATAGCCCACGTCATGCCATTTGCCAAACTTGTATCCGGCGCCCTTTAGAATAGCCACCCGCCTGAAGCCACAGCTCTCATGCAAACCAATGCTTGCCGGGTTTGGCAAGGTGATCACAGCGAACGCTTTGAACAGCCCTTGCTCGGGCAAAATCGAAAATAGTGTTTCGTAAAGAATTCGCCCTACTCCGCTTCGCTGCTGGAGAGGCAAAATATAAACAGCAACGTCGACAGACCAGCGGTAGGCAGCGCGCGGGTGGTGACGACTCGCGTATACATAGCCCACCACTTTGTCATCGATTTCGGCGACAAGCCAAGGATAATCGCCCGTGACATGTGCGATTCGTTCTCGCATCTCGTCGAGCGACGGCGCGGCAATCTCGAACGACACAGAGGTCGACTCGCAATAAGGACCATAGATTGCAAGTATATCGGACGCGTCGGACGGCTCGGCTAAGCGAATGAGCGCAGACATCGAGATCACCTTTGCATTCAGCCCCGATCGCTAACTGGATCTCGCTGCAAAGATATATCTTACTAGCAGCCATGTAGGCTGCAAACATCCCTTCCTCGGTGCCGGGCACCTCTATAACCGAATAGGCGAGAACATTTAGTAGAATAACTCGACACGGTCCCTGCGGCGGCGGATAATTTCTAGAGAAATCGTCGGAATCATCTGAATTGAAAAAAATTGCCGCACACGGGACAAACCGAATGATTGCAAGCGTGGTGCCCCCTATGGATTCATGCCACGAGAATCGGTAGAGCGACTGGATGACACATCAACCAATGACGCACTGGCCGCTTATGCTTATAAGAGCAAAGCTGCTCGCGGTTGCGCTTTGCTGGATATCCATCGCCTCAACGAGTGTGTCGGAAGCGTACGGAGAGGCGGCTACTGCTTCGATCGCACAGGCCAGAGGGAAGATTGACTTCACACGGGATGTTCAACCACTGCTGGCATCTAAGTGCGTTCGCTGCCATGGCCCTCAAACCGCTGAAGGTGGGCTTCGCTTGGATTTGCGCGAAGGAGCCGCCGCCAGGCTTGAATCGGGCAATCACGCGATCGTGCCCGAGCAGCCAGATAGTAGCGAGATACTGCGTCGGGTGACGGCCGATGAGTCGGAACGCATGCCGCCCGAGGGTGAGCCGCTAAGCGAACAGCAGATTTCAACCTTACGTCAATGGATTGCTACGGGGGCTGAGTGGCCAGATCACTGGGCATATCGACCACTAACGCAAACCACGCCGCCGACGTTCGCTGATTCCAAACTGGAAAGTTGGATCCGCACGCCAATCGATCGCTTCATCTTAAAATCGCTGACAGATCATGGCTTGCAGGCGGCGCCGGAAGTAGGTCGTTCGACGCTTATCAGGCGACTCTATTTCGACCTGATTGGGCTGCCACCGCTGCCAGAGGAAGTCGATGCTTTTTTGGCCGACAAGTCGCCCGATGCGTATGAAAAGCTTGTCGACCATTTATTGGCGAGCCCCCGCTACGGTGAACGCTGGGCGCGCCATTGGATGGATGTTGTTCATTACGCCGATTCGCACGGCTTCGAACATGACCTGCCACGAGACATCTGGCCGTATCGTGACTATTTGATCAAGGCTTTTAACTCCGATAAGCCATATGCCACCTTCATTCGTGAACAAATCGCTGGCGATGCACTGGAGCCAGACAATCCCGAAGCTCTAGCAGCGACTGGCTTTTTGGCCGCCGGCCCGTGGGACCAGAGCACGCTGCAATCGGGACAAAAAGATACGGCCGACTATTTGCTGGCTCAGTATCTTGATCGTGACGACATCGTCTCCAATGTGATGACGACGTTCGTAAGCAGCACGGTTCACTGCGCCCGCTGTCACGATCATAAATTCGATCCGATCAGCCAAACCGATTATTACGGTTTGCAGGCAGTGTTTGCCGGCATTGATAAAGCACCGCGCGAATACGACGCCGATCCGACTGTCGGGCAGAAACGGAAAGCGTTGATCGCAGAGCGCGCGGACGTGCAGCGGCGCAGAGAGGCAAAGGATTCGACGCTGCTGTCCCCCGATTTACAGGCGCAGGCGGCCGAGTGGTTGAAAGCGCAACCAACTGATCCGGCTCGAATACCGCCTGAAATCTCGACGATTGCCAGCATCCCTTCGGCGCAGCGCAACGAGGCACAGCGGCTTCAACTAGCCTGCTTTTATCTCGAGCGCTCGGTCGACGATCGACTAGCCGCTTTGCCAGCGCAGCAGACAATGTATTGCGGCACCAACCAATTCAAGACGGTTGGGGCGTTTCATCCGGCTACGAAACCGCGGGCAGTCTTCATTCTTGATCGCGGCGAGATTGATAAGCCCCGTAGTCCAGCGCAGGCATGTGCTTTGGGCTGCGTGAATGGACTGAGCGGCAAGCTAGAAATACCAGATGCAGAGAGCGAATCACAACGCCGAATGGCGCTGGCCACGTGGCTGAGTGATGCGAAAAATGGATTGGCATGGCGTTCGATCGCCAATCGTGTATGGGAATATCATTTTGGCCAAGGGATCGTGGATACGCCGAACGACTTTGGTCACATGGGTTCTCCGCCCAGCCATCCCGAGCTGCTCGATTGGCTCGCCACGACGCTTCGCGACAACGGTGGCTCGCTGAAAGCTCTTCATCGTTTGATCGTGCTGAGTTCAACTTATCGTCAGTCATCTCGGCATTCCGCCGAGGCAGCGCTCGTCGATGCCGACAATCGGCTGCTGTGGCGGATGAATCGACAACGCCTCGATGCCGAAGCGGTTCACGACGCAGTGTTGCGGCTTTCCGGAAAACTTGATTTAGAGATGGGAGGGCCCCCGGTTAAGCAGTTCGTTGAAGTCAAAGCAGGAGGCTTGCGTCCCGATGCCGATTATCAACACTTCAACATCGACGACCCGGTCAACAATCGGCGCAGTATTTACCGCTTTATTTTCCGCACGATTCCCGATCCCTTCATGACGGCTCTCGATTGCCCGGATGGCAGCCAACAGGTGCCCAAACGCACGGTTTCGATCACCGCCCTGCAGGCGCTGGCTATGCAAAACGACAAATTCATCATTCGGCAAAGTGAGCATATAGCGGCAAAGCTCGCGGCCGAAAGCACGGAGCCTTCCGAGCAAATGAAGCGCCTCTACAAATTGCTCTTCGGACGCGAGCCAGAGGCCAAAGAACAAGCAGTGGTAGAAAGTTATGCAAAGCAGTTTGGCTTAGCCAATGCTTGTCGGTTTTTGCTGAATATCAACGAATTTATGTTCGTGGACTAACATAACAACGTAGTTTTGGCTTAACTACTTTCCTCTGTCCGATGGCAATAACGAATCAAAAGCTTCTGACCCGTCGACAGTGCCTGTTGGAAATGGGCGCGGGCTTCGGCGGCATCGCGCTCATGCACTTGCTGGCCCAGGAGCAGGCGTCCGCCGGACAAGCCTGGCCATCGTTGGGGGGCGGACTACATCATGCTCCTAAAGCGAAACGCGTCGTTCAGCTCTTCATGAACGGCGGCGTCAGCCATATCGATACGTTCGATTACAAGCCGACGCTGGCCAGGCGACATGGAGAGAAAGTCGACTTCGGCATCAAGACGGCCGCGACGAGCGAAATCGGCGCGATTATGAAGTCACCGTTTGAATTCAAGCAGCATGGCGAGTGCGGACGTTGGGTCAGCACGATCTTTCCGCACATGGCAGAATGTGTGGATGAGCTGGCGTTCCTGATGGCGATGGCTTCGAAAACAAACGTCCATGGGCCAGCCAGTTACATGCAGAACACTGGCTTTCTGATGCCCGGTTTTCCTAGCATGGGCGCATGGCTGTCGTATGGCCTGGGAAGCCTGAACGATAACCTGCCAACCTTCGTCGTGCTCCCCGACCCGCGCGGCTTGCCCTACAACGCGACTGGGAATTTCTCGCAAGGTTTCCTCCCCGCCGCTCATCAGGGGACGATGATCTATCCAAACGCTGCGATTCCCATCGCCAACCTGGAGCCTTCTGAAGAAGACCGGCAGCGAAGCCACATTAGCGCAGGCAGCGAGATGGCCGGCTTGCAATTGCTTCGCGAGCTCAACGCCGATCACCAAGGCCGCCACCCCGGCGACACACGCCTCGAAGCACGAATGGCGTCGTACGAGCTAGCCGCAAAAATGCAACTCAGCGCGCCGCAAGTTCTTGATTTGTCCAACGAAGCACCTTCGACACTTGCGGCCTATGGCGTGAATGATCAACAACTGAATGGATTTGGGCGCAACTGCTTGATCGCGCGCCGGCTGTTGGAACGCGATGTGCGATTCGTCCAGGTGTGGAGCGGAATGGACGGAGCCAAAGGCAATTGGGACAACCATTCCGATATCCACCAGGAATTGCCTGCGATTGCTCAATCGGTCGACCTGCCTATCGCCAC
>CAZJWY010000117.1:0-16409 GCA_964549545.1 uncultured Planctomycetaceae bacterium | reverse complement strand
CTCTGTGCCTCTGTGGTGAATTCCAACAGCCGAAGTTATTTTCGAGCCGTTCCTTAGGAATTGATTTAGTCTCAAATCTAGCCTTTCTTCAGCTAACTAGAATGCGCGGCCCCGGGTTTCGTCTTCCGCGTCTCTGCGAGAGCTTATCGAAAATGTAACGACACACGCGCCCAGATTGAGGAGCCACGAAAAACACAAAAAAGCCAAATCTTTTCGTGCCTTTTTCGTGTTATTCGTGGCCTTTGCAAAGTTCAACTCACCTTGCGCAGCTTCGTCACCCGCCCTGTCGCCACCCATTCGGCCACGAAGATATTGCCGTGCGCGTCGAAGCAGGCGTCGTGGGGGTGGATGAATTTGCCCTCTGGCCATTGATCGGGGTGCTTGCGAATGACCTTTTTCCCGACTTCCTCGCGCCATGCCGCATCGTCACCCAACCGCGCGACGACCTTGTTGTCGGAATCCAGGATAGTAACTCGGGCCAATAGCTCGGGCACCAGTATCAGGCCATGGAATGTATCCACGTTTGCCGGCAAGGCGAAGTCGCCGATCGTCTCGATAAAGTCGCCACCAGGAGTAAACCATTGCAGGCGTCCGTTGACGCGGTCTGCCACCACGACGGAAGCAGGCTTGTCCTTCGCACGGTTGTCTGTCCACACACCGTGCGGCAAGCTGAATTGCCCCTTCTCTGTACCCGGCTTGCCGAATGTCGATTTGTAGTTCGCGTCGTTGTCGTACTCGTGAATCACATATGCGCCGTAGCCGTCGGCCACGTAGAAGCCGCTGCCGTCGGGCTTGAAGGCGATGTTGGTGGGTTGAAACACATCGCGGGTTTTCATACCGGGCTTGGTGCTCTTGTCCTCGCCCTTTGCATAAACGCCGGATTCCATGGGGGCGTGTCGCTCCCAAATCTTCTCGCCCTGGAGCGTGAGCTTGGCGAATTTCTTGAGGCCCTGGTAACCGGTCACGTAGAGAAATTCTTCGTTCCCTTCGGCGTGGACTTCGAGGCCGTGGCCGCCGCCTTGAAACTCTTCGCCAAACGCACGGACGAACTGGCCCTGGTCGTCGAAGACGAAGATGGCCGGATGGTCTTTCTTGTTTCTGTTGCCTTCGTGGATGACGTATAAGTGACCGGCCTTATCGATGGCGACGTTGTGCGTCGTCTGCCAAGTGTACTTATCGGGCAGTTGCGGCCAGTGGTGATGGGCTTCGTATTTGTATTCACCTTCGCCGAGTACGACGACAGGCTGCGTCTTCTTGGCTGCAAGAATGGTCGGAGCAGCCACCACTGCCGCCGCGCCAGCCGCCACTTTCAAGAACTCCCGACGACGAATCATTGTCATCTCTGGCGATCCCTTTTACATCGATAAGCAAGAATTGTTACCACAGCGGCACGACGAACACGACGACATATTACGATAGCAGGCTTTGCGGCTTTGCAGGATGGCGGAACGGCCGTGGCGGCGTTATTCGTCTTTCTGAATCTCCATCCAGAGGATCGGTTATTCCGAGCAGGCACTTCGTTGTGCCCGTCGAGTCGTCGTGGTTTATTTCTTCTCGGCCTCGGTGTCCGCTTTTGCTTTCGCATCCGCAGCAGCCTTGGCGTCGGCGGCTGCCTTGTCGGCAGCCGCTTTCTCTGCGGCAGCCTTTTCCGCAGCAGCCTTTTCCGCAGCAGCCTTTTCCGCAGCAACCTTCTCCGCCGCCGCCTTCTCCGCCGCCGCCTTTTCTGCGGCAGCTTTGTCGGCCGCAGCTTTCGCATCAGCCGCGGCTTTCGCCTCGGCAGCAGCCTTCGCTTTGGCCGGGTCAAGCTCGTCAAGTTGCTTTTCCACTTCGGCCACGTGCGCTGCCGACGCATCGGCGTTCTTCTTCGCGGCGTCGAACTGTGCCTGAACCTTCGCCAACTCCGCGTTGGCTTCTTCAGCCTGCTTCTTCGAAGTCTCCAACTCCTTCGTCAGTCGCATCTTCATCACGACCGGATGGTTGTAGCCGAGATTGACTTGGACACCGGGGATATCCTTTTCGAGCCCCATCGCCACGTCGTACGAAACCTTGGTCTGCCAGAGATACAAGCTGCGAAGGTTCTTTAAACCCTTGAGCGAATTGGCGCCTGCGTCGGTGATGCCTGTGCTGTAGAGGTTTAAATACTGCAGGTTGGCCAGACCAGCCACCGAGGCCAGGCCCGCGTCCGTAACGCTCGATCGCTCCAGATGGAGCGTCGCTAGGTTCTTCAATTTGTCGAGCGTCTGCATCCCAGCATCGGTCACTTTCGAATCCGCCAGGTTTAGCGCGTAAACCTGATCGGCCACGCCCGCCAAGAGCGCAACCTCTGCATCGCCCGCCGGCTCGCTGCGATGAGCGAAAGACACCTGCAGCAGCGAGCTATCGGCAAATAGCGGCATCACCTGGGCACCGGCGGCAGTCAGCTTATCAAGCACCTCTTTCGGCGCCGGATCAACCTTAGGCAGCGGCAACTCGACGCGCTTCTTGGGTTCTTCCTTCTTCGCCGCGTCGGGCGCAGGAGCCGGCGCTGCCGGCGGAGCTGCTGCCGCGGCGACTAATGGCAAAACCGCGCCCTCCTTGATCCAGCGAGCGATAAGCTCGATCTTCTCTTTGGCCAGCGGCTCGCCGCCCTTGGGCATCAACTTCTTATCGCCGGCTGGCAAAGTGAGCCGCTGATAAAACTCACTCTCCTCTGGCTTGCCGGCCACAATGAGCTTTTTGTCTTGATCCCATTTCTCCTTGATGCCAGCGGCCGTATCGACACGCAGCTTGGCTGCGGCTTTCTTCTCTCCGTGACACTTGCCGCAACTTTCTTGGAGGATCGGCAATACCTGCTTGGCAAAATCGACCTTTTCCTCGGCTGTGGCGCTGCCAACCATCAAGGCTACGAAAATCGCGGACCACACTACAATGCGCATCATGGAAGATTCCCTACCGATAGTTCAGTTGCAATTAGAGATTTGCTGACTCGCCCCCTGCCTGGAGCCGCTCCGCCGGGACGGGCCGCTGCAAAACATTGTAATTGATAGCGAGCGCAATGGCAGCGTCCTGCGGTTAGTTCAAGAGGTGGCCGACATAAATAATTCGTTGGATTTTCATGGCCTGAAAACCATCCCCATAACCACTTGTTTAGCCGGTATTTATCGATTTTCGATTGGCTCGAACGGAGGAATCTGCCCGAGCCAGAGTGATTTATGGTGTCAGGGAACTTGCTAGAAGGCCCTTTATAAATTGACCCCGATTTTTTGGGGGATTAGCATCAAAGTTAGGCTATCGTTGACTCTTTTGGTTGGAGGGAGTGCTTTTCAATGCCGTCATTTGAATCCTGCGCTTTGTTTACATTGCCGGCCCGTGTTCGTCGGTCGTTGTCAGTCATCACACTCGCTTGTTGCATCGCGATGCTGTGGGCCCACACAGCGGCGGCGGCTGTTTCCTACAGTGTCGCTGGCAATGTCTACACGCAGGACTTTGACACGCTCCCCAACACGCCGACTAACGCGAGCCTGGGCAACTCGCCAACCGGCTGGACTGATGACAATGCCAGCCCAGGCCCCGGGAATTTTAGTATCGAAGGCTGGTATCTCTACCACGCCACTTCAGTAACCGAAGGCGGGTTCAACGGGCAACAGCGATTGCGGAACGGCTCCGGCAATTCCGCCACGGGAGCATTTTATAGCTTTGGAGCAAATAGCAGCACCGACCGCGCATTGGGGGATGTCGGCGCCAGTACGCTCGCAGCTGACGGCGGAAACCTGTTCTTTGGCCTGCGGCTAACGAACGACACCGGCCAGACACTCACCGGCTTTACTCTTTCATTCGATGGCGAACAATGGCGCGATAGCGCCGTCGGCGCTCCGGAAACCATGACCTTCGCGTACAGCTTGACGGCTGATTCGTCCACTTGGGCGACAACGGGCGCTTTCACCAGCGTTTCCGCTTTGAATTGGACCGCGCCGGTGCGCGGTACGACCGCCGCGGCTGTGAATGGAAACGTCGCCGGCAAGGTTACGGTTAACCCGGTCACCATTAAAAATATTACCTGGGATCCCGGCACCGATTTATGGCTACGCTGGGCCGACCCACAACGTAGTGGAGACGACGATGGCCTAGCGATCGACAATGTCTTCTTCCTCGCGGATATATTTCCTGTGCCACGCTGGACCGGCACCGTGAACTCTGACTGGAACAACAGCGGCAACTGGAGCACTGGTTCCGTACCAACAAGCGGTGACACTGCTATCTTCGATGGTCCCGGCAACGGCAATACGACGATCAGCCTGGGCGGCACCCGACCGATCGGCAGTATCCAGTTCAGCGGCGCCAGCGCCGCGGGATATACCCTCGGTTCTTCGTCCGAGCAGTTCGACGTCGATGCCGTCGGCGCGATCACGGTTGCCAGTGATGTCACGACAGCGCAAACCATCAACGCCAAGATCAACGGTCTGGGCGGCTTGTTTATCGCGAACAACAGCACCGATGCAGCCGCCAGCTTGACAATTGGCTCCTCGGTAACCAGCAGTGGCAACCTGACCGTTAGCGGCCCAGGCGCCAGCACCTTCAATGGCCCTATAACTAACAACAGCAACATCGCCGTGAGCGGCCCGGGAAACGTAACGTTCAACGGTGCAATCGACGGTAGCGGCTCGGTGACAAGCACCAGCACCGGGACACTGGCCATGAACGCCCAGAACACCTACACCGGCGGCACCAACATCAACGCAACGGTTCAAAACGTTATCCGCATCGGCGCCAGCACGGTCGGCTCGCCTGGTTCTGTTACGTCGGGTCCATTTGGAACAGGCACCGTCACCTTCTCCGGTGCGCTCCCACCGATTCTTCAACCCACTGGATCTGATATCACAATTGCAAATACTATTAATTTCAATGGCCAGGCCTTCTTTGCGGCCACAGCTCCGGCGGCGGTTGATCCGTCTGGCGTTCATAGCCTAACGCTCACCGGGCCACTTACCACGGTCGGCAATAGAACGATCACCAACAACATCCAGGCCGGCGGCATGCTGGTTCTCGGCTCGGCCAGCAGCCCCTCGACGCTGACGCTCGGCGGCACTTTAGTCCTGCAAACTCAAGCCGGAGCGACCCCCGGGGCAGGAGTTATTGTTGTCAACAATCAGATCTCCGGCGCCTTCGGCATCAATGCGCAGAATGGCGCGACGGTCTACATCACTAACAACAACACGATTTCGGCCGAGTCGAACGTACAAAACTCGGCCACCGGTCAACCCGCGACAACGACGTTGATCGTGAACAACGTACCCGTGCTTCCTACCGACGCCGGCCTCGCCGGCGGCGTTGCAGTCCGCACGGGCACACTGGCCGGAACCGGTACGATTGCGGGCAATAGCCGGCTGCTGACCTCGAGTAATGGAGATGCCCACCTTGCCCCCGGCAACGGGGCCGGTACCGCAAATGGTTCGGGGAAGCTGACTTTCTACAATGATCTCGAGTTCAGCGGCAGCGGCAATTGTTCCGGTTGCTTCTTTGATGTCGAAATCGGCGGTCTCACCGCCGGAACCGAGTACGACCAGGTCCTCATCGGCGGTACCCTTACCATCGGTACGGCAGGCGGCACGAAGCGCGGCACCTTGAACGTGGACCTTATCAACAGCTTCTTGCCAACGGCCAACGCTACATTCGAAATCATGAAGGCCGCATCACGCGTCGGCGGGGAATTCGCCAACGTCAATCTGCCTAGCGACGCTTGGAGCGTTGAATATACCAGCACCTCCGTATTGCTGCACTTTACAACCGCGGCCGGTTTGCTTGGCGACTTCAACAGCGACGGCAAAGTCGATGCCGGCGATTACGTCACATGGCGCAAGAACGATACGGCCAACACAACGCTCCCCAATGACAACGGCCTAACAACGCAGGCCGATCGGTTTACTCTATGGCGAGCCAACTTCGGCAACCCGCCTGGTGCAGGCAGCGGTCTCGAAGGCGCGAACGTCCCCGAGCCGGGTACGTTCGCACTACTTGTCATGGGTGCAATCGCGTTGGCTTGCCCACGTCGTTCCCTACGCTCGCGCAACGGCTAAGAACCAGGGGTGTAGCCAGCCGCGGGGTTTTCATCCCGGCGCGGTTTTCAGACAGCGGGGATAAACCCCGCCGCTCGCTGTTAAGACGGATCCATCTTTGGAGGGCCACGCTTCCAAGGGTGGCTCTCCGGCTATTGGATACGTAGTGCCAGCAGCGCCCACAATTTGTAGCGTGACAAATTGAAATCCGCTTCCCACTGCGGAAATAGCAACCCCTCTCTACTATTTGATTTAGCCGCTCTTGCACGCCTTGGCGGCCGTCTGCTACCACTCTCCTCTCCACTGCCCAGGCCAACCTCTCGCCACGCGTTTTTACAGGCGAAATCGGTCGCGTCGCAGAAGTTTGCGACCGTCGGCTATAGGCGATCCTCCCGAAAGTTGGAGCTTTGCGCCAATGCGATCTCGCGTCCTATTTCTAATGCTGTCGCTACTCATTCTGAGCACCGCGGTCACTCACGCGCAAACTCTCTATTGGGATATCGACGTCATCAGTCGCGCCGGCGCCGGCAGCGCAACACCCAGCGGCATTTGGAACGCCGGCACGAACGTCTGGAACACCGACTCCACGGGGATGGGACTTCCTGGTACGTGGACCCCTGGCGCGACCGCCGTGTTTGGCGCAGGGACAAATGCGACCGGCGCGTACACGGTCGCCGTCATTGGCACGCAAACGATCGACGACTTGATCGTCGAGGAAGGCATCATCACTCAGAACGGCGGCACGCTCGATCTCGGCGCCAGCATCGGCAGGATCGATATCGCCGCCGGCGCGGGATGGGGACAGACAACTTCGAGCGTCATCACCGGCACGGGCGGCCTCGTCAAGAAAGGCTCGGGCGTTCTCGTGCTCCGCGGGAACAACACATTCCGGCAAACCGGCTCTGGCAACCAGGCGTTTCTAAAAATCCTAGAAGGCACTGTCGACTTCGCCAGCGACGCCAATCTCGGCGCGGTGCCCAGCGCGACCGACAACGGCGCCGCCCTCACGCTCGATGGTGGTACGCTCCGCTATAGCGGGACTTCGACCTTTTCGCTCTCGACAAATCGCGGCGTGACCATCGGCCCGAATGGCGGAACGTTCAACATCATGAATAGCGGCGCCACCATCGCCCTGGCCGCCGGCGCGCCTACGGAGCATGCTCTCATCGGCAGCGGCACCATCACCAAGATTGGCGCAGGCCGACTCCGCTTGCAGACCCCGCAGACCACCTTTACGGGCAAGTATGTTGTCAAAGGAGGCAGCCTTACGTTCGCTAGCCAGGACCGCCTTGGCGCCCTCCCGACCACGGCTCAAGCCGATTACTTCACGCTCGACGGCGGCGGGCTCTACGGCGATGTCTCGACCGGCACGGCGCTCGATGCCAAGCGCGGCATTACGCTCGGCCTCAATGGCGGGTATCTCGTGTTCACGGGCAATGGACTTACCGGTTACGATGGCATCATCTCCGGCACCCAAGGCGGTGGCCTCAAACTCGCTACCACTGACGATTTCAGCTCGAGTAGCTCGGGCACCGGGTGGGTGTGGCTAAATGGGGCCAACACCTACGATGGCTTCACGGCGATCTACACCGGCATGACGGCGTCTGTGAAAATCCTTGCCAACGGCGGCGTGGCCAGCGGCATCGGCTCCTCCTCGAGCGCCGCCACCAATCTCGTCCTCAACGGCGGCACCCTCCGCTACACGGGCGTCGCCGCGAGCACCGATCGCAACTTTACACTCACCTCTACCGGTGGTTTTATCGACGCCAGCGGCACGGGCAATGCTGCTCTTACTTTCACTAACACGGCACCCATCGCTCTTTCCGGTACCGGCGCTCGCACTCTTGTCCTCCGCGGCGTCAGCACGGGCGACAACACGTTATCACAAGCCATCGTCGACGCCTCGGCAACAGGGGCCACGAGTCTCAACAAGCTGGATTCTGGCACTTGGGTTCTAAAGAATACAGCGAATAGCTACACCGGGCTCACCGCGATCAGCCTCGGCGGCCGGCTCAAACTCGGCGCCTCGGGCGTGATTCCCGATGCATCACTCGTCCAACTTGCCAGCTCCGCGACCTTCGACCTGAATGGATTCGATGAAACCGTCAAATCGATCAAAGGCGATTCGGGCACGATCGCCCTCGGCTCAAAAACATTGACGCTGAAGACCGCGCAGGGAGAAACTTTTTCTGGTGCAATTACCGGCACGGGCGGCCGCCTCATACTGAACGGTGGCTCGCTCAAGCTCAGCCCTACTACGGCCACATACACCGGCGGTGTTGTACTAAACTCTGCGCAGCTAACCATCGGAAACAACATCGCCCTCGGCACCGGTCCGCTGGCCGCCAACGGCTGTACGCTGCTTCCCAACGGCTCGACCCCGGTCTCTTTGACCAATTCTGTTTGGCTCAACGGCACCATCGGGTTCGGTGATTACACGACGCAAAACCCTGGTTCATTCACCTGGAATATCAGCGGCTCCAACAAGTGGACCATCATCGGGGCCGATCGTCGAATCATGATCTCCACTCTCGCCGGTGGATACGATGTAACGATCAATCAACCAATCGCGGAAGACAACGCCAGTCGTGGACTGATCAAAAGCGGCAACGGTCATCTGACGCTCAATGGTATAAACACCTATACTGGCAACACGACGGTGGAAGACGGGATTCTCACTCTAGGCAAAGCGTCGCTTGCCGACCAAAGCGCCGTCATCCTTTCCAACTTATCCACACTCAATCTAAATTTTTCGACCGAGGAGCCCGATGCAATTAGCGCGCTCTATATTCAAGGCATGAAGCAGGCAGACGGCATCTGGGGAGCTATCGGCTCGGGCGCTACATTCGAATCGGCTCGCATCACCGGCACGGGTCTGCTTCAAGTTGGTATCGTCGAGCCGCCGCCGACTTCTCTGCCACTGCCCGGCGACTTCAACAACGACGGCAAAGTCGACACGGGCGACTACATCACTTGGCAAAAGGCCAAAGGCACAAACACTGCCTTGCTGAACGACAATGGCCTGGGAACGCCAGTCGGGCAATCCCACTACGAGCTGTGGCGGCAGAACTTCGGCAACGCACGCCCGGCCGGCAGCGGCAGTAGCGAACTCGTGGACGGCACGATCCCCGAACCAGGGGCGATACTACACGCCGTCATCGGTCTCGCCGCCTGGTGCGGCAACTTCCGCCGCCCGCGTTGAAGAGAGCACACATCCCAGCGAGCGGCGGGGTTTATCCCCACTGTCCAAAAAACCGCCGGGATAAACCCGGCGGCTCGCTGACATGCTGTTACTTCTTGGGAAACACAATCCGCAGCAGCTTCTTCACCGGATCGTAGAACCGATCCACCACGCGCTCTTTGAGCGGAATGATCGCGTTATCCGTAATCTTGATGTGCTCGGGGCAAACCTCGGTGCAACACTTCGTAATGTTGCAGTAGCCAAGACCCAACTCATCTTTCACGAGCGGAATGCGATCCTCGATATCGAGCGGATGCATTTCAAGGCTTGCCACGCGGACAAAGAACCGAGGGCCGCCGAACTCGGGTTGCTTCTGATGGTCACGCAACACGTGGCACACATTCTGGCACAAGAAGCACTCGATGCACTTGCGAAATTCCTGCGCGCGATCCGCTTCTTCTTGCGAGAAGATCGGCACTTCCCCAGTCTGTCGCATCTTGAACGGCGGAATCTTCTTGTTGACCGTGTAGTTCCACGAAACGTCGCACGCCAGATCGCGCACCACCGGGAACGACTTCATCGGCCGCACGACGATCGGCTCGCCAACCGGATACTTATCCATCCGATCCATACACATCAGGCGCGGCTTGCCGTTCACTTCGCCGCTGCACGAGCCGCACTTGCCCGCCTTGCAGTTCCAGCGCACAGCCAAGTCCGGCGCGTGCATGGCCTGCACCGCATGCACCGCGTCGAGCACGACCATCCCCGGAGCGAGCGGGACTTTGTAGTCCACCATCTCGCCCTTCTCATTGTCGCCGCGGTAGATCCGTAGTAGTGCTTCTTCAGCCATGATTTCTAAATCCGATCCATATCCGAAGAATTGAACAGGAGGAAACAGAGGAATCTAAGTAGCCACAAAAAACACGAAAAGGCACAAAAAGTTTTGGGGACCAACGACTCTTGGTTTTTATTTTCGTGTCTTTTTGTGTTTTTCGTGGCGAACTTGAATTGTGAATCACTCTGTTCTCTCCGTTTCCTCCTGTTCAAAAATTGTATGCGTAAACGTCAATCCTTTTTGAGCAACTCCGCCAACTCCCCTGGAACCTCCGATCGCGTATCGCGCGTCACGCTGATTCCATCCTTATTCTGCCGGACGATGCAGTTCACCTTCTGCCATTCTTTGTCGCTATCTGGGAAGTCTTCGCGTGTATGTCCGCCGCGGCTCTCGGTCCGTTCCAGCGCGGCTTTCGTTACGCCTTCGCTGATGTCGAGCATGTTTTTCAGGTCCATCGCCAAGTGCCAGCCCGGGTTGTACTGGATATTACCACCAACCTTGGCCTTGAGCGAACGGGCACGAAGTTCATCGATTTTCTTGAGCGCAGCCTTCAAGTCTTCGTCGGTTCGCACGATGCCGACGAGGCTTTGCATCGTTAATCGCAACTCCTCGTGAATCGCGTACGGATTTTCGCCCTGTTCGTCGCCAAAGTACTTCAGTGCTTCGGCTGCAGCCTGGGCAACTTCGTCGTGATTGATTTTACCTTGCGACGTTTCCTTAGCCTTCTTCGCCGCAAACTCACCGGCCCGCTTGCCGAAGACCAACAGGTCGGAGAGCGAGTTGCCACCCAGGCGGTTCGCACCATGCATGCCGCCGCTCGCCTCGCCGGCCGCATAGAGGCCGGGTAAGGTCGACTCTTGCGTATCGGCGTTCACGCGGATTCCGCCCATCGCGTAATGGCACGTGGGGCCAACCTCCATCGGCGCCGTCGTAATATCCACGTCGGCCAGCTCTTTGAATTGGTGGTACATGCTTGGCAGCTTCTTCCGAATGTCATCGGCCTTGCGTCGCGAAGCGATGTCTAGGTAGACACCGCCGTGCGGCGTGCCACGACCTTCGCGGATTTCGCGGCGAATCGCCCGGGCCACAACGTCGCGCTTGAGCAGTTCAGGCGGTCGGCGGGCAGTGGGGCGTTCGTGAGCGAGAATCGAGGCGATCCATTGTTGGGTTTCTTCCTCGCTCTCGGCGTACTCCCCTTTGAACATGTCCGGAACGTAGTTGAACATGAATCGTTCGCCCTTGCCGTTCAGCAGCACGCCCCCTTCGCCGCGCACCCCTTCGGTGATCAGTGTGCCACGCACGCTCGGCGGCCAGACCATGCCGGTCGGGTGAAACTGAATGAACTCCATGTCGATTAGGTCGGCCCCAGCCCACATCGCCATCGCGTGCCCATCGGCCGTGTATTCCCACGAGTTCGACGTGATCTCCCAGCAGCGGCCAATGCCGCCCGTCGCCATGACGATCGCTTTCGTCTTGTAGACGACAAACCGGCCACTTTCGCGCTGGTAGCCAAAGCAGCCCGACACGCGGTCGCCGTCCTTGAGGATCGCGCGGATCGTGACCTCCATGTGGACATCGATGCCCGAGTGAATGCCCTTGTCTTGCAAGGTGCGAATCATCTCCAGGCCGGTGCGATCGCCGACGTGTGCGAGGCGCGGGTAGGTGTGCCCACCGAAGTTGCGCTGCAGAATTCGGCCGTCCTTCGTGCGGTCAAAGACCGCGCCCCAGTCTTCCAGTTCGCGAACCCGGGCCGGCGCCTCCTGGGCATGGAGCTGAGCCATCCGCCACTGATTGAGAAAGTTGCCGCCGCGCATCGTGTCGCGGAAATGCGTCTGCCAGTTGTCGCGGTTCTCGACATTGGCAAGCGCCGCCGCCACGCCTCCCTCGGCCATTACGGTGTGCGCCTTGCCCAACAGCGACTTGCAAACCAGCGCCGTCTTCGCACCCTGCGCCGACGCCTCGATCGCCGCCCGTAGCCCAGCGCCGCCTGCACCAACCACTACGACGTCGTATTCAAACGTTTGATACTTATCCATTAGTTATCGCAACAATTCTTTTAATCACAACGGCACGACAAACACGACGTTAGGAATTGGACGGGATAACAGGATTTGCAGGATCGACAGGATGGAAGAATAAGAGAAGTTGTCATAGCCTCTTCCTGGAATTCCATCCTGTCGATCCGACCGATCCTGTTATCCTGTCAAAAAAATTTTCGTTGTGTCCGTCGTGCCGTCGTGGTGAACTAAAAAATCCGTAAATCCTGAATCCGCCCGGATGACACCATCCAGATATAAAAGTCGGCAAAGCCGACCGTAAACAAGCTGAGCCAAAAGAACGTGCCGTGATAAAGGTTGAGCTTCGTCACGATGCTCCACGCCTTGTAGCGCGACTCACCCCTCGAGCCCGAGAAACAGTCGCTCCCCCCGCCCACCAAATGCCTGAGCGAATGGCACGAAAACACATACAATGCCAGGAAGGTCAAATCGACGGCCAGCACCAACGTACCCACGCTCATGCCGAACCTCATCCCGCCACCTTCGCTCGGCCAGCGGCATGCCTCGATCACGTGGTAGATGTGCATGCACACCAAGAGCAGCGCCAAGTACAAAAAGTAGCGATGCAAATTCTGGAAAGCCCAGAACCCGCGCTCGCCCTTGTAATGCGGCTTGCAAAACTCCGCCACCGCACATGCCGGAGGATCACCAAACAATGACCGATAGTACGCCTTGCGCCCATAATAGCACGTCAGCCGAAATCCGGCCGGCATCCACATCACAAAGATCGCCGGTGCCACCCAGGCAGGCATCCAGCTCGGCATCGCCAGCAGCGGCGAATAGAAGGGCGACAAGAAGTAGGCGCTTTCCGGAAAGACCGCGGTGCCATGCCCAAACTGAAAGTCGCGATTGATCAGCCCGCGAAACGTCGCGTAGATGATGAACGCGACAAACGCCGCGGCCATCGCCAGCGGCTGCACCCACCAAGTGTCCCGCCGCTGCGTCTCCCCGAATTTCTCTTCCCGAAGCATCGCAGCGTTGGTAGCCATCTTAAATCGTTTTCCCTCCGGATGAGTGTAGATTCGGCACTATAATCCTATGCGCGTGGAGCGTCAATTCAGGGACGCTTCGCGTCGTTCGCCGTGGCATCCTGATTTGCTTCTCGGATCGGCGATTTCCAAGTAAGTTCGTCCGCGGCGCCTATCGCGATATTTCTCTGGAACACAAGCGACTCGGCAGCAGCGGCAGGAACGAACAGTCGCGATTCCCAAACATGGTCGTATTCGAACCCGCAATATCGAGCACCGTCCTGCTGGAATCCGCACACGCGATACCCGAGAAAGGCATAACCAGCCAGATACACGGTTACCGCCGGAACAAGCGACAGGGCGAATAGTTGGCCTCGCCGTGCTGGTTCATCCACGGTCGTCTTTCGCCGCCAAAGCGTCCAAGCTCCCAGCACATTGGCCGTGCCAATAACAAGAAAAAAAACGCACTCTTTTGTTACGTTCCAAGAATACCAAGAAAACAAGACGCAACCAACGGAAAGGATCGCCAGTCCGGCGACCAGCATGAACGCTGCCAAGACGATTCGCGGCTTGATCATCGGCATCTCTGCCATTCCCCTAAATGTCGCTGCGGCACCCGTCAGGTGACCTGAGCAAAAAATCCCCGCCAAATCTGTGAAAACCGGTAGCTCGCGTCAAAATACCCATCGATTATGATAAAATTAGGTCGCTCGCGACATATCTATACAGGCGGCCCCACCTCATGCGACGCATTTCCCTCTTATTGATATTAGTTCTCGCAGCCGCGCCGAGGCTCGCCCGCGCCGCCGAGAAGCCCCTCGATTTCAACCGCGACATCCGCCCGATCCTCTCGGAAAACTGCTTCCAGTGCCACGGATTCGATGAGAAGGCTCGACAGGCTGACCTGCGGTTGGACGTCGCCGACTCCGCTTTCGCCCGGCACGACGACAAGGCCGCGATCGTTCCCGGCCAGCCCGACCAAAGCGAATTGTGGCGACGGATCACGTCGACCGACGAATCGGAGATGATGCCGCCGCCCGATTCGCATCGCGTGCTCAAGCCCGAGCAAAGAGAAACGCTCAAACGCTGGATCGAACAAGGTGCGCCCTACGCCAAACATTGGTCGTTCATTCCGCCGGTGAAGGCCGAGCTTCCTGAAGTCTCCAACAAGAAGTGGCCGCACAACGAGATCGATAGCTTCGTCCTAGCCCGACTGGACACAGAAAAACTTTTGCATTCGCCCGAGGCCAATCGTCACACATTGATCCGCCGTCTCTCGCTCGACCTCACCGGCCTGCCCCCCTCCTCTGCCGAAGTCGAAGCCTTTGCCAACGACAAATCCCCCGACGCCTACGAGAAGTTGGTCGACCGACTGCTCGCCAGCTCTCACTTCGGCGAACGCATGGCCCAAGTCTGGCTCGACGTGGCCCGTTACGCCGACACCAACGGCTACTCGATCGACGGCGGCCGGCACATGTGGCTCTGGCGCGATTGGGTCATCAACGCCTTCAATTCCAACATGCCCTACGATCAGTTCCTCCGCGAACAACTGGCCGGCGACCTCCTGCCGAATCGCACCGAAGCCCAACTCGTCGCCACCGGCTTCCAGCGCAACAACATGAACACGCACGAAGGCGGCACGATCCCCGAAGAGAACCTCACCAACTACAACGTCGACCGCGTGAAAACGTTCGGCGAAGCGGTCCTCGGCCTGACGCTCGGCTGCGCCCAATGCCACGACCACAAGTTCGACCCCATCACGCAAAAAGATTACTACCAGATCTTCGCCTACTTCAACACGCTCAGCGACGCCGGCCTCGACGGCGACCGCGGGATCAACTCACGCCCCTCGATCGAAGCCAAAACCGTGCTCCAAACCAGCGAAGAACCGGAACTTCAAAAACAAATCGCCGCGCTCAAGGAAAAACTGGCCCACCCTAACGACGCCGATATCGACCACTGGATCCAAGAGCAACGCTCGCGACTTAGCGCCCGCGGCAAAGGCCTCCAACTCCACCCCGTCGAACTGCTCAAAGTCAGCACCCCCAACACCGGCGCGGGCTTCGACATCGATCCACCCCGCTTCGTCCACATCACCTCCCCCGCCGCGCTCGTCGCCTACGACGTCTCCATGCGCCTGCCCAAGCTAGACAAACCGATCACCGGCGTCCGCGTCATCTTCCATCCCGACCCAGCCGCCCCCGGCGGCGGCCGCGGCTACGGCAACGCCCCCCCAACCCAACCTTCGGCCTGGTCGCTTCAGCGACCAGGAAAAAAACGCAAACCACCGGTAACCAGTCGCGGCACCTTCATCCTCACCGCCTTCAGCGCCAGTGCCGACCCCGTCCCCGGCGACAACATCAACCTCAACCACCTCCTCGGCATCGCGCAAGTCACCGCCGACTCCTGGCTCCCCAGTTGGCGCCCCGAAGGCGTCATCGACACCCGCGGCGACGACGGCTGGTCCCCCGACGACGGCCAGGTCGCTTCAGCGACCGGGGAATTAGGCCCCACCCACCTCACCGTCACGTTCGACAAACCCGTCGACACCACAGACACACCGTTCATGACAATTCAACTCAACTTCGGCCACGTCGACAGCACCGTCGCCGCGCGCTTCGAGTTCCTCGCCATGACCGGCGCCGACGACGGCAGCGACCTGCCCCAAGAAATCATCGAGATCATTCAACCGCCTACCCAATCCCACGACGGCGCGGTCGCTTCAGCGACCGCGCCCCCCGCTCTCACCCCCGACCAGCGTTCCGCCCTTCGCCAATACTTCGCCGACCATTCCGACTTCACGAAGCGCGATCGCATCGCACTGGCAAACCTCAAAGAGCGCCTCGACGTCCTCACCAAGAAGTTCCCAACCATGGTGATGGACGTCTCGCCCACGCCGCGTGAAACACACATCCTCAATCGTGGCGATTACTCACAACCCAAAGAAAAAGTCACCCCCGGCACCCCCGCTGTTTTACCACCACTGCCTGCCTCCGCCGCTAGCGGCTTAGCGTCCACGCGTCTCGACCTCGCCAACTGGCTCACAATGAAAGACCACCCGCTCACCGCGCGCGTCGAGGTGAATCGGCTGTGGCAAATCTTCTTCGGCACCGGCCTCGTCGCCACCCCCGCCGACTTCGGTGCCCAAGGCCAGTACCCAAGTCATCCCGAGCTGCTTGATTGGCTAGCCGTCGACTTCATGGAAAACAACTGGGATGTAAAGCGATTGATCAAACAAATCGTAACAAGCTCAACGTATCGACAAACCTCCAACACCACCCAGCGAGCCGAGCGGTCCTCGGCCCCGATGGCGGGCGTTTGGGTCGGGGGCGGGGA
>CAZJWY010000116.1:0-16701 GCA_964549545.1 uncultured Planctomycetaceae bacterium | reverse complement strand
CCCGCTGGCCAATACCGATCCTCAGAGCCCGATCGCCGGGATGCCGATCCTCAATGTAGGAGAGGCCCGTACGGTAGTCGTGGTAAAACGGAGCCTGAGCCCGGGGTTCGCGGGGATTCCGAACCCGTTGTTTGCCGCGGACAATACGCTCATGCTGTTCGAGGACGGCAAAAAGGCGATTGTCGATGTAGTGGCCGCGATGAAGGCCGCGTAGCGTTCGTTTTTGACTTTCTTAGCGTCGGCGCCCACGCCGACCAATGCCAGCAAGCCTAGACCCTACAGTTAGAGCAAGACGCATTAGTCCCCTGAAATAGAGCTGACCACGGATGACACGGATTTCTGGGATAAAGACATCCCCGTAGAAACTATTCGTGGCCTATCCCAATACCCACGTTATCCGTGAAATCTGTGGTTTACTAACCTTTTAATCTGCTAAGCCGCGAACGGTGTGGGAGCGGTACAGTTTGTCGCTCCGGAGCTTCTTTTTCGCGCGGTCCCGTTGAATCGAGTCTTGAGGTTCACTAGAATTAGCCGATATGCATTCTTGAGAATTGTTCTCAATTGATCTTAGTGAGTTGTCATGAGTGAGTTGATTTCCCTTTCCGCGCTTCGCCCCGGCCAGATGGCCGAGATCAGCGAGGTCGTCGGCCCGCTTGCTCATGTCCGCCGGCTTCACGAGCTAGGCCTGCGCGTTGGTGCATTCATTCAGATGGTCCGCACTGGGTCGCCTTGCATCCTCCGCGTGGACGGCAGCACGCTCTGCTTCCGCGACGACGGCTCGCTACGGCTCGTAGTGCTCTCGGGGCAATCGGCATGACGTACGTCGCGGCCGAGCTTGCTGTCGGCGAGTCGGGTCGAGTCGTCCAAGTTGTCGGCGCGAACGACGTCAGCCGTCGACTCTTGGAAATGGGCGTGACGCCGGGCGTGGAGATTCGCCGAATCGGTACCGCGCCCCTTGGCGATCCGCTCGAGTTCGAGCTCCGCGGGTATCGGTTGAGTTTGCGCAAAGCGGAGGCGCAACAGATTGAGATTCGGATGAACCACGGAGACACGGAGAGCACAGAGAAGAAGGTCCAATGACCAAATCTCAATGACCAAAAAGCTAACATCAAATCAAATTGGTCATTGGAACTTGGTCATTCGGTTTTCTCCGTGCTCTCTGTGTCTCTGTGGTGATAATTTCTTCCGCTAAGTAATCAACATGACTGTCGCACCGTCGAAAGTGATTCGCATTGCCCTGATTGGTAATCCCAATACAGGGAAGTCGACGCTGTTCTCGGCGCTCGCGGGCGTGCGGCAGCGGGTGGGTAACTACCCAGGCGTCACGGTTGAAAAGAAAACCGGTACGCTACGCCATGGCGATCAGCACTTTGAGTTGATCGATTTGCCTGGAACTTATAGCCTTGCGCCGCGGTCACCGGACGAGATGGTGACCGTCGATGTTCTATTAGGGCGAAACGGGCATGGGCCGCCGCCGGATGGCGTGCTCTGCATCGTGGATGCGAGCAACCTGGAGCGAAACTTGTTCCTGGTTAGCCAAGTGCTGTCTCTAGGGCTGCCGACGGTGGTCGCGCTCAACATGGTCGACGTGGCGCGCGAGCGGCAAATCGAAATCGACGTTGCGGCGCTCGAAAAGCGGTTGGACGTGCCGATCGTGGCAGTACAGGCTAATCGCCGCGTGGGACTTGAGCAACTCACGACAACGCTCGGGCATCTCGCGAACCGCGGCGAGATTCGACGAGAAAACCCGTTCCCGCCCGCGTTTCAACGCCAGGCGAACGAGTTGACCGAGTGGTTAAATAGCAAGCTGCCACAGAAAGTGCCACCTTTTCTTGTCGAGCGACTACTGTTGGATGGCGACGGTTATCTCGAACACGAGTTCTTGAACGGCGCTACTTCGGAAGGCGTGCAGAAATTGCATGCTGCCCGAGAGTCGCTAGCCGCGGCCGGCTATCCGGTGCCTGCTGTCGAGGCGATGGCCCGCTACGATTGGGTGGCGCGCGTGCTCGATGGCGTTGCCCGGAGGCCAAGCGACCATCAACTAACGACGAGTGACCGCATCGATGCCGTATTGACGCACAAGATTTGGGGCACGCTAGTTTTCGTGGCGGCCATGGCGATCTTGTTTTCGTCGATCTTCGTGCTGGCCGTGCCCGTGATGGATTGGATCGACGGTGCTGTCGGCACGCTTGGCTTTTTTGTTTCGAGATTGTTGCCCGAGGGCGCGCTGCAATCGCTCGTCGTCGACGGAATCATCGGAGGCGTGGGAGCCGTCGTGATTTTTCTGCCTCAGATTCTGATTCTATTTTTCTTCATCGCGCTATTGGAAGATTGCGGGTACATGGCCCGGGCGGCCTTCTTGATGGACCGGCTAATGGCCGGGGTAGGGCTCAGCGGGAAGTCGTTCATTCCGCTGCTGTCGTCGTTTGCGTGCGCCGTGCCGGGTATCATGGCAACACGCGTGATCGAGAACCGCCGAGACCGCCTGGCAACGATTCTCATTGCACCGCTGATGAGCTGTTCGGCTCGGCTCCCGGTGTATGTGATTCTCATCGGGGCATTCGTGCCGGCGCACGCTTACCTGGGCGGACTCTTGGGTTTGCAAGGACTCGTGCTGCTGTCGATGTATGCAGTCGGCACGATTGTGGCGATCTGTGTCGCCTGGGTGCTCAAGAAAACGTTGCTGCGTGGCGAGACGCCACCGTTCGTGATGGAGTTGCCGAGTTACAAAGTCCCCTCCGCGCGTAACGTCGCTTTCAGAATGGCGGAGCGCGGCTGGGCGTTTCTGGCGCGAGCGGGAACTGTGATTTTTGCCGTAACGATCGTGGTGTGGGCGCTCACGTATTACCCACGATCCGAGGAGAAGGTGGCCGCGGAGATTGCCAATCAGCGAGCAGCGATCCAAAACGACGCGAAGGCACTCGCGGAGTTCGACCAGCCGGAAAACATGGATCACCTGGCCGCTAGCCTGCATCAGCGTTACAGCTTTCTCGGCAGGGCAGGGCAGTGGATCGAGCCGGCGGTGCGGCCGCTTGGCTGGGACTGGCGGATCGGTTGTGCGGCGATAGCCTCGTTTCCCGCGCGTGAGGTCGTGATGGGCGTGCTCGGCGTGATCTATCAGCTTGGCGGCGATGTCGATCTCGGCGCCGAAGAGGACCAACATCGACTGGAATCGCGGTTGCGTGCCGCCAAGTGGGACGACACGGGGCTCCCGGTGTACAATTTACCGGTCGCGCTGTCGATCATGGTGTTCTTCGCGTTATGCGCACAGTGCGCCGCGACGCTCGCCGTGATCCGCCGCGAGACAAATAGCTGGCGCTGGCCGATTTTCACGTTTGTTTATATGACCACGCTGGCGTATCTCGGGGCGCTCGTTACGTACCAAGTAGGCATTCGACTGATTAGCTAGACCCCATTTCAAAAACATCCGAATGAATCGGACGCTAGCGCGTTCCGGTTGATTCAATCAGCCGCAGGGCGCTAGCCCCCGGTTTTGAACTACCCATAGCCATGCAAGACGTCCTAGCCATCTTGATTGTCATTGCATCGGCGGCGTTCCTGGCTCGTCGCGGCTGGCAGTCGGTGGCCAACCGCCGCAGGGGGTGCGGCACCTGTTCGAGTTGCCCATCGAATAACTCGGCTCAGCCGACCGCCCTCGTTAATATCTCGCCTATGATGAACCAAGCCGCGACACCGAAACGCGAAGATTTTAGCAACTGACACGATCGGCCCTTTGCGCCTTAGCGCCTTTGCGTGAAAATCCACAGATGGCCGCGAGGGAACGCAAACAGCTCGATGAGGAATCACCCTTCTTTACTGCCGCGCAAAAGCAAACCTTGCGCCGGCGTCTTCTGGCCTGGTACGCGGACCACAAACGCGATCTTCCCTGGCGACTGTCGCGCGATCCGTATCGCGTGTGGCTCAGCGAGATCATGCTGCAACAAACGCAGGTTGCGACCGTTCGCAGCTACTTCGAGCGTTTTGTAGCGGCGTTTCCCGATGTCGTTTCGCTTGCGACGGCAGGCGAGACGGATGTATTGCGATTGTGGGAGGGCCTCGGCTACTACCGTCGCGCCAGGCAATTGCACGCGGCCGCGAAGAAAGTTGTTGCTGAGTACAGCGGCATGTTCCCGGATGACGTGGCCAGATTGCAGGAGCTGCCGGGCATCGGGCGCTACACGGCGGGAGCCATTGTGTCGATCGCGTTTGGTCGACGTGCGCCTATTTTGGAAGCGAACACGATTCGACTCCTGAGCCGACTGATCGCGTATCGCGGCAATCCTCATTCGGCGACGGGCCAGCGGCCGTTGTGGCAGGTGGCCGAGGAAATTCTGCCGCAGAAGCAAGTGGCCGAGTTCAACCAGGCGCTCATGGAACTGGGCTCGCTCGTATGTACGCCGAGCGAACCTGCCTGTCTCACTTGCACTCTATCCAGCGTATGCAAAGCATTCGCCTCTGGTTTGCAAAGCCAAATTCCGGCCGCCAAACCACGACCGACATACACCGACCTGCGAGAAGCAGCGGTCATTGTTCGCAAAAATGGCAGCGTGCTGGTGCGGCAATGTGCGGCGGACGAACGTTGGGCAGGCCTGTGGGATTTTCCTCGGTTTGCAGTCGAAGCGAATGGCCCACTGTTTGCGCGGAAAGAGATCATTGCCAAGGTGGAATCGCAAACGGGAATTGAGTGTGCGCCGAATGGGCTGCTCAAAACGATGAAACACGGCGTCACGCGGTTTCGCATTACACTCGATTGCTATCAGGCAAGCTATGTGGGCGGACGAGTTCGCGCGGGAAAAGAAGCGGCGGTGCGTTGGCTGCCAGTGGATGAGCTAGCCGCGCTCCCACTTAGCACGACCGGGCGAAAGATTGCCAACTTAATCGGCTGATAGACGCCGGGTACTTAGTACCGAGTGCTGAGTGCTATTGAGGCTTGCATTGGTATTGAACAATTGCCCGCGAGCCGGGGCGTCCTCGCCCCCGTCCAACCGTTCATTATCAATAAAAAGTGTCCATAAGTACCAAGTAAGGAATCTATGCCCACTTCGCTCGTCGATCGCCCTGGCACATTCCGGCCGATGCTCTGGCTAACACTGCCAGTCCTTGTCGAGCAGATGCTCCACGTGCTCGTCGGTTTTACCGATCTGTGGCTCACAGGCAATTTCTTGCCCGGCGAGGCCTACGTCGCGGCGATGACGCTCATGATCTACGCGCTGTGGCTCGTAGGGAATGTGTTCGGCGTGGTCGCTCTCGGATCGACGGCAATGGTCGCGCGGTTTGTCGGCGCTCGCAATCCAGAGATGGCCAATCGTGTGATGAATCAATCCATCCTCACCGGTCTGGTGTGGGCACTACTGCTCATGGCGATCGCGTTGCCTTTTGCGGGACACTTCCCCGTGCTGATGGGGCTCAAGGGGACGGCGGCCGAGGCGGCCACGAGGTATCTGATCATCGAGTTTTGCGTTCTACCGGCGGTGATGGTCGAGCGCGTGGCCATCGCTTGCTTACGCGGTGCCGGCGACACGGTCAGCGGGCTCGTGGTAATGGCGATTGTGAATGTGATCAACATGGCGTGTAGTTACGCGCTGTGTACTGGCTTCGGTCCGCTGCCCGAGTTGGGCTGGACCGGCATCGCGCTCGGCACGGCGCTTGGTCACTGCTCTGGAGCGGCGATTCTATTGGCCCTGCTGGCTGGCGGCCGCGCCGGGTTTCATTTGCGGCCTGCGAAGATGCAGCCCGACTTCGATCTGATTCGCCGCATCCTGCGGATCGGCATCCCGGGCGGGATTGACGTCATTCTGGTCAACATCTGTCAGATGATCTTCTTGCGGATCGTGCTATCGCTGGGCGACGCGGCGGCGGCTGCGCATGGCGTCGCGATTCAAGTCGAAGCACTGGGTTATATGCCAGGCGGCGCGTTTCAAGTCTCGGCTGCAACATTGGCCGGGCAGTACATCGGCGCCCGCGATCTGGTTCGCGCCAGGTACAGCGTGATTCAAACGTGTATCGCGGCCGCATCGGTGATGTTGCTCGCGGGGATTATCTTTTACGTGGCCGCAACGCCGCTCGCTGGCGTGTTCTTGAGTGGATCGAACAAAGAGGTTGTGCCACTGGCCGCTCAGCTTTTGCGAATCGTCGCCTATGCGATGGTCCCGCTGGCGATTGTACTGGTGCTTGTCGGCGCGCTACGCGGAGCTGGCGACACCCGCTGGCCATTGGCTCTCAACTTGCTGGGCGTCGTTTTCTTTCGCGTACCGGTCGCCTATTACCTCACGCGCAAAACCATCTCTCTGCCGCTGGTCGGCTGGTCGATCGTGGGGGCCAACCTGGGCGTCGTCGGGGCCTGGTATGCCATGGTGCTCGACATCTTCATCCGTTGCGTGCTTTTAATACTCCGCTTCCGGCACGATGCATGGCAACGAATCGAGGTGTAAAATACTCGCCGGATGCCGGTCGATGCGTTACACTGGCCCCTTGCACTCGCTTACCATCCACTGATTTGGCCAAATGCATAACCTTCTCGGCGCGACCGGCTTCCACTGGCCCATCGACGGCAGCATCGTCGGCTTGTATCTGCTGGTTACCATGGCGGCCGGCCTCGCGATGCGGAAGTACATCGATCGCGTCGATGATTTCCTGGTCGCCGGGCGTGAAATGGATGTGTTCCTCGGCATCGCCTCGCTAGCGGCGACCGAGTTTGGCATCGTCACTTGCATGTACGCCGCTCAAAACGGCTACCTCTACGGCTTCGCTGGCGCGACGCCCGGCATCTTGATGGCCATCGCGATGCTGGTCGTCGGCGTCACCGGCTTTTGCATCAAGCCGCTCCGCGACTCCGGCGTCATTACGCTGCCCGAACTGATCGAGAAGCGATTTGGTCCGCGCATTCGCTGGGCTTCCGGCGTGGTGATTGTGCTGGGCGGCCTCTTGAACATGGGCGTCTTCCTGCGCGTCGGCGGCGAGTTTCTCGTGCAGGTATCGGGAATCGATGTGCAAACGTCGGGAACCAACAACCACTATCTCGAGATCATGATGACCGTGCTCCTCGTGGGAGTCGCCGTTTACACGATCCTCGGCGGCATGCTCTCGGTGCTCGTTACCGATTTTCTACAGTTCATCGTAATGAGCGCCGGCCTGATCGCGGTTACGATTCTGATTCTTTACAAAGTCGGATGGGAGACGATCGTTAAAACCGTGGAAATAAACCACGGGCCCGGTGGCTTCAACCCATTCGTCAACCAAAACCTGGGCTGGTCCTACGTCGTCTTCAATGCGCTGCTGAACCTGGCCGCCGTATTGACGTGGCAAACGACGATTGCCCGCGTGCTGGCCGCGCGCGACACCCAAACTGGCCGAAAAATCTACACCCGCACGAGCTTCTTCTTCGTCTGCCGATTCCTGATTCCAGGCATCTGGGGCATCGCGGCCCTGGCGACGATCGGTCGACTAGCCGAAGCCAAAACGATGTCGGCGATGCCAATGTACCTCGGCCAGGCCGTCCCCGCCGGGCTCATGGGCCTCTTGATCGCCGCGATGCTTGCCGCCGATATGTCGACCGACTCCTCCTACATGCTCACCTGGGGCAGCGTCATCTACAACGACATCATGGGGCCGTTCCGCCGTACCAAGTGGTCTGAGCGGAAAGGCATCCTCGTCAACCGCTGCATCATCGCCCTGATCGGCGTGTTTCTACTGTTCTATGGTTTGTGGTACCCCCTTGAGGGCGCACTTTGGGATTACTTGGCAATTACCGGCACGATCTACCTGGCCAGCATGAGTATCCTACTCGTGGCGTGTTGCTATTGGCCACGCGCCAATAGCTGGGGCGCCGCGGCCAGCATCGTCGTCAGCGCGGCGATCCCCGTAACGTATCTCATTTTGAAGCAACTGCCAGCGACATCGGAATGGGCGAATAATACGATCGGAACCAACTACTCCGGAATCGCGGCGTTTGCCTTGTCGGCAGTGGCAATGATCGTAGGCTCGCTGATTCGACCACAAACATCACCTCCAACCAGCGAGGACCGCGCCCATGCCTGAGCATTTCTTCTGGTGGCTCCTCACAATGGCCTGCGTCGTTTGGTATTCGACGGTTACGATCTATGTCAGCGCGAAAGGCGTCGCCGACATCCGCGGCATGCTTCGGCGTCTCTCAGAGCGAAAGGCTGAAAACTCGTCGTCAAAGAAGACGCCATAGTAGGGAAACCTGTAACGTACTGTCCCTATCGCCTTCGATTAGAGCAACTTACCAAATTGCGTTCCGCAGTAGATCAAAGAACAAACGCAATTTAGCGTCGGCCGCCAGGCCGAATCTCCCACCAACACGGCCCCCTGCGAGAACGAATAAAGTGATTTGCTCTAGTTCTCAAACCAGCCTGTGACAGAACACTAGCGCTTCTCGCTACTCGCGACGGGTACTGACCCGCTCAAATAACCCATTAAGTCGCGCACCTCCACCTCGCTCAGCGGCGCAAGCAAGCCGTCTGGCATCATCGAGTTCGCTGTCACCTCGCGCGAGTCGATCTCCTTTTTAAGAACGGTCACAAGCTCCGTTGCCGTCTGCATGCTCAACCGCTGTTCGTCCTCGCTCCTGACGATTCCGCTGATCACCCGTCCGTCGGCCATCACGAGTAGCGTCATCTGATAATCCTTGGCCACCACAGCGCTCGGATCGAGCATGTTGGTAAGCAAATAGTCCAGGTTGTTCCGCTGCGCGCCCGTCAGCTCGGGTCCGATTTTTCCACCTTCGCCGAAAAGCGTGTGGCAAGCGGCGCACGTCCGTTGGAAAACCGCGCGCCCTTTCACGCGATCGGCGCCCGCCAGCACTGTCGGCGTGAGTTTTTGCTGATACCGCGCGATGAGCGCCGCCCGATCCGCGGAGGTCGGCCGGAACGATCCCCATGCTTTTTCCACCCGGTCGCTGATTGCCGCGTCTTTCAAGTTCTGCAACTGCTGCACATGAAACGCCGATAGGTCGTTCGCGCGAATGTGGCCCTGCTCCACGGCGTCCAGTAGCAGCATTGCGTAGCCCTTCCGCGACGCCAGTGTGCTGATCGCCTCTTGCCGGGCGGCCGCGTCGAACTCGCCATACTTCTTCAACACCTCGCCTGGCGTGGCCTCATCATCCGACGCCGCCAGGCCCCGCAACGCGGCAATCCGCACAGCCGGATCGGCCAACAAGCCAAGTAGCTGTTTAGACAAGCCTTCGGCCTTCGCCTGAGTCAGCGCTCGAATCGCTTCCTGACGCGTCTCGGCCGGTTGACGCGTGTCGCCCGCGATTTGCCGCAGCTCGTCCAGGGCCCTCGAGTCATTGAAGATCAACGCCAATCGCCGCGCTCGATCCTTAACCGCGGCCCTGCTGCTGCTCGCCAGCAAGGGATAGGCGTCTGACCAACCTTTTGGCATCGGAACTTCTCTCCTGCCTTCGAGCGCTTCGAGCATTCCTGTCAGAACCGGCTCGCGCAGCTTGTCATCTCCCTTCTCCAGCAAGGGCATGAGCGCGGTCAAAGCTTCTCCCTGCTTCGCCGATGCAACGCGTCTCGCCAGCAGCTTTCGAATTAGCGGGATCTGCGCCTGCGCGATAAGTCCAACCGCTCGGCTTCGATCCACCGCCACAAGTGGCTCGACGCCGTACCAAATCATCAGCGACAAATTCACATCGGCCGCGTCTTGTGCATGCGCGATCAACCCTCCGGCGATTCCCCAGCGATCGGCCACCGGCAACCGCTGCAGCGCCGAAGCCAGCGCCAGCCGAACCCACGGCGACGGATCGGACTTTGCCATGGTCTCCAATTGCGAAACGACTTCCGGCGACGTCCGTTTTTCCTCCACCGCCAATTGCACCGCCCAGCCGCGAACCACATCGTGTTCGTTTTTCATCTCGGCGAGCAGCAGCGACTCCGGGGCCTGGCCGATGGCGTGGAGCGCCCACAGGGCACGCAACTGCAAGTGGGCACTCTTTTCATTTTCGAGCATCGCACGGAGTCGATTGGAAGTGTCATCGCTCAATCGCCCAACCACGCTTCGCTCTTGCAAAACGCGCCGCGCGTGACGCACCACCCAGTCATTCTTATGCGTCTGCAATTCGACTAGTTCACTATCGTGCAGCTTTCCAAGATCGTTCGCCCACGGCTTCGCCTCGCCGTAGGTGATCTTGTAAATCCGCCCGTTCGACCGATCGGCCACCTCGTAGTTGTGGCACTCGCCTGTGTCGGTCCAGTCGCTAATGTACACGCCGCCATCGGGCCCATACTTCACCGCGATTCCGCGAAACCACGGATCGCCCGCCAGCAGGAAATCCTTGTCATGATGCGCGACATAGCCCGGCCCATGGCGTTCCAAAACGTCCTGGTTGAGTCGATTGCCGTGGATGTTCCAGGTAAAGAGATGGCCACGATACTCGTCGGGCCAATCGTCGCCCAGGTAAATCATCGCACCAACATGCGCATGCCCGCCGCCGTAGTCGTTGTGCCGACCGCCTCGCGCTTCGGTCCACACGCCGCCCGCCCAATGAATATGGTCGGCACATGTCCCCATCAATTGATACGTATTCGCGTGCAGGTCCTCACCAAACATCCGCTGAAACCGAGCGCCCGGCACCACATGCCACAAATGCTCGATCACGCAGTTGGTAATAAACGCTTGCCCCAGTTCGTCGAAGTCGAGCCCCCACGGATTCGTCGTCCCGCTGGCCACGAATTCAAACACTTCCCGCGTCGGATGGTACCGCCAAACACCGCAATTGAGCGCCGTCCGCTCCTCGGCCTTCGCCCCCGGCTTCCCGACGTTGGAGTTCGACAAAATCCCGTTGCAGCCATACAACCAACCGTCTGGCCCCCATGCCAGCGAGTTGAACACGTTGTGCTTCGCCTGCTGATCCCAACCATCGAGCTTCACCACCGCCGGCCCGTCCGGCACATCATCGCGATTCGCATCAGGCACAAACACCAGGTTCGGCACCGAACACAGCCACACGCCGCCAAAGCCCCACTCGATCCCCGACAGATTGCTGCCGTTATCAAGAAACACTTTCCGCTCATCGAATCGGCCATCCCCATCGCGATCGCTGAAGATCAACACCCGGTCGTGCTTCTCACCCGCCCAACCGGGATACGAGTAGTTCTCCACAACCCACAATCGCCCCCGATCATCAAACGTGAACGCAATCGGCTGCACAACATCGGGCTCACCCGCAAAGAGCGTCGCCTTAAACCCAGCCGGTAATGTGAAGTGTTTCGTCGCCTCCGCCGCCGGTACCGCCCGATCCTGCGCGAACCCGACCACGCCACCCAACAAGACAATCAGACAAACCGCAACACGCATCCAAAGAATCTCCTTCACCTCATCAGCCGGCACGCGCTAGCGTCCGGTTCTCAACCAACGCTGTTCACCCACCGGCTCCGACTAACCGGGGGCTAGCGCCCGCCGGCTGATCTGTCACCGCGGTGTCGATACTTCATTCGATCTTGCGCTTCGCGCACGTACAAACACACCGCCTCCAAATCCTCCTCGCAGTTGATGCAATCCCAATCTCCGCCCACTGTCCAAACGTCACGATCGCAAAACTGCTTCCAATGCATCCGCGATCCGCGCGTACAGTTAGCCTTCAACTGGTCTCGAACGATCGTGCTAGAATATCCATCGGCTGTCACGACGATATGCACATGATTCGATCGCGCGTTAACTGTCCACACGTGCCAACCACGATGATCACAATGCCGCCGGCATTCGGCTTCGACGATCTCACGCGCGGCTGGCGACAGCAGAATCACGTCGTATTTCAAACGTTCTCGACGCCACTGAGCGAGTCGCGGCTGCGGTAGTTGGTTCCCCTGGCACCGTCGTCGCCAGCCTCGCTCGTCTCCTTGAAGGTGTGAGCCGTACACCGTCCAGGTAATAAAGAAAGCTAACGGATCGCCCGATTCCATCGCAGCCGTCCCTCATTGCCGCGCCATTAGTCCGGTCCCTCCGGCACATCATACACGACCAAAAACCGGGGGCTAGCGCCCGCCGGCTGATTGGATTATCCCGCCCCGCCTATTAGCCGGCACGCGCTAGCGTCCGGTTCATTGGCTCTTTCTAATCGCCCCGTGCGGCCCAGCGGACGGCGGATTGTAGAAATGTTTCGCGGCCAGGGGTTTTTTCGGGATGGGGGCTGAAGCAGACGACCCGGCCTTTGCCGAAAGTGCTGCGAGCAATGGCGGTCGTGCCTTTCATGACGCCTTGCGGCGCGTTCTTTTTCGCAATTTCGGTTTCGTAAGACGCCAACAACTCGTAGTCGTCGATGTCGTCTTTCTCGCCAGGGGCAAGCAACGGGCCTTGGCCGTAGTAGATCACGCACTGATCTTCCTTGATGCCGAGCGCGGAGCGGCCGGTGGAGGTGATCGCCAGCCGCACTTCGCCCGTGCCGCGGGCCCAATGGGCGGAGTCGACGACCTTGGCGTCGAGCAATCCCAACGACCAGGGATAGTTGGCCGACGCGAGATAAGCCCCCGCGCAGATGCCGATGTATCCGCCGCCGGCCGCGACGAACTTTTTCTCGCGTTTGCAACCCTCGTCGCCGAGTGTCTTGGCTTGTTTCGAGCCACTGCCGCCGGGTTGGATCAGGACATCGAATGGATCGAGCGCACCGCGACGGATTTCTTCGGCAGAGACGAGCTTCAGGTCGAAGCCTTGATCAACTGGGAGCGATTTCTTGATGTGCGGCGAGCCTTCTTTCGCTGCCCCGGCGTCGGCATAGAGGGCGACTCGAATCGGCTTTCTCGCCGCCGGATCGGCAGCCCGCAGCTCGGGGCAAGCCGCCGACTGTAGTGCAGCCACTACCAATGCGGTCGTAACAAACGTCCAATGAGCGATTCGCGTTTTCATGTTGTGTTCCTTACCACAAACCCACGAGAGATTCCGATAGGCTCTATTGAAAAGGAGAAAAAGGCATCAGGGAACCGAATGACATCAAGTTAAGCATAAACCCGTTTGGCACAAGCGTGAAGCAATGCTGCGATAGCCCGATGTTGTGCGTTTGGCGTCGGGACATCCCCGGGATTCTCGCGGTCGCATCGGTCGCAAGCTTCGCAATCACAGCGTTGCTTAGCTGTTGCGTGCCATCCACTTCAGCTTAACTTGATGCCATTCTTCCCCGCCCTCTTTAATTTTCCCCCGTGGCGTAAGTTGTTTGTTGTTCGCGGTTCGTAGTATAATTGAGGTATGATGACGATTAGCGCCCATTTTGACGGCAAGGTGTTTGTGCCCGACGAACCGGTCGTCGGGCTTGCTCCGGGGCACGCAGTCGAGGTGATTCCCGCTTCCGGCGCGCTGCCGAATGCAAATGGCCCCGCTGGGGAGAATGGGGACGGAAGCCTCCGGCCCGGGGATGATCCGCTTCTGCGGCTGATCGAATTGGCCGTCGACACCGGCATTCCGGACTTGGCGGAGAACGCCGACCACTATTTGTACGGACATCCCAAGCAGTCGGAACAGGCGGATGGCCGGTAGACCTGTCGCGCTCGACACGAACGGCTGGTTCGCCCTCTTGAACCGGCAAGACCGCTTACACGAATTGGCAGTGACGACCTTCGCTGGGATTGTGCGCGGCGGCGGAGGGCTGCTCGTGACGGACTGGATTATTTCGGAGACGGGCAACGGGTTGGCGCGGACGCCAGCGCGGCAAACCTTTCGCAGCGCCGTGACGACGGTGCTCGCCGACCCACGTTCGACGTTCGTAGTGGTTGATGAGCGACGCATGCGCGAGGCCTTAGACCGCTACGACCAGCGATCGGACAAAACCTGGGGACTGGTGGATTGCTCGACGATGCTCATCATGGAGGAATTTGGTGCGACGGAAGCATTCACGTCTGACCGGCATTTCCAGCAGGCGGGCTTTGTCGCGCTGCTGCACGATGGGGCGAGCTAGCCGGGCGAGGTAGAACGAGGTTCGCCTCCTGCGCCTGCGGCGCACCGACAATCGGCCGGGTGGCGCTGGCATGGTTCGCGTCGCACAATCGGCCGACAGTCGGCGCTGCCCGTTACCGCCAACAACGCAGCCCGTCAAGAAAAATGACTCCCCCCTTTAATTCGTCCCGGCAGCCCGTAGCTCGGAGCAAGCCGCCGACTGTAGTGCAGCCACTACCAATGCGGTCGTAACAAACGTCCGACGAGCGATTCGCGTTTTCATGTTGTGTTCCTTACCACAAACCCACGAGAGATTCCGATAGGCTCTGATGTAGAAAAGGTGTCAGTGGTTCGGCGTCTATAGACGCCACCAAAAAACTCATCGCCGAGTATTGGGAAAACGCTCGACGGTAAACAGTTACGGAGTTGGTGACTTCGCGATACGCATTTCCGGCTGGTGGCAATAAGTGCTGGGAGAAACTTGACAATTGGAGGTGGAATATACAGAATCACGAGCGGATTATCTAGAATCTGTTTCTGTAGAATGTTTGTTAGGTGGGCACGTGACTGAGGCGAGTTCTCAACCTGAAACCGGGACGTGCGCTCGTTGCGCGCCGTTGCGTAAGCGGTTAGGCATTACGCTGCCAGTGGATCTAAGTGAGGCCATTCGCGTGGCTCGACATCACATCGCTCAGGGCGATATTGTCGAAGTGCCACAGAGCTCGCCGTACTTTTCGTCAGAGCCGTTCTCGCAGATCAGTCTTGATGGACCGTGGGACGATATAGTCGGCTATTATTTCCGCTGCACATCGTGCGGGCAGCTCTTCTCGCTATCATGCGAAGTCTACCATGGCCGGGGTGGCGAGTGGCGTCCTGTTGCTCGACTGTAATCCCGCCTAACAAGTCGCTGAGCTTTAGTGTTAGGCGGCTATGGCAACTCCGTGGTGGAAATACGAACGCCGTTCCAAAGCTTATGAAGCGAAAGTCTTCGCGGGCATGGCGTTCATATTCGCCATACTATTTGGACTCCTGTCGCTTGTTAGTTCAGCGTACTACGGTCAGAGATACATTGCGTTGGGATGGCTAGCGATAGGAGTATTTCATTCTTGGCGCGCGTGGCGGGCTTCGCGGAAACCGGAGGACGCCGCCTAACAAGTCGCTGCAGTTGACCCGCTGTCAACGCGGGCCGTTTGGCGTTTTTCTTTTGTAATGGATATACTGCGTCCAATCCCGCTTGGTTGTTCCGGCGGGCAACTGAGCTTTGGTGTTAGGCGAAGGAGGGATCACGATGGTGGTCACAAACAAAGGGCGGTTTCCATTGGAGGAGGCCTATTCGTTTGCAGAAGAACACGGCCTCGCAGACGAGATCAAGCGGATCAGGGCGATGCCCACCAAATTCAAATCATACAATTCGACTGTCCGCCGTGGTTATATTATCAACCTATTCGAACGCGAAGATCTCCTGTGCGACTTCTTCGACGAAGTTTGGCCTCGTGGCCGCACTCCGGAGGGGGCCAAGGAAATCGAGCGTTGTCGTAGCGTCAAGCACGATTTCGAGGCGAGCGGCGCTCGCCGTTGAAGCAATGTGAACGAACCCAGCGGCATCCGTTTTCGTTTATACTTCGTACACTGCACTCTCGTTGAAGGCGGGCAACTGAGCTTGCTCGTTAGGCGGCCATGGCGGCGTTCATTTCGGTACTGATCGTGTTGGCGCTGGCGAATTGTGCTCGATGTCTCCGTTTCGCCTATATATCGGCCCGCGATCTGAATGATGGCGGTTATCCAATTTACGGAGATGCCATTCACAACGGAATGATATTGGGGTTTGCAGCGTGGTTTTCCGGTCTTATTCCGAACTTCTATACGCCCTACCAAAGGACTCTTGGCTGGAGCGCATTAGCAATGTTGATTCTTAACGTGTGGCTTATTGGCCGATTCGTTAAGACTGGTGACCGTCGTAGGGAAGAGCGGGAGAAGTCCGTATCGGCCTAACATCTATATGGCCTGTTTCGTCAAGAGGGCGCACGGGTAGCGGGCTCGCAATGAAAACTTACGCGTCAAATGAAGCGTACTTCGAAGAGTTAGCGGGGCTTGTCGGGCGGATGGAGCAAAGTGGTCACACCGAAGCAGCAATGCAGGTACGCCATGGCATTTCGTGCGTGAACGGTCTCACCGATGGCTGGGCAATGCTTATGGATGCGTTGGAAGCCACGGTCACTCGGCACGGCCAGAACCTTCCGCAAGACCAACTAAGCGACCTTGAAAGCGCATTTGAAGCGGCGCGAAAGGCAGTTTATAGGTTGTAGCGTCGTATTTGGGCATCAGCCGCCTAACATCTATATGGCCTCTGATGTCAAGCGCGCATACGGATAATAGGAACGAATAGCGTCGCGCTTTGCTGGGGGCGTTTTTCGTCCGCTGGGCAAGTGGTTGTGCCGGTCGATGGGGTGTTGACTGCGGGTATGGTTCCGTAGTGCGATGTCACGCCGCCTTTCTCTTGGAACTGGGTAGCACCGACTGTCGGCCGAATGTGCGTTGCAATTGCTTGGACGTCGCCCGGCCGATTGTCGGTGCGTTCGCGCCCGAGGTTTACCCCCGCTCGCCTCCCACGGCTGCGCCGTACCGACAATCGGCCGTGGTTACCGAGCCCGCTGGCAGACGTCTGCCCGGCCGAAAGTCGCTGCCACCCACGCCTCCACCTCGGCCGGATGCCGCTTCACGCCGTTAACCCCTTTTGGATGCAGTAGCCACAAGAAACACGAAAAGACGCGAAACTTTTGGTGACTTTTCGTGTTTTTCGTGGCTACTCAAGCGGAG
>CAZJWY010000115.1:662-17458 GCA_964549545.1 uncultured Planctomycetaceae bacterium | reverse complement strand
CGCCAACTCGGCGGCGGGCGGCCGGGCTTTTAACACGAAAGTAGGTGCAATTATGGCAAGTGTTTCGACAGACAAGAAAGGCAATAAGACGCTGCAGTTCAGCGGCCTCGACGGTAAGCGCAAGACCCTGCGCCTTGGTAAAGCTCGGCAGCGGACGGTCGACATGATCAAAACGAACGTGGAAGAGCTGCTCGAGGCGTACCGGGCGGGGCGATCGCCTTACGACGAAACCCAGACATGGCTCAAGAAACTCAACGAGAAGAACAGCACGTTGTACGAAAAGCTGGCCAACCTCGGGCTGGCGCCCAAGCGGAAGGCCCCGGAGCAAGTGCTGCTGGGCGTGTTTCTCGCCAGCTACATCAAGACACGTTCCGACGTCAAAGGCGGCACTGCGGTGGTCTATGGGCACACCAAACGTTGCCTCATCGAATACTTCGGAGCCAACCGGCCGCTGGCGGACATTACACCGGCCGAAGCCGACGATTGGCGCCGTTGGCTGCTGAAGCCCAAGAATGAAGACAACCCGCGGCAGGGAGGGCAGGGGCTCGGCGACAATACTTGCCGGCGACGCTGCGGTATCGCCAAGCAGTTCTTTCGCGACGCGGTACGCCGCCGTCTGATTGCGGAGAACCCGTTTGCGGATATGAAGGGCATGAGCGTATTAGCCAACCGATCACGAGATTACTTTGTGAGCCGCGAGGAAGCCGATAAGGTGCTCGCCGCGTGCCCGGACAACCAATGGCGGCTATTGTTCGCTCTGAGCCGCTACGCGGGCCTACGGTGCCCCTCGGAGCACCTGCGGCTGACGTGGCGTGACGTCGACTTCGCGGCCGGCAGAATGGTTGTCCATTCGCCTAAGACCGAGCACCACGAGGGCCGTGACGTTCGCATTGTGCCGATCTTCCCCGAGTTGCGGCCGTACTTGGAGGCCGTACGTGATGAGGCACAGCCAGGCATGGAAGCGGCGTTCAGCGATCCGGTCATCACCCGGTACCGGCAGCGGAATGCGAACCTGCGGACGCAGCTTGAGCGGATTATCAAGCGGGCAGGGCTGGCGCCGTGGCCGAAGCTATTTCACAATCTCCGCGGTACCCGGCAGACTGAGTTGAGTGAGCACTACCCGAGCCATGTGGTGTGCGAGTGGATCGGCAACAGCGAGGCGGTCGCGGCCAAGCACTACCTGCAAACAACCGATGAGCACTTCGCCAAAGCCGCGAGCGAGCCAACTGGCGCGCTGCAGAAAGCGCTGCCGATGGCAGCCGACGAGGAGCGCAGTGAAGCGAACAAAGAAAAGAGCGACGCTAGTATTTCGCCTAACGTCGCTCCAATGCGCTACTGTACGCTTGTACCAGTGGGCGATGAGGGACTCGAACCCCCGACATTCGCGGTGTAAACACGACGCTCTAGCCAACTGAGCTAATCGCCCGATTTGGTCCGTGGTTCACGGTCCGTTGTCAGTTACAGTCTCATATTCTACAACATTCAATGGACAACGGACAACGGACCAACCACAACGATGAGCACACAAATTGTCGATATTGCCGACGCCAAGAGCGGTTCGCGGGCGCGGATTTCGGTGGGGCAAGGGTTCAATTGTTTTAGCTGGCAGCCGGTGCTCAGCGACGGGCCGCGGGAAATGCTCTGGGCCGATGCAGGGTTCGAGACGGGCGAGAAGCGGCCATCGGGCAGCGGAATTCCACTTTTGTTTCCCTTTCCCGGCCGCATTGGCGGCGCGAAATTCACGTTCGATGGCCGCGATTATCAACTCGAACCGGGCGATGCGCATGGGAATGCGATACACGGTTTCGTCCTCAACCGGCCGTGGCGCGTCGTCGAGAAAACCGATTCGCGAGTCGTCGGCGAGTTTCAGGCATCGGTCGATGATGCCAAGATTCTCGACCACTGGCCCGCCGATTTTCTTCTGCGAGTCTCTTATGAAGTTCGCGGCCGAGAGTTGTTGAGCGATATCCACTACGAGAACACCGGCGATGGGCCGCTGCCGTGTGGATTCGCAACGCATACTTACTTTCGCCTGCCGCTTACCGAGGGCGCGGCCGTGGCCGATACGATCGTGACCGCGCCCGTGCATAAGTTCTGGCCGCTTGAGCACATGATTCCGACCGGCCAAACGCAATCGGTTGCACCAAGCGAACAGCTCGCCGCCGGCCTGCGCCTCGCCGATCACCAATTCGATACGGTCTTCACCGACATGCGCCTCGATGCCGACGGTCTGGTGCGGACGAAGCTCACCGATCCAGCGAACGAGCGAACGTTCACGCAGACGTTTGATACCAGCTTTACGCAATGCGTAGTTTACACGCCGCCACACCGCGAAGCGATTTGCTTGGAGCCGTACACCTGCGTTCCGGATGCCATTCGCCTCGCCGCCGCGGGCCAGCAAACCGGTCTGCAGATTCTCCAACCCGGCGAGTCACGCCAAACAAACATTGCATTGCAGGTTACGATATAAGACGCACACCAAGTTGCCAGTCATCGTTTTTTCCGATGGGTTCGGAGTTCTCGGAGATGACCAATATCGAGCTTGCTTTCGTGCTGTTCTGCTTCTGGCCGATTTTTGTCATTGGTTAGTCGGCCAACGCAAGTTGTGCTTTAGTCTGCGATAGATGCTGATCGCTTTCACAATCGTTGCCTGTATGCTGGGACTGTTTGCATCCGTTTCGAGAAAATAGAGCAACTTACCAATTTATGTTCCGCAATAAATCAAAGAGCAAACGCAGTTTAGCGTCGGCCGCCAAGCCGAATCTCCCACCAACACGGCCTCCTGCGAGAATAAATAAAGGTAAGTTGCTCTATTGAAAGCTGCGCGGTAATTGGACCCGAAAAAAGCTATCGGCTGTCAGCTATCGGCCAGAAAAACAATAAGCTCAATCGCTGCGCAGCCTTCAATAATGTTGCCCAACATGCATCCAACGGCCGCGCGATTAATTTCGTGAAGCGCATGAAAAAAGCCGTAAGTGCGAAGTGTTAAGACTTCACACTTACGACTTATTGCTTATGCCTTATTCCTTCTTCTCTTCCTTCCCGTCTTTCTTCGCTTCCTTCTTCAAGTCTTCGAGCTTTCCGCCGGGCCACTCGCCTTTGTTCAGGCGCTCCAGGTAGGTCTCGCTCTTGTCGTTTTTCGGATCGACGTGCATCGCGAGCACCTTCTTGAATGCCTCGTCCATCTTCGCAGTGTTCTTCGCATCTTTCTTGGTCAGCAGCTTGCTGATTTCCTGACCAAACGCATTGCGAGCCTTCTTTTGCCGACCCTGATGACAGATCAAGCACTTGTCTTCTTTCTCAACCGTCTCGGCAAACTTCTTGTCTTTATGGTTGACGAGATAGTCCTTTTTGAATTCATCGTAAAACGGCTTCACAGCCAGCGCCGGCGAACCAATCACCAGCAACATCGGAACAGCCAGCAGAAATCTCAAACTGCGCATCGCAAACCTCTTGAACGGATGGAAGGGGAGGGATTCCAGGCGGGACCGCGGTCTCTTGTTTCGAAACGCACCGGCAATTCGTTCCGCGGCGTAAGCCCTTATTAAACCTGGATTGCGGTCGTTGTCAAGCAACGCCGGCGATAACCTTGCGTGGCTGCAGAGCCAGCTTAGTGATGTTCCGCTTCACTGTGCATCCAGCGAGTCAGTTGTGGCGAAAGGACCAGGCAAATGCCGGCCGTAATAAACGCCGCAACTGCAATTTGACCGAAGACTTTGCCATAGATATGGACCGTGTCGATCGGCAGGGGAACCACTTGCGGTCCGCCGCTTTCATCCCCACCCAGGCCAGTAAGTTTCGCGATCACTCCCGAAAGCGTGTTGGCCAGTCCTAGTCCCACGAACCACGCGCCCATCACCGTGCTGACCAAATGCTTCGGCGATAGTTTGGTGACCATCGACAAACCGATCGGCGATGAGCACAACTCGCCTGTGGTGTGAAGCAGTATGCCGATGAGTAACCATGACATCGAAACGATGCCTCGGCTATTCGCAGCGTGTTGCGCTCCGTACCACAAGGCCACGAAACCCAGGGCGAGCTGCGCAATGCCAAGCGCAAACTTCATCGGTGTGCCAGGTTCCCAACCGCGTGCCGCAAGAAACGACCAGCCCGCGGTGAAGACCAAGCCGAAAAGCAGAATGTAGATGGGGTTTGCAGCCTGAAACATCGAGGCCGGGATTTCGCTTCCGCCAATTCCCATGCCGACATTTTCCGGTACGATACTCCAATCCAACGTTTGCAATTGCGTCGGCGCTCCGCGTAGTTTGGCTGCTTCTCTCAAGGCTGTCAGACCCGTAATCGTGAGCGCCTTGGAATTCGTTACGTTTTTGATGAACGCAGTCAGTTTTTCTTCCGGCAGTTTGCCTCCCGGCGGCTTGGCATCATTCAACAGCCTCATCGCTTCCGCAATCTTATCGGCCATGCCATGGTCGCCGTTTTCCCTTCCCAATTGTTCCTGCGTAAGCGGCGGCAGCTTCCCTAGTTCTTCGCTAGTCGTGTCCGCCGAAACACGCAGTGTAACCAGAGTTCCTACATCGGCCGACGTAACGGCTCGCGCTTCGAACACGCGATCAACATTGCGATCCATGAAGTTCGCCATCGAGCTGCCAGCTTGCTCAAAGAAGGCCCAGAACAACAGCGAAAACACGGTAAGGATCAGCACGACGAACAACCGCTCGCGCTCGACAATCGTGCCACGAAATGCTTCGACAAGCACATAGGCCAAAGCAAGACCACCAAAACCAAGCAGCAGCCAGGAGGCCACTTGATCGTTTTGAGTCAGCAGTGCAAATATCGGCACACTCAGCAGGACGGCGAGGTAGATCAATACATCCGTTCGAAATGGGCCTATTTTGCGAAGTAGCAACGCGGGATCAGGTGGCGCGCCCGCATTCTCCGGCAATCCACCCCGACCAAGGGCCACAAACGCCACAATTCCGGCAACAGCTAACGCCAAACCTGCAAAGGCATTCACAATCAGTTGGTAGACGTTTTCCCTCATGAACAGCATCGAGACGGCTGTTGCCAAAGCTGTTCCGAGAATAAGAAACTGCGTCAATCGCACCGGTGCAACAAACACGGCCAGGCCGACAAGCATTCCGATCGTTGCCAAACCGAAACCATAATGCCAGCCGTATCGCTCGCCGATATACCCGCATACCAAAGGAGCAAGCGTGGCTCCAAGATTGACGCCCATGTAATAAATCGTGAAGCCGCCGTCGCGGCGGGAGCTGCCATCTGGATAGAGTGTGCCGACGATGGTGGAAACATTCGGCTTGAAAAATCCGTTGCCAACGACGAGTAATCCCAGCGCAAGATAAAAGGCCGTAGTGTTCTGCCCGGTCATCAGCAAGTGTCCGCCCGCCATGAGCAGTCCACCAAGCACGGCTGCCCGGCGTTGTCCCAGGAGCCGATCGGCAAACATGCCGCCGATGAAACCGGTCGCGTAGACGAGCGCGGTATACGCACCATAAACACCATACGCGCGATCGTCGCTATAGGATAGGAATCCCTTGATCATGTAGAAGACCAAGAGCGCCCGCATGCCGTAGTAGGAGAATCGCTCCCACATCTCGGCAAAGAAAAGCGTGAACAAACCTACTGGATGCCCAAACAACTTCTCACGCTGAACTGTCGATTCTGCTGGCATAAGATCTCCCGGTTAATGGAAGATCGTAGCAGAATCGCGGAAAAGGATCAGCCCTACATGAGAAACAATCGCAGGACGAAATTCACCCCAATAACGAGTAGACGAGTCCAGCTTGGTCAGTCGTTCGGCGCGGTTTCGGCCGGCTGGCCAGAGTCGGGCTTTACCGCCTCACTTTGCTTGAGCGACGCGGGAATCGTTAGTTCTTGATTCTGAAACGCAGGCGGCGCCGCTTCGCCATGCCATATAATTCCCAAGATCAGCACAATAACTAACAATAACGCCGCCGGAATCACCCACGGACCATGCACCTTCCAAAATGAAGTGGGCGTCGACCACGTTCCCATGTAGGTCGGCAGCGCCGCCGTCGGCGGCGAAAAACCCATTTGCTCAACGCAGCTCGTCAGCGCGACCGACAGATCGATCGGCGTCTGAAATCGATCTTCTGGCTTCTTGGCGAGCATCGTTGCCAGTACATTCGCCAGCATGTCGGGCACGTCGGGCCGAATCTCGCGTACATCTGGCGCCGGGTCGCTCTGGTGTGCGAGCAGCTTTTGCAGCACGTTGCCTTCGGGAAAGGGCGCGCGGCCCGTTAGCATGAAAAACAGCGTGCAGCCGAGAGAGTAGATGTCACTGCGGATGTCCGCATCGCGTGGGTTCCGCGCTTGCTCGGGTGAAATGTAATCGAACGTACCCAGCGTAACTCCCGTAGCGGTCTCGTCATGATCCGCCTGGCCCAAGTACTCGATGCGCGCAAGGCCCATGTCGACGAGTTTGGCCAGGCCGTCGTGTGCGATGAGAATGTTCGAAGGTTTGATGTCTCGGTGAACTACTTCGCGTTCCCAAGAATGTGTGAGCGCGCTCGCGACTTGCAAGCCGACATTCAGCACATCGCCCACGGGCAGTGGTCCCTTCTCGTAGACCAGGTCGCGCAGGTTCGTCCCGTGGATGTACTCGAAGACGATGTATTGCAGCCCACGGTCCTCGCCGACGTAGTGAGCCCGGGCGATATTCGGGTGGTCGAGCCGCGCCGCCGAGCGGGCCTCGGTTTGGAACCGCCGCTGACTCTCGACGTCGCCCGCCTGCCGCATCGACAGGACCTTCACCGCGACCGTGCGATGCAAGTTCGTGTCCCAGGCGCGAAACACCGCCCCCATCCCGCCGCCGCCGACGAATTTCTCCAAGAGCACGTGATCGAGCTGTTGCCCTTCGAGCGCTTGGCCTAGTTGTCGTGGATCAAGCGTGGCTGTCGCTGTGCCGACCTCGGCCGGCGGCAGCGTCGAAACGACTGTCGCGTCCTCTGGATGCAAGTCGGTGGACGTCCCCGATGCAGCATCCAGGCCTGCTTTGCTAGTGGCACCGGTCGAGCCACGCGAGCTTGGTTCGTTATTGATGCCGCTGTCAGTCATTTGGAGTTGCGTTTTGCAAAGCGTCGAAGGGCGTTAGCGATGAGTAGGCGACTAGCGAAAGAGCCAGTTCAAATCGAGGGCGCATGTGGGAACGGCTGTTGGCGTGATCGTAGTGCCAACCCCGAACGTTTCAACATGATTGTAGGAAGTGCCTTTCGGCTGGCTGTGGATCAATACGACTCGCTTCACAACATCAACGACCCAATACTCAACGATTCCGATCGAAGCATATAGCTGCAGTTTCCGTCCCAGGTCGATGCCGAGCGAGCTTTCCGAAACTTCGATCACCAAGACAACGTCGGCAGGCGACGGATGCTCGTGCTGATAGCTGTCCTCGCGACGCACCACCAACGCTACATCAGGCTCTGGCTCCGAATGATCGCTCGCAGCAATCGGAAGTTGCACGCTACACTCAATCGCCTCCGGCAGTTTCTTGACGAAGAACGACGTCAATCGGCGGACCAAGGCGCCCTGCTGCGGACCGATCGGTGACATCATCATGATTTCTCCGTCGAGTAACTCCACATGAGGATCCGCACCAAACACCCCGACTTCGTACATGCGGTGGTATGTTTCGCGCGTAAACCGAGCCCGCCCATCCAGCGTTGGCGCTAAGAAAGGCGATTTTGCTGCGGTAACAGTGGATTCGAGGGTTGCGGTCGCCATACCACTATTATAGGCAAGGCCACGCCGTCTCGAAATAAAGATTTGAGCGAGCCTATCCCATGGATTTCACCACCGCTTCGCCAAATTCGCTGCATTTCACTTCGTGAGCGCCAGGCATCATCCGGGCGAAGTCGTAAGTCACGGTCTTGGCCGCAATCGCGCCTTCCATGCCCTTGATGATGAGATCAGCCGCTTCGCCCCAGCCCAGGTGACGCAGCATCATCTCGCCAGACAAGATCACCGAGCCCGGGTTTACTTTGTCCTGGTCCGCATACTTCGGCGCTGTGCCGTGCGTCGCTTCGAAGATCGCGTGCCCAGTGACGTAATTGATGTTGGCGCCCGGCGCAATGCCGATGCCGCCCACGCACGCCGCGAGTGCGTCGCTGATGTAATCGCCGTTGAGGTTCGGCGTCGCGATCACATCGTACTCGGCCGGCCGCGTAAGAATCTGTTGCAAGAACGCATCGGCGATCACGTCTTTAATAATGATGCCGGCGCCCGGCTTGCCGTCTGGAATCTTGCACCACGGCCCGCCATCGATCTCCACCGCGCCGAACATCTCTTTCGCCACCCGATAGCCCCAATCACGAAAGCCACCTTCGGTGAACTTCATGATGTTGCCCTTGTGCACCAGCGTGACGCTCTTGCGCTTGTTCTCGATCGCATAGCTGATCGCGCTGTGGACTAACCGCTCGGTGCCGAGATAGCTCATCGGTTTGAACCCGACGCCAACATCGACCTTCAGCTCCCGCTTCGGCGCGCCGATCGACTCAAGCTGCTTTTGCCAAGCATCGACTTTCTCCTGGCTTCCAAATCGCACTTTGTCGGCCAGCTTTGGAAACTCGCGCGAGAGGAAATCCAACACCTTCTGACTCTCGGGCGTGCCGCCAGCGAACTCAATGCCGGCGTACGTGTCCTCGGTGTTCTCTCGGAAGATCACCATGTCGACTAGCTCCGGCTGCTTCACCGGCGTCGGCACGCCTTGAAAATACTGCACCGGACGTAAGCACACGAACAAATCCAAAATCTGCCGCAGCGCCACATTGAGCGAACGAATGCCGCCGCCGACTGGCGTTGTCAGCGGGCCTTTGATGCCGACGCGATATTCGCGAAACGCATCGAGCGTTTCATCCGGCAACCAGTTGCCCGTCTTGTCGAACGACGCCTGCCCGGCGAGTACTTCCTTCCAGACGATCTCACGCTTGCTGCCGTAGGCCTTCTTCACCGCGGCATCCAACACCTTCTTGCTAGCCCGCCAAATATCCGGCCCCGTGCCGTCCCCTTCAATGAAAGGAACAATCGGCCGATCAGGAACTGACAACCGGCCATTTTGCATCGTAATCGCATCACCCACAGTCTTATCTCCTCAATCGAAATCTATCGTTATTTAATGAAAGTATCACGCAGAGGCGCAGAGGACGCGGAGGTCAAGAGTTGCGAATGGGCAACTCCGCGACCTCTGCGCCTCTGCGTGAGCTCGCCTGAGCAGCCAAATATAGCGGATAGCACCGACTGCAATCAAATTGGTTGCTTGTCGTGCCGTCTCGTCTGATAATGCGTTCTCCGTCTTGCTCCTGCCCGGCTCCCATTTACTCTTGCTTCATCCGCAAATTCTTGAGAGGTTCCCGCCATGACCGACCCGCTCGACCGCCGTACTTTTCTTCGCACCACTGCAGCCGCCGGCGCTGCGATCGGTTTCGGAGCTGCCCTGCCGGGTGCAGCAGAAGATTTGAGGAAGACTCTTGTGGCCTCGGACAGCACCAAGCCCTTGTTCAATATCTCGCTGGCGGAATGGTCGCTCCACCGTGCCCTCAGAGCCGGCAAGATGGATAACCTCGACTTCCCCAAGGTCGCCAAAAAAGACTTCGATATCGACTGCGTCGAGTACGTAAACGTCTTCTTCATGGATAAGGCCAAGGATTCGTCTTACCTGAAAGACCTCAAACAACGTTGTGATGACCTCGGCGTGGTTAGCGGTCTCATTATGTGCGACCACGAGGGAGATCTCGGCGATGCCAGCAATGCCAAGCGTACCCAGGCCATCGAGAACCACTACAAGTGGGTTGAGGCCGCGAAGTTTCTTGGCTGCCACTCGATCCGAGTAAACGCCCGTTCAACCGGCGATCCGAAAGAGCAGCACAATCACGCCGTCGACGGCCTCCGCCGCCTCAGCGAATTCGGCGCGAAGCACGATATGAACGTCATCGTAGAAAATCACGGCGGCCTCTCCTCCGATGGCCAGTGGCTGGCCGGCGTCATCAAAGCCGTCGACCTGCCGAACTGCGGCACGCTCCCGGACTTCGGTAATTTCAAAGTCAGCACTACCCAGGCCTACGACCGGTACAAGGGCGTCGCCGAGCTCATGCCCTTTGCCAAGGGTGTCAGCGCCAAGAGCCACGTTTTCGACGCCGAGGGCAACGAGGCCGAAATCGACTACATGAAGATGATGAAAATCGTTCTGGACGCCGGCTACCACGGCTACGTCGGGATCGAATGGGAGGGCGAATCGCCCAGCGAGGCCGAAGGCATAAAACTGACCAAACAGCTCCTCGAACGGGTCCGTGATAAACTAGCGAAGAGCTAGCAACCCCGCCGACCACCTCCGATTAATCTGGTTGCCCCACGATAGCCGCCGACGGAAGTCGGGGTTTTTTCGTAAGTTCGCTCTCATTCCCGCGCTTCTGCTGGAAAACCTTGAGAATTCTTCAAGGCCGCCCTCAGGTGGACATCCCAACAAACGGGACAAATGCCACTGCCTAGAGTTTAGGCACAGGGCACCTGCCTGATTCTTGGGCAGTGCTTGCCGCGTTATAGGCAATCGCTAGCTGCTAGCGTAAGTGCAAGCAATGCAACGACATAACTGATTGCACTTGTCGCCTTCCTAGAATCCCTCTAAATAACGACCCCGAAACGTGGGCCACTTGGTCTACGGTGTTCCGCACGACCTTGGAAGGAGACAATCCCGTGCTAACCCAATCGACGGAGAAGTACCAACCCATTCTGCAATCGGCCCGCCAGCTCTTTGAATCGGAGCCGGATTGGGTCACATTCTTCCGTGAAATCTTGGGTGTCGATGGCGTCGTCCGCCGTCAATTCACCCGCCTGGAAGACCTGACCGCGTTTGAGAAAAGCCCCGAGTTCGACCAAATCCAGAAGTGGCTGGTTAAGCTCCGCGAGCAAAAGAACGCAACCGACACCGAAAGCGAGCCGACCCGTGTGATAACGGTCCGGTTGCCGAAGAGCATGCACGAATACTTGCGGACCGAGGCTCATGACCTTCGGACCAGCATGAATAAGCTGTGCATCTCGAAGTTGCTCCAGGTGATCGAGCAAGACCTGATCCCGACCGAGCGTAGCTCGGGTGGCCCCAGCCGCCTGAACAAGCCGGCCGTGCAGCCGATGTCGTCGTCGCAACCCGCGATTGCCAGCATCGGTAGCGGAATGGGCAGCTTGGGTGGTCACAACAGCCATGCGAGCCATCCGGTACAAAGCCCGATTAGCAGCAACCAACCGGTCTTCCGATCGGCTTCTGGCTTCTAATCGCGCTGCAAAAGTATTTCGGTTATCAACGCAATCGCCCCGGCGTTTTCGCCGGGGCGTTTTCGTTTGAAGCTGGGAGCACGGAGCCGGGAGCGAGGAGCCCGGGTTTTTTCTGGTTCCCTGCTCCTCGCTCCGGGCTCCCTGCTAAAAAATTCCCAAAGAGGGCCGATAAGCCGGGTTCTGTTCCACACTCATATATAGACCCGGCCTCTGGCCGGGAACTATAAAGCGAATGCGGCGACGATCATTCCTCTAGGACGGCGATTGCTCGCCGCCTCCAGCGGCCTACCCGGAAGTCGTAACGAGCCGGACCGACTCTGCTTCCTGTTTGGCCTTGCACCAGGTGGGGTTTGCCTAGCCAGGCGAGTCACCCCGCCTGCTGGTGCGCTCTTACCGCACCGTTTCACCCTTGCCAGGGACTAGGGACTGGGGACTAGGGACTGATCATCGCACCAGTCCCCAGTTCCCAGCCCCCAGCCCCCTCGGCGGTCTACTTTCTGTTGCACTTTCCCTGACCTCGCGGCCGGTGGACGTTATCCACCACCTTGTCCTGCGGTGCCCGGACTTTCCTCCCGTCCGCCTCGCAGCGAACCGGCGATCACCCAGCCCTCTTTGGGAAAGGTTATTATAGTCCGACGGCGAAACGAACGTAGTGGCCGATAACCGGCGGGTGGTATAATTGGAAGGAACTTCCGACTAGATCGGTGCAGCTTGAATGACCACATCAACCATTTCCATCGAAGTAGACGCCGACGCCGCGCGTGCGTACTCGGCCGCGCCAGCCGATGAGAAGCGCAAGCTTCAATTGCTTCTCAATCTTCGCCTGCGCGAAATCATGGCTGGTCCGACGCGGTCGTTGCGAGAAGTAATGGACGAGATCGGCGCTGAGGCCGCGGCTCGCGGACTGACCCCCGAGATTCTCGATTCATTGCTTCATGACGATTGAGCGCAGAACAGTGTTTGATACCGGCGTCCTGGTGAGTGCCGTTCTGTTGCCTCGTTCGATTCCGCGCCAAGCCTTTGAACTGGCAATGGGGGCAGGCCGGTTACTCGCGTCGCAGTCGACAGTCGATGAGTTGGAAGAAGTGCTGCGGCGACCAAAGTTCAACAAATACGTCTCGGATCAAGTGCGGCTTGAGTTCTTGGCCGCGCTTGTAAGTGAAATCGAGATTGTGCCCATAACACAAACCATTAATGTTTGTCGGGATGCGACAGACAATAAGTTTCTCGAACTTGCAATTGCGGGGCGGGCGAGTCATATCGTCTCTAGTGACTCGGAGTTGCTGATCTTGCATCCCTTTCGCGGAGTTGCCATCCTGCGTCCACACGAATTCCTCCTTGCCTTCAAGGACTAGAGTTTTCACGACAAGTTAATGAACGCAGAACCGCTACTAAATCGAATCGCGAAGACGTTCGCCGAGCACCGGCTCGAGGCCATCATGGTCGGCAACGCGGCCGCAGCACTTCATGGCGCGCCGGTGACCACGCTCGATATCGACTTCATGTTTCGCAAGACATCGGCGAACCTTACCAAGCTGAAAGCCGTTGCAAGCGATTTGCGGGCGACGATCTTGAAGCCCTATTATCCGGTTTCGGATTTGTTTCGCGTAGTCAACGACGAGCAAGGGCTACAGCTCGATTTCATGACACGGTTGCACGGCATCCGTTCGTTTGAGGGAGTGCGATCGCGATCGACTGTGGTCAAATTCGGCGAACATGGCCTGAAGATTGCCGCTCTTGAGGATATTATCAAAAGCAAACGCGCCACGGGTCGAGACAAGGACATCGCCGTCCTGCCGATTCTGGAGAGAACGCTCGATGAACAAGAAAAAGGCAGATTGTAAGAAGGCCCAGGAAGCCGCTCTCAAAAAAGAGAGTGAGCGCGCGCTCGTCGATCAAATCCGCCGACTGCTCGCGCTGCCAATGAACAAGCGCACCCACTTCCTCCGCGTGCGCCATCCGAACGGCGGATCGCACCTGTAAGCGTTTATGGGTTGAGAAGCAGAGCTGGAGTTGAGTGTTGCGCGACTCAGCATGGCTGGCAGCCGCTCAACTGGGAATCGAAACCTCGAACGTCGCATCTGGCGACAGGTTGCATTCGTCGCGCGTCACCGAGTAGTCGTACGACAATACTGTTTTGTGATCCGGACGGAATTCAAGCAGCCGCAGCCAACCATCGCCGCCATGGGGGCGGATTTGATAGTCGCACAGCATTTGCGGCAGTTCTTGGCCATTTTCCAGTTTGGCCACGACGCGAACAAGACGGTCGCCACAGACATGGCCATTCAATGTCATCACGAAGTTTTTGTGCCGACTGACGAGCTTATCCCACAACTCCTGGCCGTCGTTCACGTCCTGATCGGTGGCTTCGGCAACCGCGTAGGCATGGGGGTTCCAGGCTTGCTTGGGGCCGTACTTGGCCCAGTCGTAACGCGTGTCGTCGTAATAAACGAAGGCGTGCGTGATCAGAATCACCGACTTGTCGGAGTGCTTGTCGACCACCTCATTGGCCCAACGAACTACATCGTTGCGCGGACCAAATTCGAGCGACAGCACCATGAAGTCGCGGTCGCCACCATCGAAGAAGTAGTAGGCGTTGTCAAATCGCTCCGGCTCGCGATCATAACTGCCGCCGAAATCGGAGCGGCTGCTGTACTTCTCGCGAGGAAAGTATTGATGAAAAAACGTCGTGCGATCTTTCGACCTGCCATTCTCACTGTAATCATGATTGCCGAGAGTGAAGAAGTACGGCACTTCGCCGTCCAATAAATTCATTGCCGCCACAGCGTTCTCCCATTGGTCGTGGGTATTGTTGTTGGTGATGTCGCCCAGATGCACGACGCTGGCAATGTTACGCTTCTTCTTTTGGTCGACAATCCACTTGGTTTGCGCGATGTAGGTCTCTGGTACGCGCAGGCTGTAGCCTTGTGTATCAGGCAACGCCACCACGGTGAATGATCCCCGCGCGGGCATCGGCGGCGGGCCTGGCTTCAGAATCGCATCGGCATATGGATCATTCGCCGGGGTATTCGTCGGTTGAGGCTTCTTCTTGGACTTGGGCTTTGTCTTGATCTCTATCGTTGTTTCGGCCAGCACCGAGCTCGGCAGCAAAAGGCCCCCCAGAGTCGATGCGGCGGTCGCTTGAAAAAATTGACGGCGAGTCTGTCGATGCATGGCTGGAACCTCCAAGGATTCGGTCGGCTTCATCCCACCTCGTACGACAGGCTTCAGCCTGTCTTATTAGCCACCAGCAGCCTGAAACCGATTTTCAGCCGCCGCAAGTTTTGAAACCGCCTGTACAGGAGATTATGCACTGGCAACGCATCCACCGGAAGTAAAAAACTTTCCCTGCCAGGAATCTCGTCGTGCGAACTCAGCCAGCACCGCATTCTTCACCGCTGGTTTATCCAAGCACCAACTCGGTCCTACAAAGTAATCTGGCGGCGCATCGCCGCTGATCCGGTCGACGATCATCACCGGCGGCAATAGCTCGATGAAATCGACGAGCGTCTTCACATAATCAGCTCGCTCCATAAGCTGCACCTCGCCGTTGGCGACCTGATCGGCCAGAGGGGTATTCTTCACGCAGTACAGATTGTGAATTTTCACCGACTCGACTTCCAGCCGCGCCAGCTCGCGCGCGGTCGCCAGCATGTCTTCAGGCGATTCGCCGGGCAGGCCGAGGATGGCGTGGGCGCCAATTTCGAAGCCGCGTCCGCGGCTGCGCTCCACGGCGTCGATCATCGCGCCGTGATGATGGCCGCGATTCATCCAGTCGAGCGAGCGATCGTGAATTGTCTGCATGCCATACTCAACGGATACATGCGTGCGATCCGCAAGCTCCTCCAACAGATCGAGAACATCGTTCGGCACACAGTCAGGCCGCGTGCCAATCACGAGGCCAATGATCTGAGGATGCGAGAGTGCCTCTTCATACACGCGACGCAGCTTTTCCACCGGCGCGTAGGTATTGGTCGCCGGCTGAAAATACGCTAAGAAATCGTTGCACTTCCGATAGCGCATCCGCATTCGCGCGATGCTCTGGTCGATCTGCCCGCGAATGCCGGCGCGCGGCAGCCGTCGGCTAGGGCTGAAGCTGCGGTTATCGCAAAACGTGCAGCCGCCCGTCGTCACCGTGCCGTCGACGTTTGGGCAGGTAAAGCCGGCATCGATGCTTACCTTTTGTACCCGCCGCCCAAAACGCTGTTGGAGAAAGAAATTACACGAGTAGTACGACAGCCCGGCATCTCGCCAGGAGTGCCCAGTTTCGCTCGTCGCAAGTCGTTTGGTTGACGTCAATTGGGTGGGTACGTAGAGTTAGGTTGATAGTCTCATTGCTTTTGCAGGCGTCATTATTTTCTTTATTCTGCGATGTGCAAGGGAGCAGAGAAATGTACGGCTCACTTATTCCACTGGGTGGCGGCGATCCAATCCCGCTTCCCGACCCCAAAAAGAAGAAGCAGCTCTTGATCGGCCGCCGCGAAAGCTGCGACATCGTGCTGCGTTTTGCCAATGTATCGGCCCATCATGCCCAGCTCATGTGCGAGGGGGGCTACTGGTACATTCGCGATTTGCAAAGCCGCAACGGGATCAAGGTCAACGATCAGCGGGTGCAGGAAAAGCGCGTCGATCCGGGCGATATGCTGGCGGTTGCCAAGCACAAATATCGGATCGATTATGATCCAATCGAGCTCGGCGCGGTCGGTCCGCCGCCGCCGGACAATCTCTCGCAAGAGGTTATGAAGGAGTCGTTGCTAGCCCGCGCTGGGTTGGACCATCGCGAAATCAAACGCGCGGCTCGCGATGCCGATGACCGCGAACGTTACGATCCGACGAACAATAAGCCCGGTCAGGTTAAGCTGCCGAACGACCCGCTGTAGCAGCAGGGAGCGGGGAGCAAGGAGCCGGGAGTAGAAGATTCTCGCTCCTCATGTCAAAAAACAAAAAGGGTAAACTCCGAACCGACTTTCGCAAGAACCGTGGAACGCGCCGCCGCGAAAAGGATTTCAGTCGCGAGCTGGCCGGCTCGGATTCGCCGATCGATGCCCCACACGGCGAGCGCATCAGCGGCAAAGGTGACATTTCGCGTAAGCGTACGCTCGCCGGTGGCGAAGTCGTTGAAGACGAGTCTGGTCTGCACGTGTTGCCAGACGTCGATCGAACCATCTGCCGCTTGGGGCGAGTTCTCCGCGTTCAAGGCTTGGTGAGCATCGTGCGCGACGAGGAAAACTCGTCGATCTACGAGTGCGCGATTCGGCGTGTTCTGAAAACTCTCACAACCGATAAGCGCCACGTCCTGGCGGCCGGCGATATCGTGTGGTTTCGTCCGGAAGGCAAACGCGAAGGGATCATCGAACGCATCGAGTTGCGGCACGGGGTCGTGAGTCGCACCAGTCGCGGCCGGCAACATGTGTTGGTCGCCAACATCGATCAGCTTATTATCGTCATGAGTGCGGCCGAGCCGCGGCTTAAGCCGAACCTCATCGATCGCATGCTCGTCACGGCGGAGGATCGAGCCGCGGAGCGAACACGCC
>CAZJWY010000115.1:0-652 GCA_964549545.1 uncultured Planctomycetaceae bacterium | reverse complement strand
CTGATCGATCCGGCTGATCTAATGCCCATCACGGGCGTCTATGCGCAGCTTGGGTACGACGTGGTGCTCGTATCGGCCAAGAGCAATGTTGGACTCGACCGGCTTCGCCAGCGCCTCGCCGATGCGGCAAGTGTGGTCAGCGGTCAAAGCGGCGTCGGCAAGTCATCGCTCCTCAATGCGATCGAGCCGGAACTGGCCCTGCGCGTGCAAACCGTCAGCGAGGAGACTCAGAAGGGGCGTCATACGACGACAACCGCCGTGCTGATTCCGCTATCGTTCGGCGGCTACGTCGTCGATACGCCCGGCATCCGCCAGTTTCAGCTTTGGGATGTGATCCCGGAAGAAGTCGCGGGGTTCTTTCGCGATTTGCGGCCGTACGTCAGCCGTTGCCGTTTTCCCGACTGCACGCACACCCATGAAGACGACTGCGCGGTGAAAGACGCCGTGGCAGATGGCTGGATCGATGCCCGCCGCTACGAGAGCTATGTTCAGATTCGCTCGGATGATATGGTTTGACGCCTCGCTTCAGTCAATTAATTGAGGCCGACCAGAAATTCAAACGCATGGGTGGCACGCCCTGAGTCTTCGAAGGGCGTGGAACTGTGCAGTTCGGCAAACCACGCCCTGACGCTTTGGGAAGGGCGTGGTTTGC
>CAZJWY010000114.1:0-17475 GCA_964549545.1 uncultured Planctomycetaceae bacterium | reverse complement strand
GGTAATACTGGCCCGTTCCAATGTGCTTGGCGCTGAAGTACGCCATCGAGTAGGTCACCGCGCGGTCGTCCACCGGGTACGCGTCGGGATCGGCAAAGTCGGTTTCCATCGCCTTGGACACCGCCGGTGAGGCGGGCAGCGCCCAGTGCGCGCCGGGGTTGAACGGCGGCGTGAAGACGTTTTCGTACTGCGCATCTAGAACCGCGTGCGTTTCGCGCGCGGCGTCAGCGAGGATCTCCTTAGTCTTTGCGTCAGGGTTGAACGGCTTGCCCTTCTCGATGCCGATCGTCTTGAGCATGTCGATCATCGCCTTATCGCGTTCCAGCCACGGCTCGCGCTGCACGAAGCGATCGAACGCCTCGAAGTACTGCTCGTCGTATGGGATCGTGCTGTCGAACAACGCGTCCACCACGTCGACGAACGTCGTCGCCGGCGGGGTCGCCGCCTGCGACAACGGGTAGAACTTGACCCGCTTGCCGTATGCCACCGCGCTGGCGACGTCGGCGTCGCTGGTGCTCTTGACGTTCGAGCGGAGGATGACGAAGCCCGCGTAGGTGTTGCTCGGCAGCGCGATGTAACCTTCAGGTGTCTTCTCTTTATAGCCAGGCGGCAGGATGAGGTACTTGCCTCCCTTGCCCTTGTCTGCGCCGGCGGGGCCGACATCTTCCAGCGCCACCTGCCACGCGTCGTCGATGCTGCCGGTGATGGAATGATCCGCATCGGCGGGCGGAATCTCCAGCACCATCGGGCCGGCGTCCTTCGTGTTGAAGAAGGGGAAGACGTAGACGGTGTCGGGATTGGGCGTGAGCGTCTGATTCTTCCAACTGATAAGCCGCGACCAGTAGACGACCTGGTTGAAGTCGGCGTTGGCGTCCTTCACCGCATCGAAGATGAGCTGCGCGTTAACAGCGGGCATGCCCCAGATGACGGCTTCGACGGCACGGCGTTGGAGGGCGCGCTCGGCCAGTTGAGTCGGGGTAAAAGTCGAGGCAGGCTTTTTATCCTGGGCGACGAGTGGAATCGGCAAAGCGCCGAGCACAATACCGACAGCAAGCAGCACCGTGGTGGGCAGAATCATTTTTGTTCGCATGGTGTGGCGTCCTTGAGACTGTTCGCCGGCGAATACAAGTCGAAGAGTGACCTTCTCACCGGATTCGCGTCATTTTACGCCAGTGAGAAGAAATCGCCACCTTTCTCTGCCGTGTGAACCGCCAAACATCGAGCGAGGGTAGGGCTTGCGGCGACACGCGAAGAATGCCCTCGCCATGTCGCCGACTTTTTGAACTGCCTCCGCAAAGCGCGTAGTGCGCGGAATTGAAGCAGAAAAGCCTTCCGACTTGGTGGTCGAAAGGGCTCGTGCGAAGAGTCAGTCGGGATGACAGGACGACTATTGAACTGATTGTACTTAAGACTTTCTCGCTCCCAGCCTGCTTTGCAAATACAGTCGTGTCATCTCACGAAACTCATTCAAAACACGCGGCGCAGAATCGAACGATTCCTGGTGCGTTGCCGCCGTCTTCATGTTGAGCAGGATGACGAGTGCGATATCTGCGGCGGACTTCTTCGACAGCTTCGGACTGTAGACCCTGAGCGTCTTGGCAACGCGACCCAGAATTGCGTCGCGGAATTCCTCTCGCTTTACCGACCAGTCCTGATTGGCGTCGAGTAGCTTCTTCAGGGCTGGAGTGATGATCTGCTGGAAGAGCAGTACCTGCAGTTCGTCGACGAGGGCTGTAATCGAGAGCTTGCTTACGGCAGCGTCAAACTTGTCGAACTCCGCGTCCAGTGATTCGCGTGCGCCGGTGACCAGCGTCTCGGCGAGGCTCTCCTTGTTTGGAAAGAACCGGTACAGCGAGCCGATCTTGGTGCTGGAACGCTCGGCGATCTCAGCCATCGTGGCGGCTTCGTACCCCTTCTCCGCGATCACGGCCGCAGCGGCCTCCAGGATGGCGGCCACGCGCAATCTGCCGTTCGAGCGCTGGGGCGCATGCACAGCACGCGTTTTTTTTCGACTTGACTTATGCGAGGTCATGCTCAAATAATACCCTATGCGAGTGATCCCTCAACTATTCGTTCTAGACTCGCCTCTGTCAACCGAAATGGAACCACCGACCGTCTCGCCAGAGCATTTCACTCAGTAGAAGGAACAATCTCATGCCAGTGAACTCCTATGTCACCCTCGGCCGATCCGGCCTGCGCGTCAGCCCCTGCTGCCTGGGAACCATGACTTTCGGGGAGGACTACGGCTCGGGATCCGGCTTCGGCGCCAGCGTGGAAGAGTCCGAAGCCATACTGGCCTGCTACCTGGAGCGGGGAGGGAACTTCCTCGATACCGCCAATGGTTATACCTCCGGACACTCCGAAAAAATCATCGGCGACTTCTTCCGGCAGGGCAAAGGCCAACGCGACCGCGTCGTGATCGCCACCAAGTTTTTCATGAATCTCTTCGCCGGCGACCCCAATGGCGGCGGCGGCGGACGGAAGGCCATCGTCGCGCAGTGCGAAGAATCGCTGCGCCGATTGCAAACCGACTACATCGACCTCTACTACCTTCACAACTGGGACCGCTTCACGCCCATCGAAGAGACGATGAGCGCGCTCGACGATCTGGTGCGGTCGGGCAAGGTGCGTTACATCGGAATCTCGGACGCTCCGGCGTGGAAGGTCGCGCAGGCCCAGGTCACCGCCCACTTCCGCGGTTGGAATCCGCTCATTGCCCTGCAGATCGAATACTCGCTCATGGAGCGCACGGTTGAAGGCGAACTCACGCCCATGGCGCAGGAACTCGGTCTCGGCGTACTTCCCTGGAGCCCGCTCAAGGGTGGCAAACTGACAGGCAAATATACCCGCGCCAACGGCGTGAAGATTCAAGGCCTCCGCGGCGCACTCGGTGGCGAGATCACCGAAAAGCAGTACGACATCATCGACGCAGTTGCCAAGGTTGCGGCCGAGTGTGGAGTGAGCGATTCGACGGTCGCGCTAGCCTGGCTGAGGACGCGGCCCGGCGTGCAGTCAACGATCATCGGCGCCAGTAAACTCACGCAACTGGAAGCGAATCTCCAGGCGTTCGATCTCACGCTCAGTCCTGAGCAAATCTCTTCGCTCAACGACGTATCCAAGCCGGTGCTGAACTTCCCCGCAGACTTCCTCGCCATGTCGCCCTCCATCGCCCATGCGGGGGCGACGGTCAATGGCGTTGCGACTCAGCGAATGTTCCTAGTTCCCGCGGACGAGAGCGCTCGGTGGTGAACTGAACTATGGGTGGCCGCGGATGCTTCTCTTGTGCGAGCGCCTGCCACACTGATGCCCGACGATTGAGGCGGAGCGAACCATATTCCCTTGAATCGGTCCCAAACGCACAATGGCGGTGTTCGACGAGTGTTGGATGACTCAGACTTGCAGGGCAACGTCGAGCCGCGTACTGAGGAGTTGCCTTCTCGCCCGGTTGACCGCCCGCTAGATCCAAAGCCGTTACCCCCCTCACCGCGGCTCATCACCAACCTTGATGCCGTTCCACAAGATGTCCACGAACCGCTCGACGTGCCGCCGCCCGGCGGCGGGGGATGACGGCTCGCCGCAGGTGCGGGCGATGAATCCCCAGCCGCGAAGCGAGCTGAGAATCGAGGCGGCGAGTGTCTCGGGGTGGCACTCGCCCACCCGCCCCTGCTGTTGCGCGCGGCGAAGCCACGCGGTTAGCGCGCGAAACGTTTGGACCGGCGGCGGAACCCCCTTGCGCGAGCGAAAAATCGATTCGAGCGTGATGCCGACGCCTTGCAAAACGGCAAGCCCCGGTTGCATGTCCTCGAAGTAGGCGGCGATGACTTGGCCGTGCTCGACGAGTTGGTCGCGGATGGGCCGGTCGTCCGGCCCGGCGTCGAGGGTGGCCACCCAAGGCACCGTCTCGGGCGGCCCGAGGGCGGCGATCATCAGCCCTTCCTTCGTGCCGAAGCGGTTGAAGAGCGTCGTGTGACTCACGCCGAGCTCCTTGGCGATCTCGACGGCGGACACGCCCGCCCCTTGCTCCAAGAAGCAGCGCCGCGCGGCAGTCAGTATCTGCCCGTCCATGATTTCCTTCGGCCTTCCCATAGCAACCCCTCGCTTAAGCTTGCCAATACGAGCACGTCCAGTATGATTCTTTCCAGAAAGAAATAAAAGGCTGGTCGGTATACAAGTCACCGTGAGCAACGACCGAGAGTCGGTCGTGATCTACAGGACGCCTCGCCAGCGATTGTGTCCAGAAACGAATCGGAGTGCAATTATGGGACAGAAACTCATTGTCGTCGTCGTCGGAGCCACCGGCAAACAGGGTGGCGCCGTAGTAGATGGTCTCCTTCAGCGAGGCCACACCGTTCGAGCCATCACGCGAAACCCGGACTCGGAGTCTGCGAAGAAACTCGCCGCTGCCGGGGCAACGCTTATCGCCGCCTCGGTCGAAGATACGGCGGCCCTTACGAAGTCCCTCGACGGGGCGACTTCGCTGTTTGCCATGACGACGCCGGCCGAGGGCACGGACGCCGAAACGCGGCAAGGCATTTCCGCCGTCAACGCCGCCAAAGCGGCAGGCGTCCACCTCGTCTTCAACTCCGTCGCCTCCGCCGACCGGCAGACCGGCATTCCACACTTCGAGAGCAAGTACGCGGTCGAAGAACACATTGCCAAGGTCGGCGCGCGGGCGACCGTCGTCGCCCCCGTGTCGTTCATGGAGAACCTCATCCAGTACGGAAAGGACCAGTTGACCAAGGGGGTCTACGCGTCCCCACTCCCGCCGAACCGGAGGCTGGCCCAGGTCGCAGTTGCGGATATCGCGGCGGTTGACGTTCGCGTTCTTGAGGATGCCGCACGCTTCGCGGGCCGACGCATCGAGGTGGTCGGCGACGACCTCTCGGGTGACGACGCGGTCGCCGTCCTCTCCCGCGTCACCGGCCGCCCGTTCACCTACTTCCGGGTGCCGCTTGATGCCGTGCGGCAGCAGATGGGCGACGACGGCGCGAAGATGTACGAGTGGTTCGACCGGGTCGGCTACGCGGCCGACCGCGACGCGCTCCGCCGCGAGTTCCCCGACGTCGTCTTCCACACTTTCGAGTCGTGGGCGAAGAGCCAGGACTGGAAGAAGATCCTCTAGAACGCTTCTTCGCCAACGGCGGAAGACAGTTCGCCGCGAAGTGGAGCGCTCCAGGGTCGTGGAACTGATACGGGTGCGCACTCTTCAAACAAGTTGAAGGGTTGTGCAGTCGACATGTCAGCCAAACCGACGTCGCTTTCTTCGCGGCGTTAGTTTTTTCCCTTCACGGCCATCTCCCATAGTTGCTTGCCGTTCTTGTACGATCTTCGCACCACGTCCATGCGCATCACGTCCGTCGTGCCATCGGCGATTCTCAATCCGTTGAGGTCTTGCAACCGATCACCGAGGTCGATTCGATCAGAATATCCTTCGGCTCCGAACGCGCGAGTCGCGGCGTCGACGGCTCGCAAGGCGATTTCAACTCCTTCCGCCTTGAGGCCGTTGATCACAGGATCGGCGTTTTCATAATCGCCGCGGTCGAGCATCGCGGCGGCTTCGCGGGCAAGCGCTTTGGCCATCCGAAGTTCGGTCGTGTGCTGACCAAGGGCTTGTTGCAAATGAGTGAAGCGGCCGATGGGGCCGCCGTACGCATTGCGCGACGACAATCGCTCCGCCATCATTTCCAAGGCCCGCTCCGCCGTGCCGAGAGCGGCGCCAACCTGCATCAATCGCCAGTAACGGAAATGGTTGACGAAGATTGTTTCGCCTTCGCCATCAGCGCCTATCAGTTGCTCTTCCCGCACGAACAAGTCATTGAACTTTAGCCCGCCGAATGAGTTCCCTTTGAGGCCGTGAGCACCGAACGAGTATCGTTCGAGCCCCGGCGCGTCGATGGGCAGCACGAACGCACTCAGCCCCTTGGGCTCCCCGCTAGCCGGCTGGGTGAAGAGGATCACGTGAGTTGCCTGCTCCAGGCGAGCGACGTAGCGTTTTTCGCCGCTGAGCCGATAGCCGCCGACGACTTTCCGGGCACTGCTGGTGATCGCGTGAAAGTCGCTCCCGGCGTGGGGTTCGGTCATGGTGATGGCCATGTAAGCCTTGCCGGCGGCGACTTGCCGCACAATGTCGAGTGGCATGGCGTTCTTGGACGCCAGGAGCGGGCGGGCGTGAGCGCCGCCGACGATGTCGCGGCAGTTGAGATCGTGCCGGCCCGCGTGAATGAACGCCTCCAATACCTTTGTCGCCGGCCACGCCGATCCGCCATACTCCGCGGGGAGGTCAAGGCCCGGAAGGCCGAATGCCGCAGTTTTCGCTCGCCACTTTCGCGGCGAACGTAATTCTCCAGAGGCCCGCAGTTCGTCCGCCGTCGAGTCGATGCGGCGATTGAGTTCCTCAACGTCGGCTGGTGCCTGGATCGGCGAAGTCGCTTCTCCGTCCTGTAGGCGGAGCGTCAATGTGAAGACCGCATTGACTTCAAAGATGCGATCCCGGGCCGGCGCGCCAGGAGGTTGCAGGAGAAAGAATCGCCCCGGTTGCGGCTGATCGTTTAGTTTGTTCGAGATGACGTAACGGAGGTCTTTTGCAGGCTTGCTGGGATCGAAGACGATCATGTCGTCGTCATGCTTTTCTTTCAGCAACACGAAATGGCGTCCGAGGAGTTCTCCTGTCGGTTGCGTGACGTTGAACGTGACGATCTTCAGTTGACCGGCCGCTACGCTCAGATTGGGACCGTCCTTGGAGGACCAAAGGGACGCCGCAGGCGAATAGGGCGACATCGGCGGCAAATCGACGGCAATAGCTAGCGAACGGCCTTCGAGGTAATTCTGCTCGTAGAACCGGAGCAGCTTCACGAACTGTTCGTTCGTGAGCCTTCCGTTCAGCAAGTCTTTGTCGTCGGCGAACGCGGCCAGGACAGCTTTGTGGGGATTGTCGAGGCGCTCAATTCCAGCCATGATCCGCAGCGCTTGGATCGCGTCGATGGCGGCGGCGCTAGGGCACGCGCCGCCTCCGCCCGAATGAATGAGAGCGTCGAGTTCGTTCTGGCCGACGAGCGCGCCGGCCGAATTGCGTTGAGCTTCCTGAAGAGCCGTAATCGCGCTCGCTGCGCTTCCAAACTTGCAGCCGTGGTTGACAACTTCTTGCCCGAACGTCGGATGCAGTAAAGCGAAGCTAACGACGATGTATAAGAGCGATTTCGATGCGAGTAAATTCATGACTGGACCTTGTAGGCGGACGACTTCAATCCGAAACTTCTATCGAGACTCATCCCTAATATACTGTCTGCAATGTGCATGAGCGGCTTGCCGCAGATTGGGCGTGAAAATAGCGGCATCCGTTCAAGTCGACGACAGAAAGCGAACCAAACGACGATTCAGTCTATCCATATGACAAGTTGTTGACGCCTATCGCTTGCAAAACGTAAGGAGACTCTCGCATGCCGCAAAGTCCAGTATCTCTGATTCAGCGTCTCAATCGGCATCGAGCTTGGGTGAATGGAAACCTGCTGGATGCAGCAGAAAGGCTCGGCGACGCGGAGCTTCACTCCGAGTTTGCCATCGGCCAAGGGACGGTCTGGAAGTCGCTCGTTCACATGTACGCGGCCGAGTACGTCTGGCTTGCGGCGCTCATTGGCAATGACGACCCGTGTTGCCCCGGCGATATTCCGGGGAAGCTTCCCGGAAACCAACTCGGGGAGGGCGGCGTCGAATCACTCGCTGAGCTTCGAGAGAAATGGTTGGCGCAGGAGGCCAAGTGGGATGAGTATCTGTCGAGTCTTTCAGCGGATTCGCTCGATGAACCGGTCTATCGAGTGAGGACCAGCGTCAGCGGCGAAGAGCGGTTTGTGGCGCAGCGGTTCGACGGCATTCTCCACGTTTGCCTTCATGCCCACTACACCTCGGCACAGGTCATCAACATGCTCAGGCAACTCGACGTCGAGAAGCTTCCGAAGACAATGATGATTCAATTGATCTGGCAGGAGGGACAACCCTGAGGGTAGTTCCCTCTTTGCGAACGCAAAAATGACAATGATTGCAAATCATCGAGAAAACTTGCGAACACTTGCATGCCCACAAAGGCGGAAGTAAAATTCACAAGTGTCAGCGAGAGTGGTGGTTACGAGTTTCCTCCGATTAAACTCATAACCTCGAGGTCGTCGGTTCGAATCCTGTCCCCGCCATTTTCAATAATCCAAGTCCGTAAAGGACTTAGCATCAATAGCTCAAGCAGCTTCTAGCGCACGTCAAAGGAGGAAGTTTCAACTAGACTTCCTCCTTTGCGACTCTGCAATACCTGAATATCTAACATCGCTCGCCGCGATAATTAGTCGCGCATTTGTTGGAGCAATCAATCGACCAATCGGTTTGGTTTCATTTTACAGCGAAATCTACTAGATGCAGTGCGTCTCGCCGTGGCTCAAGGGGCAAGCAAGGTGTCGTACAAAACTGACAACGCGCTGGTGTCGCGCGGTGCGTTGCCTCAGGGGCGTCGGTTCGAATCCCTTGTCCGACTGTTATCGCGGCTGTAATTCAGGAAGAGTGGGGGACGTCAGTCGCAACACAGGGTCACGCCCACCTGAGCGATTTTGGCTTACCAGCAAATGAACTCCGGTGTGTCGCTGCGGAGGCGGCTTCTTATTAAGGGCAGATTTGCAGAGACTACGGCTGCCAGGCCTCACTTCATCGTGGCTAGATTCTTCCAGAAGTTTGACAGACTGTCCGTGCCGCCGAACAACGTCGTGAAGTTCGTCGAGTCCACCATGAGGATGTCGCCAGCGCGCTGCTGCGTTGGCGGAATCCAGAGCAAACAGTTAAACTCGGTGTTGCCCGCCGCGGTGAATGGATGTGGGCGGTCGGGGTCGACTTGCTGGCGAGCGAGCACCTGCACCGACTTGCCGTCGTCGTTTGTCAGCTTATAGTGCGGCAAATGCTGATGGAAACAAAACGTGGTGACGTTGTTAAGCAGGCCCTTCTTATCCAGGTCACGGAATGCAGTTAGCGGCACGGGGTCGCGTGTTCCTTTGACCACGGCGGGACGCAATCCCCATTCATTCATGACTGGGATATCGAGCGCTTTCATCAACGACCGCGTGTATTGACTGAAGCGCTGCTGCCGAGGCACAAGCTCATCACCGTGGTGTTTGTACTCCACCTGACGCTGCTTCATGTCATTGGTGAACCCTACGTCGTGATGCGGCCCAATAATTAGGCAGGTGTCCTCGCGTTTGAGCCAATCCTTGATGGCCGCAATTTCCTCCGGACAGGCTTCTTGCTCGCAAGCGATGTGGTCAAGGCCGAACACGAGGAGCGTGTCGGTATCCGCGAGAATCCGCTCATCGATCAATTGTTTGAAACCTGCCTGGTCAATGCGCTGGAACACGGCAACGGGATGACCAGAGACCTCGCCGGCGATGCGTTGGAAATCGAGTGCGGAGCGGTGGAACAACTCCAACGTCCCGGCAATACCCTGCAAAAAATTCATCCTGTCCCACTCGGATACTTCAAATGTCGGCCAGGCGACGCGGCGCACCTCGGTCATTGTTGAGAATCGATTATCCATTTCCGTGACGTCGCGGTTCGATTCCCACGGATAGCTCCACGTCCAGTAAATACTAAGGCGTCGTTTGCCGGGCGTGTACTTTCGCGCGATATGGTTTTGGTTGTACGTTCGTGCCGGTAGTGATGCGCTCATGGCTTTTCCTTTCTATCTAAATCGGAAGCGAGTTCGTGCTTGGCCAAGTACAAATCGCCCTCGGCCTCATTTGCGTTCCAGCTCAGCTTTAGGTTGAGTTGCCTTGCGGCACTTGCCGCGACTCGGCCCAGAATACCTGCATACGTCGGGAATGAGAGTGGCACGCGAGCGAACTCATCAACGCGCATTCTCGATGCAATGGCAATCGCCGCCACTTGGGCGATTTCAACAGCGCGTTCTCCCACAACGTGGCAGCCCAAGATCCTGGAAGTCGCGCGGTCGACGACCAGTTTGCAAAAGCCAAACGTGCGCCCGTCGATAATCGTGCGGGTGGTCGAATTGAAATGGACGGTCGCCGTGGCCAGATCATGTTTTCCCCGGGCTTTCGCCTCGGTGAGACCGACCTGGGCATATTCGGGGTCTGTGAAGCTGCCAATGGGATTCACCTGCTCCGTCCGCGTAACTGTTGCGCCCTTCACCGCATTGGTAGCCGCGATAAAGGCATCCTGAATCGCTGGCGGCACGAGCATCAGGCGACCGGTAACATCCCCAGCCGCGAAGATATGCAGTGCGCTTGTTCGCAGATATTCATCCGTCCGCACGAAACCGCGCTCATCAGTCTCAACGCCCGCCACCGCAAGATTGAGTAGGGCAACGTTGGCGACCCAGCCAACAGCGACGATTGCAACCGCGGCTTCAGCAGATTCGGAGAAACCGTTTTTTGAAAAACGCATGCGGACACCAGTTGCTGTCTTCTCGAACGATTCGATGACACCGAACTCTTCGTGGACACCAATGCCGTTTTCGCGAAATGCGGCCGCGACGGCCGACGATATGTCTTCATCTTCAGTAGACAGGATGCGTGTCCCCGCATGGAATAGCTGAACTTGTGAGCCGAAGGCGTTAAAAATGGAAGCAACCTGGGCGCCAGTGGCTCCGCCGCCAATCACCATCATGGATGCCGGGACTGATGTCAGACTCCAGGCATCACTATGCGTATGCGTCAATTCACATCCGGGAACTGCTAGTCGCCGGCTAGTCCCGCCAGTGCAAATAATCATCCTGTCCGCCCGCAGCCGCAATCCACTCTCGGTTTGGATGGTGTGCGCGTCGACAAAGCGGGCGTTTCCGGCTCGTTCATGGACGGTGACACCTAGGGAATCGATTTGTTGGCGCCACGTGGAATGCGCGCGTACATCCTTAACGACCTCACTGACACGTGCGATCAGCCGACCGTAATCGAGCATGGGGTCACTTGTCGTGATGCCATATTGACCGAGTTGTCGAGCGTCGCGGAGCAAGCGGGCGGCGTGGGCCAGCGTCCGAACGGGCACCGGTCCATCATTAGCGGCCATACCGCCGAATTCGTCACGCGAAATCAGAGTCGTGGAAGCACCCAAGTCGGCCGCACGTAGCGCAGCGACTACGCCTGCCGGTCCAGCACCAATGACGATAACTTGGCTCATCGTCGGTCATCCTGCTTTCCACAAATAGTTCCAGAGTTCGCCAACTCAAAGCTTGTCGCCAAGTGCCGCCAAATACCGCAGCGCTTTGAGACCGGGCAAGAAGAAGTAGGCTCCGCCTCGCACGGTGGTGAAGGCCGGCAATCCCTTAATAGTTTTGCGGATTGGTCGCTTCGGGATCTTGAACTCCAACGTCCCATCCTGCGTGCCAATGAGCGGATCGCGCTCATTGCCAAGTTCGTGAAAATTCCGATCATTGATCCACACGTTTTGCGCAAACTCGAATTGGCGAAGCAGGCTGGCACATCCAATGAAAGCAGCGATCCCCCGTTCAACGCCATCCTCGGGCTTGCCTTCGGGCAGCGGCGGGCCGTAGGTGCCGCCGCGGCGAATCATCTGCCGCCGATTTATGTTCGCGGCTGTGTCGCGGGGATTCATCCGCCGGATATGAGCTCCGAGTGGGATGGCATAGCCGTGCGGATCCATTTCTTTGTAGTTGAAGTTGTTGTTTCGTTGCATGTCCGCCCCCAGCGCCGGGTCATCTTTATCCGGCGCGAGGACCAGGGGAGCACCGCTGCGCCAACGTCCCATGAGCTTGGCGGCGACCAGCTCTTGTTCTTCTGGCGTCTCGCCATGCTGCCGCAGAAAGTCGCGGAACGCGCCGACATGTTGGTGAAATCGCCGGTAGGCCAGGAAACTGCCGTTGCGCGAAAGAATTTCGGGCTGCGGCAGTGGGGGAGTGAAGCCACTCTCGTCGGTATATCCAAGAAAAAACTCGCCGGCCTTGAGCGGGGGGCCGGAGCCCGGGGTCGCTATGTCCCCGATTCCCTCGATCGATGGCGTGGTCAGTCGGTCTCGATAGCCAAAATGCTCATGTGCTTGTCCCAAGGGGGGGATCGCCTCCAAGTCCAGTGTCGAAAGGGCCGCAACGTCGGGAAACCGCGCGGCGTATTGCTGGTGCTCCTTGACGCAGCGCTCGCGCTCCGCCACGTCGCTGGCGAAAAGGATGACGATGGCGTGGAGGTCCGGACTGGTTAGCCCACCGACCCAGTGATCTGGGTGGTTAGCTCCCGTGTCTCCGAGGACTTCCGCCCGAGCTACCATTCCCTGTCGAAACTCTTCCGGAAAGGTGGCCAGCGAATCCTCGGGAACACCGAGCGCACGCAACCCGTTCCAGGTAAAGGCTACGGTCACCCAGCGGGAGTCTATTGCGCCCGACGACCCAACGACCTGACCGGTTCCCACCTTGTCAATAATGCCCGAGAGCCAGGCTCGCCCGCCGGCGGCCTGCCGGAAGGTGAGAAACCCGTATCGCGCTGCCAGTGCGCGGGGACGCGCTAGCAGAAAGTGTTGGATATCATCAAGCTCAAGCATTGACAGTTCCTAATTCCCGTCGATGTCCTTATCGAGTGCCCTTGGACCATGCCCAGGCCGCAATTCGCCAACCCTCGGCAAGTTTGCGAAGAGCGACCGTAAATAGCGCGCCAGTTTGCGTAACCTGCTTGCCCTGTAGTTTGAATGTCATAGATGCCGGCACGACGACATAGGCACTGTCGCCAGTGATGTTGTTGTGCAGTGGCTCGCCTACTGTGACCACATAGTCGGAGGCACCGTGTTGCTTACCTTCGATCAACACGTCTCTGTACCAGTCTTGAGTCGCCGTTGGCCCCTGCCATACGTGCGGTGCCATACCGTCAAGGATTGAGCCGGTGTCAGTGAACAACGCTGCCATCCCCTCGCCGTCGCTACGATTGAAGGCGTTGAGGTAGTTGGCAATTGCCGCCATCGGATCAGTTGCGTTCATTTCGGCCATTCCACTTTGTTGTTGGTGAGGTGTTTGAACATCACTGCATCTGATCCAGCATTCCGCTGAACGCGGCTTTGAGCTTGAGTGCCTTTTTGATCTCGTCCGCGCTTACATACGGGTATTCGCCGTACTCAAGGAAACTTGGGCAATGGTGGTCGCGAACGAATTTGATGAACGCCGCGGAGTTCGTCTTCCAATCCTTGGGGAAACCTTCAAGATTCTCGAAAACCGTGTTCAGGCCAGTCGCGGCGAAGATTGCCACTGCATCCTCGGTGTATTTGTCGAAATCGGTGTCGAAGATGCCCATGTATTGAAAGTAGGTGTCTCCTTTGATTTCGAAGAGGTTCCAGCGCAAGTAGTGAAGTTTGAGCACGGCAAGAACGTCCGGCTGGCCTGATACGGCCGTCTCGATGTTTCTCGCATACTCATAAAACTTCTCCTCGCGGCCCGGTATGATCTTCGCGATGATCGAAAAGCCGTAGCATGCCGGGGTTTTCGGGAAGATTGGCCCATACCGGCCCTGTTCAGCTTTGTCGAAGCCAGCTTTCGGGATTGCCATCGCGGCGGGTCTGGTCCAATCATTTTCCATAATAATGTTCCTTTCGTTTTTTATTACTCGCCGTGGGTCAGATTTCCTTAGTAGTTTTGCCTTGTCCAACGGCTGATCTCGGTGAGTCAGACACCTCAACGTTGTTACTCATTCCTATTGAGCCGTCCAGAGAAGTACGTTCTTCGTCGTGCAACTGCTTCAGACGAATAAAAGTCACAATGCGATTGCCAATACCTCGCACGATCATACACGGTACCAGTGCGAGGGCTGTCGCCACAATGAGCGTCTCAAGCGGATAGACCCAGCGAAGAACAATGAACTGGTAAACGAGATCCAGGACGACGGCGACGAGGAACACCTTCCCGACGATCCTCCACAGGTTCCTCGCCATAGTGGCCGTTCGAGTCGGCTCGCGAAGGAGAGTCCAAAAAAAGATTGGGCGACCTTGCCAGGCATCCGGCCATCCGGCCCGAATAGCCAATATCGTCGCCATCAAAGGTTGTAGGAACAATCGAAGATGGAAGGGACCACTATCCCGAGCCATGAGGTTTTCGAACGCGCGATTGAACATCTCTGTCATTTTCGTACTTCCGTGACCTGCCGTTCAGCGGTGGCGCCTAGGAATAGCGCTCGCCGGCGTCCGACCGAAAGGACTTTGGTCGACTGCCGACTATTGCAACTTACCAGATCCGCTGCACGCAAGCATCAAGCAGCGGAAGCTTGTACTGGAGCACCGGGCATCAGAACTGGATCTGGAACGACTTTCCTTTTGCCCTGTATGAATGAGGGGGAGTTCGCACCTGCATAAGGTCGAACCGACCATGTTGCCCTACGCCCGACACGCAGGTCACGCTTTGGAACTCCAAAATACTTCTTCTAGAGGGTCGGCAGCTTGGTTTGCTGTGAGGGAAAGTTCGGCCTAACGATGGACTAGAAAATATTTTAATAAGGATCGCTCTTCCTCGCGATGCCTAATATCACCACGCTTTCATGAACCAGAAAATCATGCCGAGGTCGGCGACCCGCGCGTCGGTAACCGGAATTGGCATTCCCGCCAAAAAATACCAGTCGTCGCCTAAGTGAGTTCGCATGCCGGGTGTAAGCGACACACTGGTATCGCCGTCACCGGAAAGTGGCGTATTCGCGACAGCAGAAACGTAATACGTGAAGTCGCCGAACAACGGCACATCGTGATCGGTCACTGTCTGACCGATCGCGAGCTGGCTGATTAGAGTGTCCGGCCCGTCTCCTTTAGTCGGAATCGAATCACCAATCCCACCGCGAAGTACCCAACCTCCCGCGATGTTGTACCAAAAAGCGACGGATGGGATCAGTGCGGATTTCCCAGCCACGGGTTCGTCGCCCGTGGACGTCAACACAGTCAGATCAGCCGTGAGTGAAAAATCCCGAGACTCATACAGTAGCACTCGTGGCGTAAATGAAACGTCTCCAAAAGTAGTGTCCGAGGTTGTTGCCGCTCCGGGTTGCGGCTCCATGTCGGGCAGGCCGCCGGACACGTTGTTGTGGACGACAAAGGGAACGTTTGTGATCAGCATCAAGCGGCGATTGAATGGTGTGAGCAGCGTGTAACCTCCGAGATCGGCATCGTTTTGTGGTCCATCATTGAAACCGTGAGCATATGTAAGGAACCAAAGTCGATACATATTACCGTCCGCGGCGTTGATCCACCCTTGTCGGGGCGCACCGCCGGAGCCATTCGGCGACGCTACCCAAGGCTCGTCCCAGCCATCGCTAAAAAGCGTTGAGAAACAGAGAGGGTGCCAGCAACTTGGGTCGGTGTGGCCGCAGAGCGATTGCAGGATTACATCCTGGCACGAATAATCGCGGTAACAATTGCCGCAACCATTGCATTCTGTGTTGTTTGTTGGCGGCTCGCACAATTCATAAGAAATGTCGGCCGCCGGCACATTGGGGTCTGGATTCTGGGCGGTTGCCACGCGCGCCATGCCTCCCGAGAGGCAAACCAGAGCTATTATGACCCGCACTGTCGGCGCACCTGACTCGCGAACCATTTTCCACCTTCCTTGGTAGTGCGTAGGTAACGGCAGCTGGACTGAGCGTAAATGCTCAAGTAGCCGATTTTCATGTTCCTTTTTAGCGATCGGTGCCAGCAATTAATGACTTGAGTGGTGATACATAAATACCACCTTTGCGCCCGGGCCCATCGCTACAAATAGAACAGTCGGCAAGCGTCAGTACCGTGCGGTCGCCCACCTCTGTATTCCCACGGTAATTAGTTCAAAACCTGGCTGGACGCACAGGTCACTTTTTCTTCACCTAGTTGATTCCCTGGCGTCGACAGGTTCATGAATAGTGCGGCGGTCGCAACATCATCAACGACCAGACCGTGAGCCGTGCGTTCTCGGCACTAATCGGCATACTTCGTTAGTAGAAAATTGTTGTGAACAGCTCGGCGTTTCACCGGCCCGTGAGGACGCCGTGATGGTCGATGTTAATGATCTCGTCGGCGGTGCCGTTGAGGACCACTCGAAGCACGATGAATGTTTGTCATGTGTCATCTCTGCGATACGGCCAATATACTGTCGCCCTTGCGGCAGGTAGTTTCCCAGGGGCTGAGTTGCGATCTTTGCTATAATGTTACCGATCGCATGCGCTCTTTGTCTCTCGACAGCAAAGCTACCCTTTGTTTTCCCCAGGGCGAACGTGGTTCTGGGACGGTCTTATGGTCACCATACTGTCTGTTGCTCGGGCGTACGTAACGAGCTTGGACCGTACCTTGCCGGTCTTGCTCTGCGCGCTGTTTCTGGCGGGGGCGACTACTGGCGCGTGGGGCGCGGACCGGGAGCGGCCGCGGCGTGTGTTGATGGTACACTCGTTCGGGAGCAGCGCGCCGCCGTTCACGACGCATTCGACGGCGTTTGAATCGACGCTCAAGAGAGAGTTAGGCACGGCAGTCGACCTGGATGAAGTTTCGCTGGATATGGCGCGGTATGCGCAGCCAGATATGGAGGAGGCGTTCGCGGAGTTTCTGGGGAAGCGGATGTCGGAGTGGCAGCCGGACTTGGTGGTGCCGATCGGGTCGCCGGCGGGCAAGTTCGTGGCGAAATTCCGGGACAAGTTGTTCCCCCAAACGCCTGTGATTTATTCAGGGATGGACAGGCGGACATTGCCGGCAGATGTGTTTGCGAAGAATGCGACGTTCGTGGGGGAGAACTTCGATTTGAAGGGGCTCGTGACGGACATGCTCCAGCTTGATCCGGAGACGAATCACGTCGTGGTGATTCTTGGGGCGACGTCGCTTGAGCAGTATTGGACGGCGGCATTCCAGGAGGCTTTCGAGCCCTTCACGGAACATGTGAAGTTCACGTACGTCAACGACCTGTCGTTCGATCAGATGCTGGACCTGGTGTCTAAGCTGCCGCCGCACTCGTTCGTTCTGCTGGGGCTGTTCATGCGGGACGCGTCGGGGGTGACATACAACGAGGCCGACGCGCTGGTGCGCCTGCACGCAGTTTCGCAGGCGCCAATCAACGGCTTGTACCAGCATCAGCTGGGGCTGGGGATTGTAGGGGGGCGGCTGTACCAGGGGGAGTTGGAGGGGGTCGAGTCGGCGCGAGTGGCGGCGCGAATCCTGCGTGGCGAGCAGGCTTCGAGTTTCCCTCCGCTGTTTATCGGGACTCGCCCGCCGACGTACGACTGGCGCGAGCTGACTCGCTGGGGGATCAGCGAAAGCCGGCTGCCGCCAGGGAGTATCGTGATGTTTCGCCAGCCCACCGTGTGGGAACGGTACTGGTGGCAGATGGTTGGGGCGGTTGCCCTGATCGCGACGCAAGGCGTGTTGATCTCCGCGCTGCTGATTCAGCGCCGGCGGAGAAACCTCGCCCAGCAGGCACAAAAGAAGGCGCAAGCCGAAGTCCAGCAGCAGCGGGACCAGATGGGCCTCGCCGCGGAAGCAGCAAACGCGGCGATGTGGGTTTGGGAC
>CAZJWY010000113.1:0-17506 GCA_964549545.1 uncultured Planctomycetaceae bacterium | reverse complement strand
TTTTCCAAGGGATGGGCTGGCCGCCCTGCGGGCGCGTCATGGGCCATTGGTTCAGCGAATCGGAGCGCGGCCTCACGTTCAGCATTTGGAACACCTCGCACAATGTCGGCGGCGGAATCGCCGGTATCCTGGCCGCGTGGTCGGTCCAAAGATTCGGCGGCTGGCAATTCGCCTTTATCGTGCCCGGCATACTGGCAATGTTGGGGGCTGTGTATTTATTCATCCGCCTCCGCGACACGCCCCAGTCTGTCGGTCTGCCACCTATCGAAGAGTACCGCAACGATTTCCCGAAAGGCGGCCTCGCGGAAGAACAAATCGAACACGAGCTTTCCTATAGCGAGTTGTTTATCGAAAAAGTGTTGTTGAATCCTTATGTATGGCTGCTCGCCTTCGCCAATTTCTTCGCGTACATTTCTCGTTACGTTATGATCGACTGGGGGCCGACCTATTACCGTGAAGTTAAGCACGTCTCGCTCACCGGCGGCGGCCTCGTGCAGACCGCGATCGAGTTCGGCGGCATTCCCTCCACGATCTTTTTCGGCTGGGTGTCCGATAGAATCGGCGGGCTGCGCGGCCGCGTCGCCACGCTCTGCATGCTGCCGATCATTGCCGCGCTCGCCGTTATCTCCGTCACCCCCGCCGGCTATTTGTGGATCGATTACACCATGCTGTTTGTGATCGGTTGCTTCATTTACCCGGTTATCAACCTGATTACGATCGCCGCGCTCGACATCGTGTCCAAGAAAGCGATCGGCACTGCCGCGGGCTTCATCGGCCTGTTCGGCTACCTGGGGAAGATCGTCGAACTGAAGTGGATCGGCCGATTCGTGGGCATTTATTCCGAATCGCACGGAGCGGACGCCGCCTGGATCGTCGTCCTCTACGCCACGATCGGCTGCGCGATCATCGCCACGCTGCTGCTGGCCGTAATGTGGAAACTCAAGCCACGTGCATAGGGAAAAGCCCTTCGATTCAGCTATCGGTGCTCCGCTCACCTCGCATTGAGCCGCGCAAAGTGGAGTCGCTTGGGATCGACCGAGCCTTTCTTGCCAGGAACGTTCGCAAAGTATTCGACGCGATCGCCAATCCCGCGGGTCGCTGTTTGGGTGCTGCGGTATTTGACTCCGATCGGCTTCCCGCCGTCGGTTACCCATTCCAGAAACACGACACTGTGGCCAGACTTGTTGGTGCGCCAGAGTTGCAGGAAGTCTCCCGCCTTTGCGTTCTTGGCTTCAATGCCTTTGCCGACACCGAGCTTCTCCATCGCATAAACGCATTGAGTCTCGCCGCTTTCTTGGCTCACGCCGTACCAGTCTTTTTGAAAAACTCGTACTTGATCGATCGTCTTGCCTTGTAACAACCCACGTTGATTTGCGGCTTTCATCGCGACGCCGAATGTAAAGCCGGAGCAATAGGTCGCCTTCCCCTTGGCGAGAATGACGGCATCACCGAACCGAACATCCTCCGGCACTCCGGTGCCCTTCCACTCGTAGCCGCCGCCGTCGGCGAAGCCCCGCGCGATTTCGACTACCGATCCAGACTTCGCAACCGCGATGCTGGCTACTTGAGCAAGGAAACTGGCAACTAGAAAGCTACGACGCAGTTGAATGCGGTGGGTTCTCATCGGCGGGAATTGCGTTGTACGGCAAAGCAACGACCTTCGTTTGATGACGCAACATCGAAAACGAAAGAATCCTGGACCGTTGCTGGAGGTTTAGGATGGGGAGGCAGGACGTTGTCGCGAGCTTCCCTTGCTGCGGCGGACAACGCATAGTGGTGAGACTAACCTTCTAGACTATCGCCGACACACGATAGCCGTCAAGCAAGACAAAAGGTCAGTGGGGTAAATATTACCTGCGATTCGGAGTTTTCGGGCTACGTCGAAGCTCATGCGCCTTCAAAGCTGTTCCCTCTCCTGCCGAGCGAAAAGCCGAAGGAATATGTGCCTGCTAGCGGAGATGCGTTTCCGGAATGAACACGAAACATTGGATGATGGCGTACTTCGATCGATAGCGGTCCGTTTAATCAGGCAATTCCTGCTGGTTCGTCTCCGGCAAATACAGCACGATCACGACGCCTACCAAAAATAATGAGGCAAGGCCTGTTACAGCCCAACCCAATTCAACGCCGGGCTGCTCCTTCAGCCAGCCGGAAAGCAGCAGCACGGGCACCGCCAGAATCCGCCCGCCGTTGAAGCAGAAACTAGCGCCGGTTGCCCGCAGGCTGGTGGGAAACAATTCCGGGAAATAGATCGCGTAACCGGCATGAATAGCGAGCGTCAGAAACCCGAATATCGGCAGCAATAGGAGTAACTGGTTGTAGCTCTGCGGCACGAAGCAGGTGATGGGCACAATCGCCAACGCCAGCAGTTGAAACAGGATGAACGCGCGGCGCCGGCCAATCCTCGCGCTAATAGGCCCGAACGCCAAAAGTCCCAGTCCGCCCCCGGTCGTTTGCACGAAACCGTAGGCAAATTGCGCTTGTCGAGTGGCTTGCTCGTTGCTGACCCCTTCTTGCAACAATTGTTCCTTGGCAAGGCTTTGCCCAGCAACGATCACCGACCAAAACGTTCCTAACCCCACTGCCGCGAGCGCCACGCCAAGCAGCGCGCGACTTCGCCAAGGGTCTTGTGTTAGCAAAACGCGGAAGCTGCCCAGTTGAGCGTCGGCGGTCTTTGAAACCTTTGCTTCCGCCACTCTCGCCACCCACTTTTCAGGCTCGCGCACGCGGGCACGCACCCACAGGATCAAGAGCGCCGGTAGAATTCCCACCAGGTACGCATATCGCCACTGCGACCCAACGAGAATGCCCGCCAAAGCGGCCAGCCACGTGCCGAGCACGCTCGACGCGTGAAAAATGCCAGAAGCATGCGCTCGGGCTCGCGGCGGAAACACTTCGGACACCAGGCTAGCCGCCACAGCCCATTCGCCCCCCACCCCCATGGCTACCAGGAAGCGAACGATCGCAAGTTGCCAAAGATCGGTGACGAAATAAGTAAGACCGGAAAACACCGAATAAAATAAAATTGTCACGATAAGCAGCGGTCGACGCCCATAGCGATCGGCCAACGAGCCACACAACAATCCGCCGATGGTGCTACCCAGCAAAAAGACGGCGAATAGATTGTCTGTCCACCGATTGAGCTCGTCTCCGACGCCGTGAATGTCTTTCAGCACGTAGTCCTTGGTGACGACAAAGATCTGGCTTTCATACTGATCGAACACCCAGCCCGCACACGCAATGATCAAGACAATCCACTGATATCGCGTAACCCCTGCATACCAAGGGGCGTTGTCGGTCGGTTCCGTAGCTGTCGAGGGTTCAGGCATAGAGCCGAGTCTGCGACGATATGAGTAAAGTTAGAGAAGGATAATGATTAAACTAGCAACTCGGCACTTACACACAGCGCCAAACAACGCATGAGTTTTTAACGGCGGCGGCTACGCCGCATCTTGCACCAACCCGCTCGGCCGATCTTAAACCCCAATCCCCCTGCCGTCCACACTTCCCCGCCGAACCCAGAAAATGCAATATTTTCCGATGCACAATCGGTTGTGCTAAATATAATTTCACCTAGACTAGCACTCTCCAGGCCTTATTTTCCCCTCCTGCGGATTTTCGGTTTCCGCATCGACCTCGATTCAGGCGCGATCACCATGAAGCTTCATCTCCTCGGCGTTTTCGTTTGCTTGGCTTTTTTTTCCTGTCTTCCAGCGACCGCCGACGAAGTCAAATTACAAGTTGGCAACGAAATCATCGGTGGGCCGAAAGATCCGTCCGCACGGGATGCGTGGTTCAAAAAGATGAAGGCTTGGCGCGAAGACGCCCGCAAGCGCATCAAGTACGACGACGCCCAGTACAATCGCCCAGAATTGAAATGGGGGCAGTCGTCGTTCGTGCAACCACAAGTGATGGTCGAAGACCGCTACTTCTACGATCCGGTCGCCGGCAAGTACACGGTCGATCGCTACCTGGATGATGTGAACAAGCGGTATGGCGGAGTCGACGCCGTCCTGCTCTGGCCTGTCTACCCGAATATCGGTATCGACGAACGCAACCAGCACGACATGCACCGCGATTTGCCCGGCGGCGTCGAAGGGGTGCGAAAAATGATCGACGACTTCCACAAGCGCGGCGTCAAAGTGCTGTTTCCCGCCATGCCTTGGGACACCGGATCGCGACCAGAAGGGAAATCGCTCGCCGAAGCAACGCTCGATGTTATGAAACTCTACGGCGCCGATGGCGTCAACGGCGATACCATGTCCGGCGTCGAACACGACTTCCTGGTCGCTTCCGAAAAAAACAATCACCCGGTCGTGCTGCAACCGGAAGTCGGTTTCCGCGAACTCGACATGATCAAGTGGAACACAATGAGCTGGGGCTATTGGCAGTATCTCGACCCTGTCTCAGTCGTGAGCAAGTATAAATGGCTCGAACCACGCCACATGGTCAACATCAGCGAACGCTGGGCCCGTGATCGTACGAATGGTTTGCAATCCGCCTTCTTCAACGGCGTCGGCTACGAAAGCTGGGAGAACATTTGGGGCATCTGGAACGAGTTCACGCCGCGCGATGCCGAAGCGTTGCGTCGCATCGCCACGATCGAGCGGGCCATGGCCGACCTGCTTGTCAGTCCTGATTGGGAGCCGCATGTTCCAACATTGCAAAAGGGTATCTACGCTAGCCGTTTTTCGGGCAAAAACCGCACGCTCTGGCTACTAGTCAATCGCACCGACAAGACACTCACCGGCGATCAACTCGAAGTCCCGGCCACGGGCAACTACCTCGATCTCTGGCATGGCGTCGCGTTTCCAGCCGCCGAGGCAGGTGCGAAAACGCAACGTCTCAGCTTCGAAATCGAAGCGCACGGCTTCGGGGCTGTTCTGGCGCTCAACGGCAACGAGCCTAACGAGCAAGAAACAAAACTGCTCGCCACCATGAACGAACTATCCAAGAAACGCCTCAGCGATTTCTCGGCCGAGTGGAAACCGCTGCCGCAAAAGATGGTGGAAATTCCCAAAACGAAGCTCGCCACCGAGGCGCCCGAAGGAATGGTTCTCATTCCTCGCGACAAATACTGGTTCAAAGTGTCGGGAATCGAAGTTGAAGGCTTCGACGAGCCCGGCGTCGATGTGCAATACCCGTGGGAAACGATTCCTCGTCGCCATCACGACCGCCACATCGAAGTTGGTCCGTTTTACATCGACAAATATCCCGTCACGAACGCTCAGTTTAAGAAATTTCTGGACGAAACAAACTATCACCCGCAGGACGACCACAATTTCCTGAAAGACTGGAAGGACGGAACCTATCCTGCTGGTTGGGAGAAGAAACCCGTCACCTGGGTCTCGCTCGAAGATGCTCGCGAGTACGCCAAGTGGGCCGGCAAGCGATTGCCGCACGACTGGGAATGGCAATACGCGGCCCAGGGCAAAGATTTCCGCGCCTACCCCTGGGGGAACGCGCCCGATTCATCGGCAGTTCCGCCGTTCGAGGAAAATTCGCGCGTGATGTCGCCGCCGGCTGATGTCGATGCGCATCCCAAGGGGGCGAGCCCCTTCGGCGTGATGGACATGGTCGGCAACATCTGGCATTGGACCGATGAATTTCAGGACGAGCACACCCGCGCAGCAATCGTTCGCGGCGGTGGGCACTATCGGCCGATCGCATCAGGTTGGTACTTCCCCACAACGACTTCGCTAACGCAACACGGTAAGTACCTGCTGATGGCGCCCGCGAAAGACCGCTCCGGCGCAATCGGCTTCCGTTGTGTGGTGGATCGCGAAAACGACAAGTAGACGATCTGCGAGAGAGGGCTCAACAACACTAAACTCTATTGAGCCAAAATTCATGTAGCTGATACGATAGACGTCTTTCGCAGCCAGGCTCCAACCCGACACTAGCCATGCGACGACGTAACGGCGATCCGATTTTCTTCGTCATCATTCTCAGCGCGGTGGCGATCTTCGCGGTAGCGTCGTATTTTATCCGCAAGGTGCGAGGACAAAGGCGAACAGAAGCTCTCCAGCAAGTCGCGGGCGAGCTAGGGCTTACTTTTTCTCCGCAGGGAAATGAGCAACTGATGAGCCAGCTCGGCTGGTGCGAGCTTTTCTCCAGCGGGCGTAACAAGGCTGTTAGGAACCTCATGCAGGGCTCGAACGAAGATCGCGAGATCGCCGTCTTCGATTATCAGTACGTCACAGGGTACGGAAAAAACAAAAGAACATGGTGCAGCACGGTTGTCTGCTTGCGGTCCGAAGGCAGGCCGCTACCTCGCTTTGCAATGCGCCCTGAGGGCACTTGGGACAAGATCTCTAACTGGTTCGGGAGTACCGACATCGACTTCGATACCCACCCGAAGTTTTCGCGGTCCTTTGTGCTGCGCGGCCCAGATGAGCCCGCGATCCGCACGCTCTTCACACCGGCCGTACTCGAGTATTTCGAACAACATATCGGCATCAGCGTCGAAGGAGCCGATGACACGCTTCTGTGCTACCGACACCGCAAAACCATTCCACCGGCAGGCATCAGCCAATTCTTGGCAGGTGCGTTCGCACCGCTTTCGATGTTTCGCGGATGATAGGATAAATCGACGCGCACAACTAGCGAACAGCAGCGAACGATTGGCTCGCGCTACTCGCGGCCCGCCGCTGCGGATCAGCCAGCGAAGCCAGCACCTTGCGCGTGCCCTTGAACGTTCTCCGTCCGTGCATTGTGACGAAGTTGTCGACCAGCACCGCGTCTCCTTTTTGCCACGGCAGGTCGAAAGCCAGTTCATAGGCAAGGTCGGTTGCAATGTTCACCGCCTCTCGATCGAGCGGCGAGCCATCTCCAAACCGAATCGCCTTCGACGGATCATTTCGCTCGTCTTTCCAGCCTTGAAAAGCCGCAATCAACTGATTGAAAAACGCTTTCCGTCCATCTCCCAAGTCGCGCACCGCTGGCAACACGGGAGTCGTCGCCCGCAAGCTGCCGTCTGACAACCATTCCCAGTCGTATTCAATCTCTTTCAGGCGCGCCTCTGCTTCTTCGCTTGTCTCGGCTCGCAACGTGCTCTTCCAACTACGCCCCATCCCCGATTTCGGATCATTCTCCGCCGGCATCACATTCGAGTATCGCAGGCCTTTCTCTTCGCAGTTTTTCGCAAACTTCGGACAACGCTCCGCCAGCCGCTCGAACAACACATCCGAGCGGCAAAGGGGCGTCTCGCCCCCTTCCTCCGCTGGCGTCATGCAAAAGAAAAACAGCTTCGCAGGGTAGATCGGCGTCTGCGCCATCTCGTGGTGAAAATAAATCGTCACATCGGCGGGCGCTTCATTCGCCGAGAAGATTCGTTTCGTGTAGTTCACCCGCACAGCGTTCGAGAGCGATTCGATGTATGGAAAATTCGTCAGCCCAAACGCCGTTGCGAAAGCGTCGCAATCTTCCGGCGAATCGAGCGGCAAGCCACGAAACAAAATCGCGCCGTGTTGGCTCGCCTTTTCTAACAGTTCCTGGCGGTGAGCCTGTACCCAATCCGTGGCAGCGGCCAACGTCGCGCCCGGCGTCATACATTGTAGCGACAAGGGGAACGCATGGTCGTAATCTGTCTGCTGCCCAGGAAGGGAAACGGGCTTCATTTCAATGGAATTGATCGCCATATGTATCTCCAGTAACGTCATCCGACGAGACGTATATCTTTCGACCACAAATAACACGAATCACTCGGATAAAACATCCGTGCATATCCGCGTCAATCGGTAGTCAAAGGTTGTCGCTATTCATAAATGGGAAAAAAAGTATTAAACGCCTTCTCGCAGAACACGCCCGGGTCATTGAATCGGCGATGCTGATCAAGGGCACTAATCGCAGCCATCTCCTCGGCCGACAACTCGAAATCGAACACCGATAGGTTCTCGCGCAGCCGCTCGATCTTGGAAGTCTTGGGAATCGCCGCCGTGCCGCGCTGCACGGCCCAACGTAATACAACCTGGGCTGGTGTCTTCTTCAACCGCCTCGCTGCATCTTGAACTACGATTTCGTTCATCACCGAGTCGTTGTGCGTCGCCATCCCGAGCGGCACGTAAGACGGCGCGCCGAGCGGCGAGAACGCCGTCACCGCGATGTTCTCTTCCTGGCAGAATCGTAGCAATTTCTCCTGAGCAAGGTACGGATGCATCTCCACCTGCAGCACGGCGGGCGAAATCTTACTATGCGACAACAGGTCCCGTAAGAGACTCACGCCGAAATTTGATACACCGATATTCTTCACCAGTCCCGCCGAAACAAGCTCTTCCATCGCATGCCAGGTTTCCGCAATCGGAACTCGGACTGGCTTCATCCGTGGTTCCGGCGCATCGGGATCGTGAAACCAGCCGGCCGGATAACGCTTCTCCGGCGGCACATACGCGAGCGCAATCGGAAAGTGAATCAAATACAGGTCAAGATAGTCGAGCTGCAGATCGCGCAACGACTGCTCACATGCCGACCGAACATGCTCGGCGGCATGATTGGTGTTCCATAGCTTCGACGTGACCCAAAGATCGTCGCGGCGCACGTCGCCGGATCGCAGAACCTTCTGCAATCCTTCGCCCGTTGCGGCTTCGTTTGCGTAGTCGCTGGCACTATCGAAATGGCGATATCCCACGCGAACCGCTTCTTCAACGAGCCCAGGCGCGGCTGCATTTTCGACTTTCCACAAACCAAAACCAATCGCGGGCATCAAACTATCGGAAGACACTCGTAAAGTCGCAACACTCATCTGTATTTATTTCTTGAAGTCATCTCAAAAGCCACGTCAGAAACCGCACCTACTAAAAAGCACTTCGCTACTCGGTTGGCAATCCCTCGTTCTTCCACGCCTTAAACCCGCCCACCATGGATGCGACATTGGTGTAGCCCATCTTTTGCAGATTGTCAGCCGCCATCGCCGACCGCGATCCGCCACCACAGTAACAAATGATCGAAGCCGCCACGTCGGGCACCGCCTCCTCAATTTTGAGTTCAATGACCCCCTTGCTCAAGTGAATCGCGCCCTGTGCATGGCTTTTTCCAAATTCTTCAGCTTCGCGCACATCGATCAACAAGGCCCCCGTCGATTGCTCTTCCTTGGCCTCGGCCGCTGAAACCTCTCGCACGCGGGTTTTGGCGTCTGCCGCAAATTGATTAAAGCGCAATCCCATGGAACTTTCCTCGGTTGTTCACGACTAAGAAGCATGCATTAGATTCTCGCTAGAGAACACTAGCAAGAGGTTTTGCATTGCAAGACAATATGTCTCCATGTCTCCACCATCCTCTCAACCATGATAAGGAGCGCGGCATGACGATAAGATGGTTTATCCCCGGCCTGGTATTCGCAGTGTCGATGATGCTCATATATGCTTGCCCACCGGCTTTCGCAGGCCAAGAGACGAAAGAGGCCGACGCCTGGTCAACTCCCACGAATGGTCTTCAAGCGCGCATCGTGCTTGTCGAAAAGCCCAAGCTATCGGGCGTCCGTTGGATCGTTCCTTACCTGGAGCTGCGCAACGTCAGAGATTTGGTACACCCAATGGAAGTTCGGTGCGACTCGCGCCACGTTCAGTTTGAACTCGTCGACTCTAAGGGGAAACCAGTGACGGACCAGCGTTACAGGTCGCTGGAACGATCGGGACCGGTACCCGATTTGGGAAGCGTCATTCTTCCGTTCGATAGCTCCATCCGGATCAGCATGGAATGCCGAAATTGGGGTTCATCCAAAGAAGCCGCAATGATTTCAACCGATAGCGGCGCATGGGTCCTACAGGAGCAAGACAAAGGACAACTCTTTCTGCGAATGAAAATCGCAGGAAAAAGGTCGAGGGCGATCGCTACAAAATCTGGCACGGCAAGATCGAGATACCGCCCGTGAGGATTGATTGGAAATAGTGGTTGCGCGCATCAGAAGTCCTTGCCGCACGAGCGCCCCAGTTTGCTATAACAGTTCTTGATGCACACGATTTCCATAGAACAATCCGGCGCGTTCATCGAAACCTTCACCCTGCCGCCAACCAAAGACGGCCCACTACGCGGCTTGCGGTTCGCGGTGAAAGACCTGATCGACGTCGCTGGCTACAAAACAGGATGCGGCAATCCGACGTGGCTTGCCGCACACCCGCCTGCGGCCGTCTCGGCCGTGTGCGTCGAACAATTGCTCGCTGCAGGGGCCGAGTGCGTCGGCAAAACGATCACCGACGAGTTTGCTTTCAGCCTACTCGGCGAGAACTTTCACTATGGCACGCCATTGAACCCGGCAGCGCCCCATCGAGTGCCTGGCGGCTCGTCCAACGGCTCGGCTTCGGCCGTCGCTTGCGGCCTCGTCGACTTCGCGCTCGGCACCGACACAGGCGGCTCGGTCCGCGTACCGGCCAGCAATTGCGGCATCTGGGGCTGGCGGCCGTCACCCGGCCTGATCTCGGTCGCGGGCATCATGCCTTTCGCGACCACGCTCGATACCGTCGGCGTATTCACACGCGACGCACAACTTCTCCGGCAAGTTGCCTCGGTTCTACTGGCGATAGATGCCAACTCAGAATGGCCAAAGCCAGCGAACACGATCCATCTTGTCCGCGAAGCCTTCGACGTCACCGATCCCGCCGTTCGCAGATCGCTCGATAGTCCAATCAGCCATCTACATGACATCCTTGGCATGCATGTGGCTGAAAACTCGCTCGCCCATCTTTGTAGCGACGAGCGGACCGCCGACCTCATGAGCTGGCTCACGATCTACCGCGTGCTGCAAGGCACTGAGTATGAAAGCAACCTGGGCGGTTGGATGGCCGATGCCAAACCAATGCTCGGCCCCGCCATGACGGCCGGCGTCGAATCGGTCAAAAAGCTCGACCGCACTCGAATCGGCGAGTCAGTTGGCCTGCGAGAACATTTGGCTCGACGGCTCAACGCCACGCTTGCCTCGGGCGATATGCTCTGCCTTCCGACCGCTCCGACAATTGCTCCCCTCAAAGGCTCGAACGCCTACGACCGCAGCAACGACTATTACTGGCGGACGCTGTCGATCAACGCAATCGCGGGAATTGCCCGACTTCCCCAGGTTTCGATGCCGCTGGGGCAGGTCGACGGCGCCCCGGTCGGATTGTCGCTGGTGGCGGGCCACGGTCGTGACCTGGAGCTGCTCGACGCCGCAATAAACGTCTCAAAACAGTTGCACAGATTCCCGGCACAGCTACAATAAGTTGGCCGGGCCTAAGACTTTGCTACGATCGAATCGTTCCGGATCATCGCGGCGAATTTGCCCGCCCTGCCCTGCTTGATGACTCCTACATTCCCACCTTGAGGAGCCGGTTGGATGGCATTTCTTTCTGGGTTCCGTGTCTGCGCGGCTAGGCGCATCGCCGCCGCGGCTTCTCTCTGCGTCCTATTGGCGATGGTCGTCATTGCCGACGACAAACCAGCCGCTTCACCCAAGCCCGACGCGGAAGCTGCCAAGCTGAAGCCCGTCAGCTATAGCGAGACCATCCTCCCAATCCTCCAGGCAAACTGCCAAGGTTGCCATCAGCCAGCCAAAGCCGGTGGCAAGCTCGATCTCACGGTTTTCAAGAACGTACTAACCGGCGGCGAAAGCGGCTCGGCGGGAGTCGTTCCTGGCAAACCAGATGAGAGCTATCTGCTCGAACAGATTACGCCCGACGACAAAGGCGTCGCGGCCATGCCGCTCGATCGGCCTCCATTGGCAAAGAGCGACATGGCCTTGATTCGTCGTTGGATCGAGGAAGGCGCAAAAGACGATACTCCACCCGATACCACGCCGCCGATCGACTCGCAGCACCCGCCCATTTACAGCGGTCCTCCTGTGATTACTTCGATCGATTGGTCGCCCAACGGGGAACTACTCGCCGTGGCTGGTTACCATGAAGTACTCCTTCACAAAGCCGACGGCTCCGGCCTGGTCGCCCGCCTTGTCGGCATGGCCGAACGGATCGAATCAGTCCGCTTCTCGCCCGATGGCAAAAAGCTAGCTGTCACCGGCGGTCGCCCCGGCCGCTCGGGAGAAGTGCAAGTGTGGGATGTTGCCGAGAAGAAACTGATCCTGTCCGTTCCCGTCACAAACGACACTGTCTACGGTGCCTCTTGGTCGCATGACGGCAAACGGATCGCGTTCGGTGGCACCGACAAATCGCTCCGCGCGATCGATGCCGAATCTGGTGCTCAAGTTTTGTTTCAACAGTCTCACGACGACTGGGTGCTGGGCACCGCGTTCTCGGTCGACGACAAACACCTGGTATCGGTCGGCCGCGATATGGCAGCCAAGCTAGTCGAAGTCTCGACGCAGCGGCTAATCGACAATATCACGTCGATCACTCCCGGCGCTCTCAAAGGTGGCATCCAGAGCGTCGTCTCGCATCCGCTTCGTGATGAAATCATCTTCGGCGGCTCCGATGGCGTGCCGCGCATCTACCAAATGCAACGCACCACCGCCCGGCAGATTGGCGACGATGCCAACCTGCTTTGGGAACTTCCGGCTCTTCCGGGTCGCGTCTTTAGCGTCGCCGTCACCCGCGATGGCAGCACGATTGCCGCGGGGAGTAGCCTCGACGGCCACGGTCACATCCATGTTTACCAGATGGACCCGGCGCCAAAGATCCCTGAGCCGATTCAAGCAATCCTTAAGAAGCCGGTGCCTTCGCGCTCTCCCGAGGAAACGGCCACGCTGCACAAGCACTTCGAGCAAGGCGTGAAGACTCTCGCCCAATTCGAAGTTGCCGAAGGCGGAATATACGCCATCGCCCTGAGTCCGACAGGCGATCGAGTCGCCGCAGCCGGTGGTGATGGCACAGTACGTTTATATGACGTGCAAAAGTCGTCACTGGCGACGTCGTTCGTGCCCGTCGAGATCAACAAGGATGCGAAAGCCGTGATCGTCGCATCGACGACGAAAGCTGCGGATCAAATAACGGAAGACACCAATCCGCGCAACTCCGAGCCGCCGCTCCCCGCTGAGGACGCAATCAAGAATCTGAGCGTCGAACCAACCACCATCACGATCGACAGCCCGGCCCGCTACGCCCAGGTCGTCGTGATGGCCGAGCTGGCGTCCGGCGCAAAGATCGACGTCACGGGCCGCGCCGCGTTCAAGTTCTCCGAACCCGTCGCAACAGCCAACTCCACAGGCTTTGTTCTGCCTGCGAAAAACGGCCATGCCACGTTGACCGTTTCCCTCGGAGGCAAATCGGCCAATGTCGATGTTCAAGTCGCCGGCCTCGACAAGCCGCCCGTGCCGGATTTCGTCCGTGACATCGGCCCGATGATCGCCCGCGCCGGCTGTAACGCCGGCACTTGCCACGGCGCCCAGGCCGGCAAGAACGGCTTCAAGCTCTCGCTCCGTGGCTACGACCCGGTGTTCGACATCCGCGCGCTCACCGATGACCACGCATCACGCCGCGTCAATATCGCCTCGCCCACGCAAAGCCTGATGCTACTCAAGCCGACGGCCGGCGTGCCCCACACCGGCGGCCAGCTCTTCAAGCCGGGTAGCGTCTACTACGAAGCGCTCCGCGAATGGATCGCCGCCGGCGCGCATCTCAACCTTACTTCACCCCGCGTTGCCTCGATCAAGGTCACGCCGAACAACCCAATCATTGAAACAGTCGGAGCTCGCCAGCAAGTTCGCGTTGTCGCCACCTACACCGATGGCAGCGAGCGCGACGTCACTCGCGAGGCCTTCGTCGAAAGCGGCAACACCGACGTCGTGAAAACCGTCCCCGATCATCCCGGCCTCTTGGAGTCGCTCCGCCGCGGCGAGGCTGCCGCGCTGGTCCGCTACGAAGGCAAGTACGCCGCGACAACGCTAACCGTCATGGGCGATCGCACCGGCTTCGCCTGGGACAATCCGCCAGCCAACAGCCAAATCGACGAATTGGTCGCGTCCAAGCTGCAACGCACCAAGACCGCGGCATCGCCGCTCACCAACGACTACGAGTTCGTCCGCCGCGTCTATCTCGATCTGACCGGCCTGCCCCCCACGCCAGAACAAATCCAATCGTTTGTCGACGACAAAGCCGACCCCAAAGCCAAACGCGACGCCCTCGTCGACAAGCTCGTTGGCAACGACGACTACGTTGACTTCTGGACCAACAAGTGGGCCGACCTGTTGATGGTCAACCGAAAGTTCCTCGGGGTTGAAGGCGCGACCGCATTTCGAAGCTGGATCCGCGGCGAGATTGCTGCCAATACTCCATACGACGAATTTGCTCGCAAAATTCTCACCGCCAGCGGCTCGACCAAAGCGAACCCGGCCGCGTCGTATTACAAAACACTGCGCACACCCGATGCGCTCATGGAAAACACGACCCACTTGTTCCTCGCCACGCGTTTCAATTGCAATAAGTGCCACGACCATCCCTTCGAGCGCTGGACCCAGGACCAGTACTATCATCTGTCGGCATTCTTCGCCCAAATCGACCGCTCCAAAGACCCCGCCAGCGGCGACTCGGTGATCGGCGGCTCGGCCGTCGAAGCGGGCCAGCCGCTGTACGAAGTGATTGCTGATTCCGGCAAAGGCGACGTCACGCATATTCGCACCGGCGCCGTCAGTCCACCCGCCTTCCCGTTCGACTGCAAGCACCCGACCAAGAAAGATGGCACGCGCCGCGAAGAGCTGGCCAACTGGATCACGTCGGCCGACAATCCCTACTTCGCCAAGAGCTACGTCAACCGCCTCTGGGGTTACCTCACCGGCCGCGGCATCATCGAGCCGCTCGACGACATCCGCGCCGGCAATCCGCCCAGCAACCCCGAGTTGCTCGATTACCTGACAAGCGAGTTCACGAAAAATAATTTCGACACGCGCCATATCATGCGGCTGATCTGCAAATCGCGCACGTACCAGTTGTCGGTCGAGGCCAACAAATGGAACGAAGACGACCAGATCAACTTCTCGCATGCCCGTGCCCGCCGCCTCCCGGCCGAAGTACTCTACGATGCGATCTACCGCGCCACCGGTGCGACGTCGTCCTTTGCTGGCGCCGCGACCGGCAGCCGCGCCGCCACGCTGCCAGATGTCGGCGTCGAACTCGCCGACGGCTTCCTCGGCAACCTGGGCCGCCCGCCGCGCGAAAGCTCTTGCGAGTGCGAGCGAAGCAGCAATCTGCAACTCGGCCCCGTCATGGCGCTCGTCAGCGGCCCCACGGTCGGCAATGCCATCAGCGATCCTGAAAACGCCGTGGCCAAGCTGGTCTCGACCGTCGCAGACAACGACGACGTGGTTAAACAACTCTTCGTTCGCTTCCTCAACCGCCCCGGCAAGCCAGAGGAAGTCACCGCCGCGGCCGATATGTTCAATCAATTGGAGCAAGAACACACGAAACTCGAGGCCGATCTCGCCGCCTATGAAAAGAACCTCGGTCCGACGCTCGCCCAAAAAGAAATCGAGCGCCAGAACCGCATCATCGGCGTACAAACCGAGCTCGAAGCCTACCGCGAAATCGCCAAGCTCCGTGGCCCGCGCGCCGAGCAAGAACGGCAAGCACGCATTGCCAAGGCACAGGCCGCGATCGCCGAGAACGACAAGAAACTCATGGAGCGTCTCCCCAAATTCGAGGGATCACAAAAGAAGAAGGCTCGCTGGTACCCGCTCGATGCGGTCGAGATGGGCGCAACCTACCGCGCACGCTTCGCGCGTCAGGCCGATGGCTCGATCTTCGTCGATGGCGACCGGGCCGCCGGTGCCTATCGAATCGTCGCGCCGCTGCCGCTCGATAAAGTCACCGGCATCCGCATCGATGCCCTGGCCGACGACCGCCTTCCCGGCAAAGGCCCGGGCCGCGCCGACGACGGCAACTTCGTCGTCACCGAATTCGCCGCGCACCTATTGCCTGCCCCAGGCCCGATGAAGCTCGTTCGCAGTTGGGACTTCTCCGGCACTGACGACGATTGGCAAAACGAAGAGGGTGCCAAGTCGGTCGCCGACTCCGGTATGCGGCATCTGTTCGGCACCGGCAAACCGGCCGGCATCAAAACAGGCCTCAAGGAGCCAGCCGGCACCTACTTACTGGAAGTGGTCACGGGCATCCGGTCCGCGGTCACGTTCACCGTCCAATGGACCACCACGACCGGCGCCAAATTCGAAGACGCTCGCACCGTTCGCCGCTCGCTCCCGGCCGGCGCCGGCGGCAGCACGGCCACTCCGATCGCCATCTTCGCCGATGCCGAGCTAACCGGCATCCGCATCTTTGTCGACGACGACCAGGCTGTTCTCCCCATCGACGCCATCCGCATCTTTGCTGCCGATAGCGCCGACGCCGCCACGGTCAAACTCAAAAAGGCCAAGGCGACCCACAGCCAGCCCGGCTTCGACGTTCAAACCGCGATCGATGGCAATACCACGGAGCCGAACAACGGCTGGGCCGTCGCCCCGCAAATCGGTCGCGACAACTCCGCGGTCTTCTCGCTTGAGAAACCGCTCGAAGGCATCAAAGGCCGACAGGTCGAGCTGATGCTTTACCAAAACTTCTCCTCGGCCCAACACTCGCTCGGCAAGTTCCGCATCTCGGTCACCAACGGCCCCCCCCTCGACTTTGGCTTACCGGCCAACGTGGCAAACGCACTCGCCGCGGAGAAGGATAAGCGAACCGACGCTGACCGCCAAGCGCTGCTCGGCGAACTGCGTAAGCGAGATAAGGAGTTCCCCAAGCTCCAAGCCGACCTCACTGCCGCTCAGCAACCAGCCGGCGAAGACGCTCATATGAAAAAACTGGAAGCCGACCTCGCAGCCGCGCAAGCCTCGATTCCAATCGATGGCAAACTGCAGCAACTGCGCCGTGCCGTCGAGCTAAGCCAGGAGCAATTGAAAAACAAGCGTTTGACCGTCGCCCAGGACGTCGTCTGGGCGCTTATTAACAATCCAGCTTTCCTGTATAACCACTAGTAGGTCCGCCGAGGCGGACCTGTATTGCCAACTACCCCGCATTCCGAGTTTCACCGCGCTAAGGTGCCGCTCGGCTCGCGGCACTTACAAAAAAGGACTCCCGCCATGTTCCGAATCGTCGGTCCCAAGGCCAAGGATCTTTGCGATGCTCACCTCCGCCCCAGCCGGCGCGATCTTCTTCGCGTGGGCGGCGCCGGCATGCTCGGCCTATCGCTCGGCTCGCTGCTGAAGCTCCAGTCTGCACAAGCGGCTGGCGCGGCCACTCCCACTGCCGCTGCTGCTACGATCGGCGGCGGTCCCGGTTGGGGCAAAGCCAAGAGCATCATCATGGTTTACCTCCAAGGCGGCCCCAGCCACATCGACCTGTGGGATCCCAAACCCGATGCGGCCGAAAACATCCGCAGCTCGTTCAAAAACATCGGCACGAAGCTCCCCGGCGTCCACTTCACCGAGATTCTGCCAAAGCTGGCCCAGATGAACGATCGGTTCACGATGATCCGCTCGATGGCCTACACGCCCAACGGCCTCTTCAACCACACCGCCGCCATCTACCAGATGATGACCGGCTACACGACCGACAAGGTCAGTCCTTCGGGCTCGGCGGCTCAAGCTGGCCGGAAGGACTCA
>CAZJWY010000112.1:11306-17643 GCA_964549545.1 uncultured Planctomycetaceae bacterium | reverse complement strand
AACTACTGGAAAACCTAGTAAACTTAGCAGCGTAAAGTGCAAAACTCGAACTTAGCCCCAGATGGGCCAGCGGCGGCCGCCGACGGTTTCCAGCCGGGCCAGTCGGGTGTTGTAGACTGATTCAATCGTTTCGCGCGTTACAACCTGATCAGTCGAGCCGCTGGAATGGACACGGCCCTGCGACAAGACGAGTGTGTTGACGAAACCAGGAACAATCTCTTCGATATGGTGGGTAACGAGCACGACCGTCGGAGTTTCCGGGTGAGAAAGCGCCTCATCGAGCCACGCCAGGAACCGCTCACGCACACCGGGATCCATACCGGCACAAGGCTCATCGAGTACCAGCAATAATGGTTTGGCCATACGAGCCCGAGCGATGAGCACCTGCTGACGCTCGCCTTGCGAGAGAACACCGAACGGTTTTTCAGCGAGCGATTCGCAACGAAGCCTGGCCAGCTCGTTGCGGGCGTCGGCGAAGTCGGCAACCGACGGCTCTTCCAGGCCCGGCAACCGCTTCAAACCAAACTGGGCGAAACGACCCGAGACAACCGTTTCCAAACCCGTTTCGGTCGCGGGAATCTCGGCGATCATCCCGGTAGAAATCCAACCGATGCTGCGGCGCAGCTCGCCCAGATCGAGCAGCTCTTCGCCAAGCCGCAACACGCGGCCGCTCGTCGGCCAGAGATACCCGCAGGCGATTTTGAGCAAGGTCGTTTTTCCCGAGCCGTTCGGCCCCAGCACTGCCCAGTGCTGACCGCGATCGAGGCACCAGTTGATGTTCGTAAGAATCTCGGCGTTCTGCTGACAGTAGCCGACGTGTTCGCAGGTAATGAGGTCGTTCATGGCCCTGTCATCGTCGGGACGAGATTCAAATGCATGCCACGACTTGATCGAAACACTGGAAAGTGGCGGCGGTCGATCGTGAAGACAGTGGAGATCGCTTCGCGTTCAGCAAGATACATCAATGAGACGTCTGCAAAATCAAATCCCTGGTCGGCATAGCGACTCAATATGTCTGCAAGGCCCGTTATGTCGTCCGCACCAAGCGGCAAAACAACAAGTTCGGATGTGCGGATCCAGGCTAACAACTTCTGAACAGCATCAGCCTGATGCTTAAGTAGATGAGCAGACTCGGTAACGACTGACCATGATGTACAAAACGTTCCGCGTAGTCGCTTGGCTTCCGCGAGACAGAGATCGTGATGCGCATCACGCACATTGAGGATTGCGACGAGCGGGCCGCTATCGATCAATACGCTATTAGGAGGCACTCTTTCCAAAATCCTCCATGTATTTGGGATTCGTGCTCAAATCGGTTGGTCCATCGACGCAGCCAACTAGGCCAGCCCTATCCAAGAGATCAAATAAGGTTGGCCCGGTTTCGCCGTTCTCTTTTTCCTCACCGTTCGCCTTTTCGATAACCAACGACACGATCTCTCGCTCATTCAGATCAAGCGGACCAAGCGGCTTCAAAACGCCGTGTTCGTAGATAGCGTTAATATGATACGTCATAGCTAAAGTATAATTCGCAATACGATTTAGTGCCGAATAATTCGCTTATCCCAGTTTAGCTATCCGGGTTATCGAGCAGTTCCTGCAATCGGGCCCGGAGTTCCCCGCGAAAGCGGCTGGACCACGATTCGTCGATGAGGCCGACTCCAATCATATCAAGCAAATGGACCCGGTCTTTGAGCCGATACGAAGTGAGCTTCATCCGCACGAGCGGCTCGATATCGACGACGTGGAATGGGCCCGTCGTATCGGCATCACTCACATCTGGTGAGGGTGCTAAATAGTCTGGCGACACCTTTTCGCCAGCGTAGACGATATGGATAGCATCGCGAGCCTTCGCCCCTGGACCATCAAGGAACATATCGACGCTTTTCACATGGCGATAGAGGAAGCCGGCATCGGCGAGTGCAGACTTGGCTCGCTCCAGATCTTCGCGTCGCAACAGCAAATCGACATCCTGTGTATTCCGCACAGCTGCTTCGTCGACCCGCGAAACCCAGGCCGCAACCGCATTGCCCCCTGCCACGGCATAGGGAATGCCGGCCCGCTCAAGAGCGGCGACGGCCCGATCGAGTCGTGCGCGGACTTTTTCCACAGCGCGAATCATCCTTTCCCAGGAAGCTGGACCGTACGGAATGTGAGTCATTCTGAGCACAGCGAAGAATCTAGACTAACCGTTGCGAGATCCTTCGGTCGCTAAGGCTCCCTCAGGATGACATCTTATTCTACCACGTCCGCAATCGCATCGCACAACGGCCCGACGTTTTGCTCGGTGATTCCGGCCACGTTGATCCGGCCCGAGCCGACGATGTAAATCGCGAACTTCTGCTTGAGCGCTTCGACTTGCTCGGGTGTCAGGCCGGAGAACGAGAACATACCGCGTTGCCGGGTGATGAACGAGTAGTCGCCGGGAACGCCTTTCTCTTTCAGCGTTTTCACTAAGAGCAGACGCATGCCGTTGATCCGATCGCGCATTTGGGCCACTTCCTGCTCCCACTCTTTACGCAACACGGGATCGGTAAGAATCGTCGTCACCAGCTCGGCCCCGTGGGCAGGTGGGTTCGAGTAGTTCGAGCGGATGCAGACCTTCACCTGACTTTGCACGGTGTCGGCGCCAGCTTTGTCTTTGGCGACGACCGTGAGCGCGCCGACTCGCTCGCAATAGAGCCCGAAGTTCTTGGAGAACGAGCTGCATACGATCAATTCCGCGCCGGGGCGGGCCAGCTCGCGCAGGCCGGCGGCGTCTTCATCGATGCCGTTTCCAAAGCCTTGGTAGGCGAAGTCGAGGAGCGGCAGCAGCTTTTGTTCGTAGATTGCGTCGGCCAGCTTCTTCCATTCGTCCGGCGTCGGGTCGATGCCGGTCGGGTTGTGACAGCAGCCGTGGAGCATGATCACGTCGCCTGCCGGCATCTTCTTGATTGCGGCAAGACACTCTTCGAACGCCAGGCTGTTGGTTTTCGCGTCGAAATAGGGAAAGCTCTTCGTCGCCACGCCGGCCGCGGCAAAGATTTGCGGGTGGTTCGGCCAAGTGGGCTGCGTGAGCCAAACCGTGGCATTCGGCAACTGTTGATGAATAAAGTCAGCCGCGACGCGCAACGCGCCAGTTCCGCCGGGTGTGTGGGACGTGGCCGCCCGACCCGATTTCTCCACCTCATGCCCCTCGCCGAACATGAGTTTCTGCACGGCCGCCGCATAGGCCCGCGAGCCGTCGATCGGCAGATACGACATCGACTTCTGCCGCTCGAGGACGAGCTGGCCGGCCCGTTGAATCGAATTGAGAATCGGCGTCTTCCCGCCGCCGTCCTGATAAACGCCAACGCTGAGGTTGATCTTCTTCGGATTCGGGTCCTCGCGGAAAGACTCGGTAATGCCCAGGATCGGATCGCGGGGGGCCGCCTTGATTGCTTCAAACATCGAGTAGGTCGCCAGTTGCTTTAATTTTTTAACTTGTTCCCACGCTCTGCGTGGGAACACAACACCCTGCCGCTCCGTGGCATATGCGCAGCCTTAACAGTAAGACACGAGCCCAGCCAAGCGCTCGACGCAGAGCGTCGGACTCTTGCGTTCCCACGCAGAGCGTGGGAACGAGGCCACGTGGCACGGACTTTAGTCCGTTCTTCCCATACGGACTAAAGTCCGTGCTACAAGTGCTACAACTTGACGCTCGCCGCGCACCCGTGGGACAATCATAAGTGTCGTCAAGTTCGCTTCCTAGAGCCACCCGCCTCCCTTCCTGCCCCCTGCCCATGTCCCCACCACGTGTCGGTATTTGGTTGATCGGGGCGCGCGGTGGCGTCGCCGCGACGGCAACGATCGGTCTCATCGGCCTGCAGAAGCAGCTCACCCAGGCCGTGGGACTCGTCAGCGAGTTGCCCCAGTTCGCCGCGCTCGATTTCGCCGCCTGGCCCAGCTTCGTCGTCGGCGGGCACGAGATCCGCCAAGACACGCTGGTCGACGCCGTCGACCGGCTGCGGACCGATAGCCATGTGTTCGACTCGGCCCTGGTGGCCGCCTGCCGCGACGAGTTGACCGCAATCGACTCCCGTATTCGCCCAGGCACGCTGCTCAATTGCGGCGACACGATCAGCCGGCTCGCCGGGCCCGCAATGCGCGATTTCGCCAAGGAAACGGCCAGCCAAGCAATCAAGCGACTACAGCAAGACCTTCGCGAGTTCCAGCAACAAACGGGCGTCGAGCGCGTAGTCGTCGTCGACGTCGCCTCGACCGAGCCGCCCTGCGACACCTCGCAGCTTCCCACAAGCTGGAACGAACTCTCCCAACAAATCGACAGCGGAGCTTGCGACTCGCTACCGGCCAGCTCGCTCTACGCCATCGCGGCGCTCGATCTGGGGATACCGTTCGTCAATTTCACTCCCTCGCTCGGCTCTGCCCCGCCCGCCATCCAAAATCTCGCCATCGAGCGCAAGGCATGCCACGCCGGCCAGGACGGCAAAACAGGCGAAACCATGATGAAAAGCGTGCTGGCCCCCATGTTCGCCGCCCGCAATCTGCAGGTGCTCAGTTGGGTCGGCCACAACATCTTCGGCAACCTCGACGGCCTCGTTCTGGACGACCCGGCCAACAAGGCCGCCAAGATTCGCAGCAAGGATCAGCTCGTCGGCAACATCCTCGGCTACGATCCGCAAACGCTCGTTTCGATCGAGTACATCAAAAGCCTGGGCGACTGGAAAACGGCGTGGGACCACATCCATTTTCGTGGATTTCTGGGAACACCCATGACTTTACAATTTATTTGGCAAGGTTGCGATTCTCTGCTCGCGGCGCCGCTAGTACTCGACCTAGTGCGGTTCGCCGAGCTGTCCAGTCGCCGCGGTGAAGTCGGTGTCTTGAGCTACCTGGCGAGCTTTTTCAAAAGCCCGCTCGGTATGCAAGAACACGATTTTTCCCGGCAATTTTCGCTACTTCTTGGCTGGGCCGAGCGCCATCGCCGAGTCGAACTCGCTGGCGGCTAGGCGGGTGCCATGCCCACGGCTTTGCGTGGGCATGCTAACCTCGGATGAGCATGGCCACTCCGAGCAGTGGCCACGGCACCCAGTCAACTAAATGCACTCGCGACATCGATTTTTCGCCGATTCACCTTGACGGCTCTGGGAGAATTTTGTTTCAATGCGCGCGTCAGACGCACATGCAAGTGGGAAATAACGTTTTCAACTCCCCACGCAACGCTCACTAGAGCAACCAAGGCATTCCAAATTGCTTGATGAATACTGCCGGCCAACCTTGTCGAACGTGGCCGTGCTAAGTTGATCTTTTGTTTCTGAGTACGTCTCTCCCCGCATGTCAGCGCCCCTGGGGATAGACCAAACTGAAGTGATGGGGGCGCTAAAACGGAAGGAGCCAACCTAATGGCTAAGAAAAAGGCCGCTGCGAAGACGGCGAAGAAATCCCCAAAGAAGAAGGCGGCCGCTAAGACCTCGTCGGCCAAAACCGCGAAGAAGTCGCCAAAGAAAAAGGCCGCTGCTGCAAAGAAGCCAGCCGCCGCCAAGAAGTCGCCCAAGAAGAAGGCAGCGGCCAAGAAGCCAGCCGCCTCGTCGGCGACCCCGGCCCCTTGGGGTCTCTAAGATCCGCTGACGCCGATCCTGGTCGGCCTCACGTAAAAGAAACAACGATGTAAACCGGTTGGCCTGCGTGCTCCAAACACGCGGCCAACCGGTTTGTTTTTTTCTCAGACCCTTCAAAAATACAGGGTGCCTGGGGTCGAGCACCCGCGAGCCCCCAGGCCGCGCTGCACCTCGCCAGACAAAAATCTCACGCAGAGGCGCAGAGGACTCGGAGGAAAGCAGCTTGGGAACACTCACCTTCGCTAATAAGTGCTTGGATTAGTGTTAATCAGCCAAGATTAGCGTTCCCTTTCTTCTCCCTCCGCGTCCCCTGCGCCTCTGCGTGAGACTCTTCCGCGTCCATCTATGTAGTCCAATCGACAGCCGAATTCTGCCGAATTCAGCCACCTATTTGCCCGTCGGCACCGGCAACGCCTTGTGGCAACCGCCATTCTCCCGATATTCTTCAGTGATAGCTTTTCGACCACTTTCTCTATCACCGACGTTCATTGACATCCTCTTCGACCGATAAGCGAAATACCCCGCCTGCCCCCGCAGCCGATTTCCGCGCCCTGGGCCTCTCCGATTCGATGCTCGCATCGCTCGATCGAGCCGGCTACATCGAACCATCGCCCGTGCAAGCCGGAATTATCCCGTATGCGTTAAAGGGCCTCGACGTGCTCGGTCAGGCTCGCACGGGCACCGGCAAAACCGCCGCCTTCGCCATTCCAATCATCGAGATCATCGAGGAAGGCGGGAAAGGA
>CAZJWY010000112.1:0-11296 GCA_964549545.1 uncultured Planctomycetaceae bacterium | reverse complement strand
GGGAAAGGAATCGCTCCCATCGCGCTGGTCCTGGTGCCGACTCGCGAACTGGCGGTGCAAGTTAAAGACGAATTCGAGAAACTTGCCCACGGCCACCGCATCATTTGCGTGCCAATCTATGGCGGCAAGCCAATCAAAGGACAAATCTCCAAGCTGCAACGCGGCACCGATGTCGTCATCGGCACTCCTGGTCGCGTGATCGACCTGATCGGTCGCGGCGCGCTCAATCTCCGCGAAATAGAAATCGTCGTGCTCGACGAAGCCGACCGCATGCTCGACATCGGCTTCCGCCCCGACATCGAAAAAATCCTCCGCCGCTGCCCCAAGGACCGACAAACCTTGCTGCTAAGCGCCACGGTTGCACCTCCGGTCGAACGGCTCGCGCGAACCTACATGCGCGAACCCGAAGTCATGAACTTCTCGCCGAAGAACATGTCGGTCGATACCATCGACCAATACTACTTCACGGTCGACCAGGAGCAAAAATTCGACCTCCTGGTCGAGTTGCTCAAGCGCGATAAGCCCGAGCAAGCGATCGTGTTCTGCCGTACGAAGCGCGGCACGGAAAAGATCCTCCGCCGTCTATCGAAGCACTTCCCCGGTGCAGACATGATGCACGGCGACATGGTGCAGGGCGCCCGCGACCGGGTGATGAAGGAGTTTCGCGCAGGCAACGTAAAGATCCTCGTCGCGACCGACGTCGTCGGCCGCGGCATCGACGTCTCCAGCATCTCCCACATCATCAACTACGATATCCCGCAATCGTCCGACGACTACGTCCACCGCGTCGGCCGCACCGGCCGCATGGGCCGCGAAGGAATCGCCTACACTTTCGTCACCACCGAAGAAGGCGGCGAGCTGACGCGCATCGAGATGCTCATCAATCGGCTCCTCAAGCGCGACGAGATCGAGGGCTTCAGCACGGTTGCCCCTGCGGTGCCAACCCCCACGGCCCACCCTGCCGCAACCGACCAGGAAGACGCGGAGGAAGCTCCTGCCGAGCCGCCCGCTGGTTCTCCCCGTCCTACGCCGCCAGGCCGCCGCGCCCCCAAACGCCACCGCCGCGCGCTGTAACGGCTACCGGCGAAATATATAGCCCGGCCATCTTGGCCGGGACAATCGCTGTTATTTGTTCCAATCGATTCGCTTAGCAAGCCATCGACCCAAAATGGGTCGGCTATATAGGCAAGGCGCCCTGCTCAAGCGCAAACCGCCGCGCATACGTCTTCGATTTCCTATGCATTGCATCTTCGCGCACGATCCATTCCCTGCCGATGAAGCCCGAATCGATCAGCCGCCGCGTGATGTCACACTCCTCGCTCGGCTTAAGCTCCAGGCTATCGGAATCGAGGTAGGGATACACTCGCGTCTCACCGCTGATCTTGGCGAAGAAGAGCCGCCCATCTTTGTCCGCATCACGTCGGCTGGGCAGCAACACAGGACCTCCCCAGCCCTCTTTGCCCACGCGAAGCGGCTCGCGCGATTGCAACTCATGTCCGCTTGCGTTCTTCACTCGCAAGATGGTTTGGCTCTTGTGCCGTACTTGAACGAGCGCGGGCCAGCAATTCAGCCATACGTCGGCGTGCGCATATGGCGTACGGAAAAAACTCCGTTCGCAAAACGCAAAAAACCGCTGCGAGCTGAACGCCTGCCACAAAAAAGCGCCTGCCATCCGCCTGCCGCCAAATCCATCGACGAGGAGCGAAATGCTCACCTCTCGAAACCGGATGCCCCAATACTCGGCCGCCGCGGCAATGATCAAGACCTGGGCTCGGCCATCTCGCTCGGCCAGGCTCACGTTCTCGTCTCGCAGCGCATCCTGCCAATAGCCAAGATCGGCTGTCCCCAGTAGCGAAATCTCGCGCACCTGAGCCAGCTCCGCAGCATATCTAATCTTCGCTTGCGACTGCATTGGATAGCCCGCGACTACGTTGTTGCTCGCTGCCGCGCGTGTTAAATTCGATGATCTCGCCACTTCCGCACCTACCGACGGATTATAACGCCCTCACCCAGGGACGATTCAACAACAACTTCCCCATTTCCAAAATGACCACGGAAACACGAAGGACACGGAGGTATGTAAAGAATGTTCAATGCAAAACGAAAAATGCAAAATGAAAAGTGCAGAAGCCTTTTCCGACTTTTGTATTTTGCATTAAACATTTTGCATTTTGCATCGATTGTCGCGCTCTCTGTGCCCTCCGTGTCTCTGTGGTAAACCCCATCTGCCGAAGTTATTTGAGCCTTTCCCCAACTCGAGCGCCCCATGAAGCTGATCCTGCTCGGCACCGGCGGTTACTTCCCCACGAGCCGGCGCCACACGGCCTGCCTGATGCTTCCCGAAATCGGCGTCGCGCTCGACGCCGGCAGCGGTATGTGCCGCATCGGCCAGCACCTGCAAACAGATGGCCTCGATATTTTTCTCTCCCATTCACATCTCGACCACATCTCCGGCCTCACGTATCTCGTCAATCTCGTGCCGGCCGACGTGCTCCGCCGCACTACCGTGCATGGCGAGGCCGCCAAGCTCGCCGCCATCCGCGAGCATCTCTTCGCGAAGCCGATCTTTCCGGTCGCCCCACCCTTTCGCTTCGCGCCTCTCGTCGAGCCCTATGCCCTGCCACACGGCGGAACGCTGCGCAGCTTTCCACTGATTCACCCCGGCGGCTCGCTCGGCTTTCGCCTCGATTGGCCCGGCCACTCGTTAGCTTACATCACCGACACAACAGCCGACGTAAACGCCAGCTACGTGGAGCACCTGCGCGGCGTTGATCTGTTGGTCCACGAAGCCTACTTTGCCGACGATGCGGGCAACTTGCCCGCCAGTACAGGGCACAGCTCACTGATTCACGCCGCGGAAGTCGCCACAGCAGCCGGCGTCGGTCGCCTGGTCATCACCCACATCGACCCGCTGATCGAAGATGACAATGTTTTCGACCTCGCCGCCGCCCGCCAGGTGCATGCCAATACCGAGATCGGCCGCGATGCGATGGAATTGACCTTCTAGCGATCTTCCAATTTCTAATGGTGTAGAAAAAGAATCTGCGCCTCGGGTAGATAGCGCGTATTTAGCCCCCGGCCAATGGCCGGGGGCTAAATGGACTGCTCCCACCATTCACCAGTCAGTAAAAATGTCCAGTAACCAGTCACCCGCTTCTATAAAATTTCTAAACTTCTTTGATTCCCTTTTACCGGCCTTTGAATAGTCAAATCTGGATAAATTGTCGATAAAATCGGTTAGATGCGGCGAATTTACCGGGGAACGCATGACCAGCGGCAGCAATTTCCCTCCTACTATTGCATTGACAACCGAACAAAAGTGGCAAAAATGCCGTAGTGGATATACCCCCTCCAACTTACGGGGTGTATCCCTCCGCACCACCTGCAGCGCACCCGTTGATTTCCAGGAGGGTCCAGAACTTTTATCTCAAGGGGAATTATCTCCAATGGCCAGGAAAGCTATTTCTAATGACCGGTACCGGCTAGTGGGTACCTACGAACGGCTTCGTAAAAATTTGGTCGACCGCCCCAATGATGGCCGCCTCGACAAAGCCCTTTCCTATTGGGTGCTCCCGACCGACCGGCGCCTGCCGATCGCCTTTCTGGATCGCCCGCTTCGCGATCTGCTGTCGCAACCTTTCGAGGACTTGATCGCTACGCCTGGCGTAGGTCATAAAAAAATCCTCGGCTTCTTCGATTTGCTGAAACGGGCCGCCAAGGCTGCTGCACCCGATACTCCCTTCGGCCTCAGTTCCAACTCGGATGCTGCTCGCAAACAACCAAAAATCACTCCGACCAGTGGCTTCGATGCCTCGATCGTCTCCGAATCGCTCTGGTCTCAGTGGTGTGACACCGTCAACCGCTACGGTCTCCGCCACGAAAAACTTGGCCGCCTGGCCCCGACGCTGCAATCGCTGCCGACCGTGATTTGGCATTCGCGATTGGAAGAATACGCCGAGCGCTCGCTGGCGGACATCCGCTCGCTCAAGACGCACGGCGAAAAACGGCTCAACGCCATCTTGGAAGTCTTCTGCACCGTTCATGAAGCACTCTCCACGTCGACGCTACAGGAAAACATCGATCTCGTCCTCGTTCCGCGGTTCGTGCCGCCGATGACGCGGTGGCTCATGGAAACCGTGGCCCAACCCGATCTGCCTCCCGTCGACGAGATCCATCAGCACATCGTGGGGCCGATGATCCACCAGATCAAAATCGACCTGGGCGACCAGGTCGCCGGACTCGCCGCGACGCGGCTCTGCCTCGACGAAAACGCCCCGAGCGTCAAGCAACAAGCCCAAACGATCGGCGTCACCCGCGCCCGCGTCTACCAACTGCTGGAAGACTGTGCCAAGGTGATGGATGTTCGCTGGCCCGAGGGCCGCTGGCTCTTCGCCCCGCTGGCCAGCCGCTTCGGCTCCTCCAACCCGGAAACGATCGGCCTCATCCACGGCATCGTCGATCTCTTCTTCCCCATCGACCGCGGCGGCGTGCCGATGGAAGAGGATCACGAAGAAGCATCGGTTTAATTGAGGCCGTCCGTAAATTCAGATGTAACGGCATAGCGTGCCACCCGCAATTCCCGGACTCCCTCCATTTAAGTGAACAGCGTTTGTTTGAAAATCAAATTCTTAAGCAGGCTCGATTACCAACGAATGCTTAGGTTTGGGCACTCGTCGTCCGAGCTTCTGCAAGCTTTCTAGATGTAAATCTAGTCCCTCACAAGCATTTGTAAACGCGGCAGCTAAAGTATCGCCGCTGGTAATGATCTCGGCGAAATCGGCAAATTCAACCGTGTAAACAGGCTCTTGCGGTTTGTACTGAATAGTAAATACATAACCGCGATATTCGTGATGCGTTGTAATCATTGATCGAGGATGTCCAGTACTTTTTTGACGTCGGCCGGACTACATGTTTTACGCCGACCATGCGGTACAACAATCGTAATCAAGCGACCATCGACATGATGATAGGTTCGATGGCTTCCTCGCTTATTGAACAAAACGAAACCTTCGGATCGCAACAATGCATCCACTTCGCCGAAACGAATGCTCCGGGGCGAGTTCTGCATCTTCGCGACGACTCATTCGGGTACCTGAATTATACGCTATCGGGATACGAATTGACCTCCTTGCCTATTTCTCCACAATCTCCACCAACCCCACATCAACATACTGCCCGCCGTCCGTGTGCTTGCAATGGACGGCCAACGTATTGCTGCCTGATTTCAGCAGCCCCTTGGCGTTTTCGTCGAGTAGCGTTACCTGGTAATTGTTCGAGTGCCGCTTGAGCTCTTTCACGAGCTGGCCGTTGAGATACACCTCGGCATCATCATCGTAGAGGATGCTCAGCGCAAGCCGCCCATCTTTTGGCGTCGACTTGAGATCGAACGTGCGCCGCAACCAGATATCCGAAGTGTCCCATTTGGTTCGCGGCTGAATACCGATGCGCCGGGCGGCCCCAAAACCGGCCGGAGCCTTCTCCCACTTCGCGTCGTCGAACCCCGGCTCATACCAATTCACATCCGGCTTCGTCGTCGTGTAGCGCCACGTCTGCGCCTCTTTCTCACTGGAAGGAACCACCGTCGTAATCTTCGGCGCGGGTGCATACAGCTTCTCGGCCGCCGCCCGAATCCGATCGAGGTCCATCTTCACCACTTCGCGATCGTATGTCATGAGTCCGTTCACTTCGATCTCGACATCGGTTGTCTGCGTGTAAACCGCGGCCGACAACCCACGACCAACGAGCGGCCGCATCGCCGTCAGCAGTGCAACATAGGCATCGGTGAGCTTTTCCTTACTGTCGTACGACACATAACCCCAGTTCTTTTCCTGCTGCCAGGTGTGCCCTTTGATCGGCATGCCCAGTCCGCCGAACTCGCCCAGCACGCACGCGCGATACTTATCCAGATCGCGCATGCCCGGCCCCGGATAGGCGTGCATGTCGGAAACATCGCCGCTGCGTGTATCGTTCCATCCGCTCGCTTCGTTCACCACACGCGAGGGATCGCACGTTCTCACAAACTCAACGGTCTGTCCTGTATCGTGTTGCCCCCATCCTTCATTGAATGGCACCCACATCACGATCGATGGAAAATTGCGAAGGGCGTCGATGATCGCTTTCAATTCTTTGCGATAGTTCGCTTTACCCTCAGCCGTCTTCTGCGCGTCGCCCGATACCATATCCTGCCACACCAGCAGGCCGAGCTTGTCGCACCAGTAGTACCACCGAGCAGGTTCGACTTTCACATGCTTGCGAATCATGTTCATACCGAACTTCTTGGTCATCTCGATGTCGTACTTCATCGCCTCGTCGGTAGGCGGCGTGTACAACCCATCGGGCCACCAGCCCTGATCGAGTGGACCGTACTGGAACACAGCCTTGTCGTTCAGCCAAAGGCGGTTGATGCCCTCGGCATCCTTTTTCACCTCCATCTTTCGCATGCCGGCATAGCTCGTTACCTTGTCGATCAGCTGACCATTGTCGTCGAACAACTCGACTTCTACCCCATACAAGAATGGATGCTCAGGTGACCACAATTTTGGCTCCCAAACAGGAACATCCGCAAACGTCTGGTTGTGGCACTCGACAGCGGAGACCTCCTTGTCGCCATCAAGAATTCGTACTCGGCTGTAGCCGACCATATTCTCGTGGGCGATGACCCGAATCGTCTTATGATCGAGCCTGGGTGTAATTTCGAGCAATGACACATACCGTTTCGGCACCGGCTCGAGCCAAACCGTTTGCCAGATCCCCGTCACGGCCGTGTAAAAAATCCCATGGGGCTTGAGCACCTGCTTGCCGCGCGGCTGCGTACCGGTATCGGTCGGATCCGCAACGCCAACGATGATCTCGTTCTCACCCTCGCGAACCGCATCGGTGATATCGAACGTGAACGGATCGTAGCCGCCCGTGTGCTCGCCGACTCGCTGGTCGTTCACCCATACATTCGCGCGCCAATCCGCCGCGCCGAAGTGCAATAGCAGCCGCGGCTTCTCCTTGGTCGGCTTCCAGTCAAACCGTCGCCGGTAGAACAATCGCTGATCCGGCCCCACCGACTTCATCACGCCCGAGAGCGCCGATTCGATCGGAAACGGCACCAGAATTTCCCCATCCCATTTCGCCGGCGGGTCCTCGCCCCGCGGCCGAATCGCGTAGTCCCATAGCCCATTGAGATTCGTCCAATCCGGGCGAACCATCTGCGGCCGCGGATACTCGGGCAGGGCCTTCTCGGGCGACACTTCCTTGGTCCACCGCGTCTTCAGCGGCCCCTCGGCTGGCTGCCAGGCGTTCGCCCTGCCAGCCGCCAAAGTGACCGCAACCAATGTGAGAAACCCCACCGACAACCGAGTACCCATCGCCTGTCTCCGAATTCAATGAATCGTGCTCTCTCAAAACTCAAAACAATCAGCCGCAGGGCGCTAGCCCAATGGCACTTACTTTGGAATCAACGACAAACATCCACTTCTATAGGGTGTGCAAGCAACTGTGTGCCTGCACAACTTATGGCCTAGTGAGTCGTCACCTTAAAACAAAGTAAGCGGCATTGGGCGCTAGCCCCCGGTTATTGCCATCTATAACTGCTGTTTAGTGTAGCCAGACTGGGTGAGAACGTCTCACTTGATTATTCAGACTTTTGCACGGACTGAAGTCCGTGCCACGACGGGCGCCTCTTGACAGCCGGGCCTGGAGTATGTATACGTTTGTTCATATACCCCGTGCCGCGATGGTTACATGACGTCCACTTTGCTTACCCCCGGCAGCGATGCAGCCAACGCGGCCCTTGTAGCAGGCAACCTGCGCCGCATCATGGCCCGCAACGATTTGACGTTCGAAGCGGTCATCGCCGCCTGTGAACTGGACGAACGAACTCTTCGCAGCCTGGCCCGCGGTTCCTCCCATCCCCACGCTCGCACACTTCACAAGCTGGCCCAGGGACTAGGCATTTCCATCGATGAATTGTTCCAACCGGTGACTCGAACGGCCCCGCGCCGATTCGATCGGGCCACGAACTCGCTTGTGGATAGCTGTGTTGCCCAGCACCCCAAATTGTTTCGCAACTGGTCGCAAGGCGACTTCGACGAACTTTACAGTCGCTTCGGCACCGGTGGCCAGTTGACCGAGGAAGGCGTCCTCGCCGCGGCCGAGGCTACCAACCGCAAGCGCGATCTCTGGCGCCAGATGAGCGTGATCCTGGAAAGCAGCGAGGCCGATTTGCTCGCGCAGTTCGTCCAAATGCTCTATCACCGCGCTACTCCCGCCAGGCAATCTGGCACTAATCCAGCTTCCGACAAACCACCGCCACCGTGTTATTCAACGTCTGCCGCTCGTAAAATACCACCTGATACACCACGCTCTCCGCGTCCGTAATCAAATCGTCCGGCCCTAGCACAGTCGACGCGAGATTCGTTCCCTCCAAGTAAAACACGACATCCGTCGGTTCGAGCTCCACATACCGCTCCACGTTGCGCATCCCCGACCGCGTCAACGGCCGCCGCAACGCACGCACATCCTCTACGGCATCGTCCGACGCCGGCGCGTACGTAACTAGTTCCTGCCAATCGAAAATCGAAAAATCGGTGGTTGGCGTGGGCATGATTCAACTCAGCTAATTGAGACGATCTGGAAATTAGGCGAATTGCGATTGCAATCAAAAATGGACCGGATCACTGGATCGGCAGGATCAACAGGATCGATCGACCAAATAATTTCGGCACCGCACAACACCAGCTACGCAACGCAATCATCCCGTCGATCCCGAAAATCTTGTAATCCTGTCCTTCTGAATCCCTGGACAACTTTAGTTTTGCGTCAGGCACAGCCTGACCTACGTAATCCCCTGCGAGCGAACCTCGAACGGCTCGTAGTCGATCAGCTTCCGGTCACACCAATCGATGGTGCGTTGCAACGATTCGGCATACTCCTGCCAATGCACTCGCTGGCCGTCGATCCAGTAGGAGGGTTTGGGGGCGGCTCGAATCGTGTCTAGTTGAGCCAGCGTTTGGCTACGGATGGATTGGATTTGTTCGATGTCGGTCATGGGAGGGTTCGGGGTTCAGGGTTTAGGGGTTGGGAAAAAACGCAGGTATTGAACGCTGAAAATGATGCAACAGTACTCCGTATCCAGTACTCGGTACTTCTTACTTCTCACTCATTGCTCACATCAGCTTCAAGCGAAAACGCACCGTCGCCTGCGTGCAGTTGATGAGCGTGAAGACATACCTCACTTCAACACGGCCATTGAACTCAGGCGCAACAGTAATCAAAAACTCGGCCACGTTCGCCAGATTGTGGCGGAAGTTGAAGCCGATGTCGTCTACCGTCCACGAACCGCCGATCAAGAGCACCGGCAACAGAACTTCGCGAGGATTGACCTCGAACTCCAGGTCAGGCTCTCGCGCACCTGGCTCGCGAATCGAGCACCGCAACGACGCCACCTCCGAAGAGCAAACCGGCCGCCCCGCCCCGTCGAGCAAACGAGCCATCAACACGAGCGACGACCCCTCCGCCTCCAAACGTCGATTCAAATTTTCACGAATGCAAACCATTGGAACCTCCTTAAAAAATGCGAACCCCGCCAAGAGCCGAGAGCCAGAAAGTCTCCAGCTCTCGACTCGGCGGCACGGATTCCGCGACCAGCGGTCGCGGCTTTATAATCAGCCGGTGTTCTTCACAACGTAGCGCGGATTGATCACGGCCGCGGCGCCGCGCTCGCTGGCTTTGAATCGCAGCACGATATCGTTGTTGAACTCGGCCTCGCTGCCCAAGGGAGCTTGCGTGACGGTGATCGGCCAGTTCTCCATATAGGCGAACGCCCGGCGGAAATCGCCGACGAACCAATACTTCTTGGCCGTCGCCGCTGCGATGCCGGAAGCGACGATCCGCCGGTACGCCAGCCGGCTGTCGAACACGCGATAACCGCTGAGCGGGTTCGCCGCCACCGTGGCCGTCGACGAGCCAGATGCCGTGAACGTCAGCTCCGCCGCCGAGAACACCCGATGGGCCGCATGGCGATACGCGGGCATCACCAGCACCGTCGTCCCGCGCACCAGCACCGGCTCGCCCGTCGCCGGATCGAGAATATCGGCGAACAACTGCTCAGCCTTGTCGACGTTCGTCCAATCGACCAGCTCGTTCGTCGCGAGCGAGTTGATCCACGGCGTGCTGCCCTGGTATGTGTTGTACGTCGTGCCCTTCCACTTGTAGTTGTTGGTGACGCCGATCACGACGTCGATGATCCGCTTCTCCTTGTTGAGGCCGAGGATCTCGCCCACTTCGGCAGCGCGGCTCAGCACCAGGTGCGTACGGTCGAAGAAGATCGCTTCCTTGGTTACCGGCACGATGAAGCCGCGCTTGGTAGTCGACGGCGTTTCGATGTAATCCTCGCTGAAGCCCAGGTGTGGATACGGCATGCCGGGCGAAACTTCTTCGATCCGCTCGGCGATGCGGCCGATGCCCGGAATCTTCTCGCCATCCATCCGCGTCGGAATGGTGTCGACCAGCTTCGAGCAGACGAAGGCTTCCTGCGTGTAGGCTTCCATGATCTTCGAGTAGATCACCTGGCCCGTGATGTTGAGGAACGCCGTGACGTCGACGCCGTCGTTCGCTTCCAGGACGCAGACGCTGCCGGCGCTGCGCGGATCGAGCATCCGCACCCACTCGCGGCCGTCGGGCACGAGGGCCCCGGCCAGGTCGCGGATGCTGAAATCCTCCGGCTTGAGGTGTCCCGCGCGGAGTGCTTCGGAAAGATGGCTGACGGTTTGCTCGCCGCCGTCGAGCTCGTAACGGCGTCTGAGTTCGCGGTATTTGACGGTCACGTTGGAAACTCCTGTGTGAAGTGGTTAGATGTCAATGGGCGGTTGTTGTCCATCTGCTGCTGGCCGATGGCTGACAGCCGATGGCCGATAGCTCCTGCTACATCATGTCTTGCGGTCCGCCGCGCTGGACGGTGCTGACGATGTCGATGAGCACGCGAGTTGCGGCGGGATTGACGCGCTTGGCACAGCGGCCGATGGCGAGGTTCGCTGTCGCCACGGGCGTGACGAGTTGCTTCTCGAGCGCGGTGCCGCCGGCGTTCTCGTCGACGCCGATCAGCTTGCCGACCTCGTAGGTGCCGGAGAGGCAGTCGAACTCGAACACGCCGGCGGTTGCCACGCGGATCGGCTGCGTGTCGCCGTTACGCGAGGCCTGCATGGCCACGCCGGCGAACTTGTCGTGGAACGCTTCCTGGTTTGCCGCTTCAGTACCGGCATCCGCCTGAGTTGATGCGGGTCGGGCATCGTCGGTTTCAAGATACAGC
>CAZJWY010000111.1:14003-17741 GCA_964549545.1 uncultured Planctomycetaceae bacterium | reverse complement strand
GCCAGTTGCGACTGGGTGCTGGGTGCCATGCCCACGGCTGTGCGTGGGCATGTCGAAAGGTTGACGAAGCATGGCCACTCCGAGCAGTGGCCATGGCACCCCAAGACTCGTGAGTGCGCAGTTCTTATTATCTTATTAGAATGAGAGAGTGTGTTTTCTTCACTGGCAGACAAGAATGTCTGCCCCGCGACTCACTCCTCGGGAGCGCTGGCCCGCTCAATGTATTCACCCGTGCGGGTATCGATCCGCAGGTAGTCGCCGGTGTTCACAAACGCGGGAGCTTTGAACTCGGCGCCCGTCTCGAGCATGACCGGCTTCTGCACATTCGTCGCCGTATTGCCGCGAGCGGCTGGCTCTGCGTATTCCACTTTGAGAATCACGTGGTTCGGCGGCGTCACGGTGAGCGGCTGATTGTTGTAGCACAGAATCGAACACTCGGTGCCGTCTTTCAAGAACTTCCAGGCGTCGCCCAACTGGTCCTTGCTCAATTCGTACTGCTCGTACGATTCGTTATTCATGAACACGAACGTATCTTGCTGTCTGTACAAAAATTGAGCGGCGAACTCGACGACATCGGCCTCTTCGAGCACCTGGCCGGCGCGGTACGTGCGGTCGACCGTCGTGCCGCGGACGAGGTTCTTCAGCTTGCACTCGTAAAGCGCGTTCCCCTTGCCCGGCTTGCGGAAATTCATCTCGACCATCAAGTACGGCACGCCGTCAATCTGAACCTTCAGTCCTTTGCGAAAATCACTGGTATTATATGTACCCACAGTTGGTGTCCCTGGTCCTCGGCTGGTATGTTGCGGAATAGCGATTAGCTTTTAGCCAGAAAGTTGAACCGATTCTTCTGGCTAAAAGCTAAGAGCTAACAGCTCCAAACGAAGATGACCATTCTATCCACGAACATGCCGATTGTCCGCCCCAGATTTGCCGGGTCTCGCTACGCCTCCTGGCAGGAAGCGATGAAGGACGCCGTACGCGATCCGGACGAGCTCTGCCGGCTCTTGGATCTAACGCCCGAATTCACCATGGCCACCCGGGAAGCGGCCCGCCAATTTCGCTTGTTCGTGCCGCGTGGCTTCCTCGCGCGGATGGAGCCCGGCAACCCCGCCGACCCGTTGCTTCGCCAGGTCCTGCCACTGGCCGATGAAATGGCCGAGGTGCCCGGCTTTACTGCCGACCCGGTTCGCGACGACCTCGCCGAGCGCCAGCCGGGGTTGCTTCACAAATACGAAGGGCGGGTTCTGCTGGTGACGACGGGCACCTGCGCAATCCACTGCCGATACTGCTTCCGGCGACACTTTCCCTACGACGAAGCGCCTCGCTCCATCGCCGATTGGCAGCCGGCTCTCGACGAGATCGCGGCAGATGAAAGCGTGCATGAAGTGATCCTCAGCGGCGGCGACCCTCTCACGCTCGTCGACTCCACGCTGGCCACGCTGGTCGATCGCATCGCGAAGATTCCACACTTCCGCCGGTTGCGCATCCACACGCGACTGCCGATCGTGATTCCCGAACGCGTGACCGACGAATTCATCGACCTCGTTCGCGGCTCTCGCCTGACGCCGATCATCGTGCTGCACGCCAACCATGCGAACGAACTCGATTCACATGTCGCAGCGGCCATTGGCCGGTTGGCAGATACGGGCATCCTGCTGCTCAACCAGGCTGTGCTGCTGGCGGGCGTGAACGACTCGCTCGACTCGCAAATCGCCCTGTGTGAGCGGCTCATTGATCTTCGCATCGTGCCCTACTATCTGCATCAACTCGATCGCGTGGCCGGTGCCGCACACTTCGAAGTTCCGGTGGAAACAGGCCGGCGAATCATCCGCCAGTTGCGTAATCGGCTGCCCGGCTACGCAGTGCCTCGGTATGTCGCTGAAGTTCCGGGAGACGGCAGTAAGTCGATCATCGAATGACCCGTATCAGCATTTACAATACTCCCGGCATCGATCGATTGCGTGCCGAGTTGAAATTCGATCCGCGTCGCCTGCGCGGACTGCGAACCGCCTATTTCAAGAAGTTTCGTGGCGCCGAAGCGGCGCTCGAGGAACTGCCGGCGGACATTCGCGGCGAGTTTGCCAAGCGTGTCGAGTTTCACCCGCTGACGCTGGCCGAGAGGCTCGACTCACAACTGGACGGCGCGACAAAGCTGGTGCTGCGAACGCCCGCCGGGTTTGCCATCGAGTCGGTAATCATGCGAACGGGAACGGGGCGCGTCGCGCTTTGCCTGTCGTCGCAAGTTGGTTGCGCGGCCGCTTGCGGTTTTTGTGCCACCGGCCAGATGGGAATCGCCAAAAGCCTCTCCGCGACCGAGATTCTTGCTCAGATCGTCATGGCAAACGAGCGATTGCGCGGTGAAGATCGCGTGGTGCGGAATATCGTCTTCATGGGGATGGGTGAGCCGTTTCACAACGAGGCGGCAATCTACGACGCGGTGGCCGCCCTCGTCTCGCCCGAATTGTTCCACCACCCGGCCAGCCGCATTTTGATTTCGACGGTCGGCATTCCCGACGCGATGATCCGCTGCGCCCGGCGTTTTCCAGGCATCAATATGGCCCTGAGCCTCCATAGCGTGCGGCAGAAAACCCGCGAGCAACTGATTCCGCTGGCAGCCAAATACCCGCTCGACGAACTGCGATCGGCCGTCGCGGCGGTGAACCAAATCCAGGACAACACGGTCATGATCGAGTACCTGATGCTGGCAGGTGTGAACGACTCGCCAGACGATGCCCGCGAGCTGACCACCTGGTTGACGGGCCTCGACGCGCACGTCAATCTGATTCCGTTCAACCCGATCGAATCAGCGCCTCACCTGCAAGCCACCAGCCGCAGCGATCGAGACGCCTTCGCGGCAATCGTGCGCGAGGCTGGCTTCGTGACCACGATCCGCTATTCGCTCGGTGCAGACATCGCGGCGGCTTGCGGGCAACTCGTGCAAAGCGAAAATCGCCGCATCGCCAAGCAACAACTCACCGCAAACTAGAAGCGATTTCAGAACCAGGGCCTAGCACCCTGCGGCTGATCGGATCAGCCGGCACGCGCTAGCGTCCGGTTCATTCGGTTGGTTTCGAAACCGCTTCCATCAACTCCATCAATCGACCCAGGCGAAAATACTTTCCCAAGAAAACCGCTGTTCTCCATGTCCGCAGATGAAAGACTCCGACGCGAAATTGATCAATTGGGCCGGCTGTTTGGCGATGTCATTCTCCGATTTGACGGCGAGCAAGCGTTCAAACTGATCGAAGAGATCCGGCAGGAAGCCCGGCTTACGGCCAGCGGCGACGCGGCCGCGGGTCAGCGACTGGCCGAGCGGCTCAAAACTCTTGCGCTCGACGAGTTGCGGACCGTGGTCCGCGCGTTCAGCATGTTTCTGGAGCTGGCCAACGTGGCCGAAGACCGGCAGCGCGTACGCACGCTGCGCGAACGCGAACGCCAGACTTACCCGCATCCTCACCGCGAATCGATCGGCGATGCGATCGAGCGCCTGCGAGATCGTAACCTGACCGCTGCCGAAACGCAGGCGCTCTTGAATCGCATCCATGCCGAACTCGTCTTCACTGCCCATCCGACCGAGGCCAAGCGGCGCTCGCTGCGCTCGAAGCTGCGGCTGCTTCGCACGGTGCTCGCCGCGCTCGACTCGAACCAGCTTCTGCCGAGCGAGGAAGAAACTCTGCGCACCCGGTTGCGGGGCTGCCTCATTATGTTGTGGCAAACGGATTCGATTCGGCCTAATCG
>CAZJWY010000111.1:0-13993 GCA_964549545.1 uncultured Planctomycetaceae bacterium | reverse complement strand
GGCCGACCGTAGAAACCGAAATCCATCGCGGCCTGTCGTTTCGCGAGACGCTGTGGTCGACCGTGCCGCGCATCTATGCGACGCTCCGCTCGGCGCTGGCGACAGCCTATCCGAACGACCCCATCGCCGTGCCAAGGCTGCTGAGTTTCGGAACCTGGATCGGCGGCGATCGAGATGGCCATCCGTTTGTGACGCCGATGGTAACCGGCCAGTCGATCCAGTGGCTGCGAAGCGCGACGGTGGAGGCCCATACGGCCATCTGCCGTGAACTGATCGATACGCTGAGCATTTCGCGGCAAAAATCTCGGCGCAGTAATCTGCTCGAGGAACGAATCCATTCTGCCTGCAACCGCTGGCCCGAGCTGATGCCCAAGCTGGCCACGCAAGGAATCCATGAAACGTATCGTCGGTGGCTTCATATCATTCATTGGCGGCTCGAGCGAACCGCGACGGCCCAACTCATCGGGCCGCTGCCGACCGGCAGCTACGCGTCGACCGAGGAGTTGCTGGATGATGTCTGTGCGATTCATTCGAGTCTGTTGGCTGAAGGCAATACGGAGGTTGCTTCGCAAGAGGTTCAAAGCTGGATCGATCAAATTCAGGTCTTTGGGTTGCAAACGGCTCGTCTCGATATTCGGCAGCATGCGGCCGTTTATCGCGAGGTCGTCGCCGAAATCTGGCAGGCGGCCGGGCTCATCGAGGATCGCGGCTCGCTCACGGAAGAAAACCGTATTCGTTTGTTGGCGGCGCCGATCGAGTCGCTCGGCCATGTTGATCCTTCGCGTCTGAGTCCGCAGGCGGTCGAGACGCTCAAGCTGTATCGCACGATCCGCCGCTCGTCTCGCGCGTTTGGCATGGAAGCGCTGGGCGGAAATGTCATCAGCATGACTCAATATCCGAGCGATTTGCTGAGCGTGCTTTGGCTGTGGAAGTGGTCGGAGCGAACCGACGGCGGCAGCCCGCTGGACATAGAGCTTCGGCTGCCCGTGATTCCGCTCTTCGAAACGATTAGTGATCTCAAGCACGCGCCACGCATTCTGGCCACGGCGCTGGAGAACCCCATGTATCGTGAGTGGGTCCAGGCGCAGGGCAACCGGCAGATCGTGATGATCGGCTACTCCGACAGCACCAAGGACGGCGGGTTTCTGGCGGCTTCGTGGCATTTGCAGCGTGGTCAGAAGGAACTGCATGACGTAGCGGAGCGGCACTCGGTTCATTTGACGTTCTTTCATGGTCGCGGTGGCTCGCTGGGTCGCGGCGGCGGCCCGACGGCCCGGGCGATCTTGTCGCTGCCGGCAGGCACGTTCGATGGCTCGCTGCGGCTCACCGAGCAGGGCGAAATCCTGGCCGAACGGTACGATGATCCGCACATCGCCTATCGGCACTTGGAGCAAGTGTTGTGGTCGATCGTGACGGGCGTGAGTCAACAGGCAACGAAGATTCCAGACAATTGGCTCCGATGGATGGACGAACTCGCCGAGACTTCGTATCGCGAATATCGCCGCTTGATCGAGCATCCGGCGTTTATCCCGTTCTTTCGCACCGTGACGCCGGTGGCCGATATCGAAGGCTTGCGGATTGGCTCGCGGCCGGCGCGGCGATCGTCCTCCGATCGGCTCGAAGACCTGCGGGCGATTCCCTGGGTCTTCGCCTGGACGCAGTGCCGCTGCCTGATCCCGGCCTGGTATGGATTGGGCTCGGCCCTGCAGTCGATCCTGACCTCGTCGACCGAGGCGGAAGAGGTGGGCCGCATGTATCGCGACTGGCCCTTCTTCCAGGCGACGATCGACAACGCCGTGCTGGCGGTCGCGAAATCGAATCGCAGCGTGTTCCATCGCTACGTCGATTTGGCAGGTAACAAAAGCGGCTTCCAGGAAGTTCGCGAGCTGATCGACACCGAGTGGCAGCGGACGGAAGACGTGTTGCGGAAAGTAACACGTTGCAACGAACTGCTTGACAACGTCCCCTGGCTACAGCGCTCGATCGCCGTGCGGAATGGCTATGTGGACCCGCTGAACCTTATTCAGGCGGAGTTGCAAGATCGAAGCCGGCAGGATGACGCAGAAGAACGCCAGGAAGACCTGACCGAACTCAAACAACTCGTCGTAAAGGGGCTGGCGGCGGGGATGCGTACGACGGGGTAGCTTGGTCTCTGTCGCCCGCGACGGTTCCTCCGTACACTGTGGATTCGTAGTGCTTTTTCGTCGGGCTAAAGCCCAACCCACTTAGTCGACAGGCGCCATGCAAGAAATCATCGCCGGAGTTCGCACGTTTCAACGCGACGTGTTTCCACAATATCGCGAATTGTTCGCTAAGCTGGCCGCGGGGCAGCGGCCCGAGGCGCTCGTGATCACATGCAGCGACTCGCGGGTCGACCCGTTTTTCTTCACGAACGCCCAGCCGGGGCGACTGTTCGTGCTGCGCAACGCTGGCAACCTGGTGCCGAAGTATGATGGGCTGATCGGCGGCGTGACGGCGACGATCGAATTCGCGGTGGTCGGCCTCAAGGTGCCGAACATCATCGTCTGCGGCCATGCGGGCTGCGGGGCGATTCACGGGCTGCTGCACCCCGAATCGTTGGGCAACATGCCTCACGTGGCCAACTGGCTGGAGCACCACGCCGAGCCTGTGCGTGAACTCTTAGCTCGCACCGGCGGGCTGGAAGGCCCGAATATGATGCAACAAGCGGTCGATGCGAACGTCGTGGTGCAACTCGACAACCTGCGGCACCACCCCTGCGTGGCCGAGGGCCTGGCGGCCGGCAACCTCAAGCTGCACGGCTGGGTTTACGACTTCGTGAGCGGCGACGTCCGGGCGTATGATGAGCCGCGGGAGCAGTTCGCGGCACTGTAGCGATCGAGGGCGATGCTTAGGCTATGGTGAGAAGAGGCCTGAGCCAAGCATCATTGGCGTACGCAAGTTTGGCCTGAAGGTTGTTAATAGCGAAGTGTGGAATCGATGTTGGAGAGAGCGTAGACTACCAGCATGTTCACCAGACTCCGCATTTTGATATTTTTGGTGATTGTCGCGTTCCTGCCCACATTCGTAATGGGTGTGGTGTGGACAATTAAAAAGTCGCACAATCCCGTCAATGACTTGATGAATATCGCGTTTTTTGTCGCATTCGTGATTGTGGTCAACGTAACTGCTGTGCGGATAGCAATAGCCAAGCAAGCGGCGACTACTAAACAGGAAAGAACTTCGTAACAGGTTTACAGTTGCGCACTACTCAGGCCGACGAGGTTCACGTTCCAGCGCGGCTGGTAGCGTCGGACAAGGTCCTCTTTGAAGGCGGCGCGGTAGTCGCTGGCGGGGAGATCGTTGCCAGCGATAAAGGAGACTTGCTCGACGGCGTCGCAGATCGCGGCGCTTTCGGCGTGTTGCGCCAAGCGGCGGCCGAGGTCGGAGGTGTGGCCGACGTAGAGGGGTTCTTTTCCTTCGCCGCGGAGCAGGTAGACCGCCGGCTGACCGTTGAAGCGCTTAGGCTTGAGGCTACGCCAGGTTTGGAAGCGGGCGAAGTCGCGTTTGTTGAAGACGAAGTGGTACTGCTTGACTTCGCTGACCAGCTCACGCGTGGCCTTGCGGAGTCGCAATGCGGCCCAGCGGTATTGTTTGGGTTCGAAGCCAGTGGCGAAGCGTTTGGCGGCGCGATCGAAGTACGTGGCTTTGGCCGGGTCGCAGAAAACTTCGTCGAGTGATGCGCCGGGGAACTTGTCACTGGAAAGTCGCCAGGCGATTTCGGCGGCAAAGCTGTAGGCGTCCAGCTCTTCGTCGGTGACGTGGATTTTTTGGAGTTGGCCACGCTTGGGGAACTCGCCGGTTTTGCGGAAACGCAGTAGCTCGCGGTTCCAATCGACGGGGCCACCGATGAGGCCGCGGTCTCGGCAGGAATCGTGGAAGGAATTTTGCAACGCGGGGTCGGCTAGAAGCCAATCAATCGAGTGGCCTTCGTTCGTGGCGTAGAAGGAATCGACGATGGCATCTCGGATGACGGTGCGGAGATCGCGTTTGGTGGCGGGGGTGGACTGCAAGGGAGTGGCGGGGGGAGCACTGGCAGAGCCAGTGGCACCCGAGGGATTGGGTTGCAAGCTGGTGTCGGCTTCGTCGGGCGCTGCAGGCTCGCTGGCAACAACCGCGGCGGGGCGGAGCTTCTTGCCGTTGGCGGTGGATGGGGCGCTGGCGATGGGGTCGGCGGGGCCGTCGAGCGGGGCGCCGACTTCGATCGCGTTCAATCGTTCATTGGACGAGCGGCTATATTCCTCCGACAGTTCGCAGCCGAGCCAATCGCGGCCGAGCTTCTTGGCGACGGCCAGTGTGGTGCCGCTGCCGGCGAATGGGTCGAGGACGATGTCGCCGGCGTTGCTACTCACGCGCACGATGCGGCCGAGCAGTTGCTCGGGCATCTGGCAGCCGTGGAAGCCTTGGCGTTCTTTGAACGTGCCGGCGACGCGGGCGAAGTACCATGTATCGTCGGCTGGTTGGAAACCCTCTGGCAAATCCTGCGGACGGAGCACCCAGGAGTCGTCGGCGGCAGGGCGCACGATCCAGGTATCGTCCGGCAAGCGACCGGCCGGGTTCGCGCGCTTGTCGGCGTAGACCAACGCGCGGGCCGAAGGGACGCGAATCTGCGGGTCTTCGGAGTTGAATGTGAAGTTGTCGTTGTCTTTCACGAAGTGAAACAGGTGGGCGTGCGAGCGCGAGAATTTGCGCGTGCAGTTGACGCCGAAGGTGTAGTACCACACGACCCAACTACGAGTATGGAAACCGATCTGATGCTCGGCGGCAACCTTGAGCTCGGCCGCGAACTCATCGCCGATCGAAAGCCAGAACGTGCCGCCCGGCTTCAATACGCGATGAACCTCGGACATCCACGCGCGGCTCCAGGCAACGTACTCGTCGGCATCTTGCTCGTCGTGGTACTCGTCATATTCGTAGCCGATGTTGAACGGCGGATCGGCGAACACCAAATCGATGGTGCCGCTCTCGATTTGCTTCATCAGCTCGATGCAATCGCCTCGATGAATTTTGCCAGTTTCGAGTGTTTCGATGGGGAATAATTCGGTTTCGACCGACATGCCGCGTACCCTCTGGGTGCCTTCGCGTTTGCGTTGGATAAAAAGATGAAAAGGGTCTTTCAATATGGTAGAACGAGGGACGAACCGCAAGCGATTCGCCGCGTGTTTTGAGACTCTTGGAAGGTGTTATGAAGTTCGCAATTTGCAACGAGACGTTCGGCGACCGGTCGTTTGCCGACACATTTTCCACAATCGCTAAACTTGGCTATTCGGGCGTCGAAATCGCGCCCTTTACGTTTGCGCCACACGAAGAACCGTTCGATCTTTACAAGGTGCCGGCTGAACGGTTCGTCGAAACTCGAACGATGGCCGAGGACGCGGGGCTGGAGATCATCGGCCTGCATTGGCTCCTGGCGAAAACCGAGGGCTATTATCTGACAAGCCCCAACCCGACAGTGCGCAGGAAGACAGCCGAGTACCTGAGCAAGCTGGCCGAGGTGTGTGCCGATCTGGGTGGCAAAGTAATGGTGCTGGGCTCGCCGAAGCAGCGAAACTTGTTGCCGGGTGTTTCGTATGCCGATGCCGAGGCCTACGCGGTCGAGGTGTTGCACGGCGCGATTGGCGCATGCAAACAATACGGCGTGACGATTGCCCTCGAACCGCTGGGCCCGGCCGAGGGCGATTTCATGCTGACAGCCGAGTCTGGAATTCGACTCGCCAAGCTCGTCGACTCGCCGTATTGCAAGTTACACCTGGATGTGAAGGCGATGAGCAGCGAAGCGAAGCCGATTCCGGAGATCATCCGCGACAGCCGCGAATGGATGGTTCACTTCCACGCAAACGACCCGAACCTGCTCGGCCCGGGCATGGGCGAGGTGGATTTCCAGCCGATCTTCGGTGCGCTCAAGGAAACAAACTACGACGGTCGGGTGAGCGTCGAGGTGTTCAAGTATGAGCCGAGCCCGGATGAGATTGCGGGGGCGAGCTTGGAGTATATGCGGAAGGTTGAAGCGATGCTTAGTTGACTTCCGTTAGCTGAACTCCCTCGACAAATACTTTTCGATCTGCCTCATCAATTTGGAAGTAAACTATTAATGGCGCATAAGAAAACGACCGCACTTTCTTCGGCAGCGGAAGACCTTTTCGATGCGCGTCCATCCGCAATTCTTCGTCAATTCGATTCGTCGCTCGGGTAATATCTTGGCGATTCTCGCTTTCAGCCCAGAGTCGTGCCAACTCACCTTCAGCAGCTCGGCTCCAAAGCACCGTGTAGAGAACCATATTCTAGTTCTGCCAACCTAAACGTTGCTTGACTTCTTGAAGCGTCGAATATTCGCCCGGGTTCTCCATGCGGCGCTGCAGTTCTTCCCAATACTCGAAATTCATTCCCGGTGGTAAATCCGATTGCGAATCAATGGGAGTCACCTGCGCGAGCTGTCGCCCGCGTGTGTCAACAAATACGATCGGGAACGAAGCGCCAGCGATCTGACGTGCTAAGTCGTCGCTAATTGTAATCTGCGTCATGTCGCGATAACTCCAATAGGATGCCTAGGAGGCTCATAATTAATATAGCGCACAGCTACCCCGAACCTATCCGCATTATACAGACAGTTGTGCTGATTACCAAAAAGACGCCAAGGAGCTTTACGCCGTCGCCGCCCGCAATTCCGCCAAGTGCTGCGCTGTCCCGACGAGGCGGTCCCAGTTGTCGACAATGTATTCCGGCGGTCCACCGATTTGGGCAACCACCACGGCGACGTTCTCCGTCGGCACCATTTCGATGGCGTTCCAGGGGCAAACCGTCAGCTCATACGGGTTCGTCTTCTTGCCCGGAATATGGACGCAGACTTCGCAACCCACGCAGCGTTCGATATCGATCTCGCACCATTGCTGGGTGCCTTTGACGACGCCGCGATCGAGCTTCTTCAGCTCGATGCAATCGACCGGGCAGACTTCGAGGCACGACTCGCAGCCGGTGCAATTGTCAGCGTTGATGACCGCCAACTCTTTGGGAACTTTCTTGCGTGGTCCTTCTTTGGCCATGGTGTAGTCGAGAGCGGAGAGTCTAGGGTCAAGAGCCAGACAGGAGGAGATTTACAATCTCGCAGACCGTGATTGAGGCCAGGGAGATTGTGAAATCTATCACAATCTTAGGCTAATATCGGCCGGAAGCCAAGTCTGGCATTATCGCGGCTTTCGGCGTGGCGTTTACGTAGCACGGGCTTGAGTCCGCTACCAGAAAATACGGGCTAAAGCCCGTGCTACGGTAGGTTTGGTTCTGGTAAGTCTACCGCAAGACAGGTTGTAATGGGGCTTGGGCTGGCTGCTCGAGCGGCAGCGTGACCACGAACTCGCTGCCGCGGTTCTTGCCCGCGCTGTCTACTCGAACGGAGCCGCCGTGCATTTCCATGATCTTGCGCACCAGGGCGAGCCCGATGCCGAGGCCCCCTTCGTCGCGGTCGCGGCCCGCGTCGCCTTGAACAAACAATTCAAACACGCTGGGCAATACTTCCGGCGATATGCCGATGCCATTATCGCGCACCGCAAACACGGCCGAGTCTCCGACGGGCTTGGCCGTCAGGCAAATCCGTCCGCCATCGGGCGTGTATTTGGCGGCATTGGTCAGCAAGTTGGTAAGTACCTGCTCGATCCGCGCCGGATCGATCGACACTGGCATCGGTTCCGACGCGATATTCAATTCCAGCGCATGCTTCCGACTGGTAATGAGTGGCCGAGCCTTCTCAACCGCTCCTTGGACGACGCTCGACGCATCCACATGTTGCCGATGAAGCCGAATCTTGCCTCGGGCTACGCGCGAGACATCGAGCAGATCTTCAATCAACAAGTTCAGATGATGCACCTGGCGATCGATCATGTCTAATTGGTCGCTTGATTGCTCGCCAGATGTCAGGCGATTGAGCGAATTGGCGTAATAGATCACCGAGATCGGGCTGCGCAGCTCGTGGGCGACCGTCGCCATGAAATTGTCTTTTTCTTGCTCCGCCTTTTTAGCGCGCGAAAGGGCTCGTAGAGAAATCTCCGACAAGAAGCCGATCGTTCCGCTGACCAGCATGAAAAACGTGAGGTCGATGAACTCTTCGAGGCTAGTGATCGCCAATGAGCCACGAGGATGGGTGAACATGTAGTTCGCGACGAACGAACTGAGCAGGGCTGTAGTGATTGCGGGCCAGAATCCGCCGGTCCATGCGGCGATAAACACGGCCAGATAATCGAAGCTGAAGCTGAGATGCTCGCCCAGAAAGGGGTCAAGCCGATTGCGCAGGATCGAGGCCACCACCACGCCAAAGAGGCCTAGGGCGTACGGTGTAAAACCTCTCGATCGGAAAGGTGCTAGCACGAGGGCCTCCTTTCAGAATCCTTGACCACCTTGGTCTTCATGAGCGCTCGTGGGGCAGATGCCTTTTACTACTACGTGGTATAACCTGCGATGGATTGCGAATCGATCTTACTTTTTTGATTTTTCTTACGCGAAGGGGATAAGTTGATTCCGAACCGCGTGGCGGTCCGGCTATGTTTTGCGCGTTCAAACACCCTCGACTACACGAGTTGTAGCTGAAAATCGACTCTAAAACGGCCCAGCCTTATCGAGCGATCGATTCGAGTTCGATCAATTCCTCGAGCGTTTGCCGGCGGCGGACCAGGTGTGGCTTGCCGTTCTCAATGAGCACTTCAGCCACGAGGGGCTTGGAATTGTAGTTGCTGGCCATGGCATAGGAGTAGGCACCGGCACAACCCATGATGAGAAAATCGCCCACGTTGGCCGCCGGGAGCGCCCGGCGCGAGACGAAGCCCCCCTCTTCTTGCGTGAAGATGTCGCCCGACTCGCACAACGGGCCGCCCACGATCACATCGCGTGACGGTGCTGCCTTATCTACCTTGCCACTGGCAGGGCAGATCGCCATCGGATGGTACGCACCGTACAAAATCGGCCGGGCCAAATTGTTGAAGCCGGCGTCGAGCAAGTAGAACGTGTTCTCGCCCGCTGTTTTGATCGCGCGAATCTCGCTGACCATATAGCCGCTCTCGGCAACTAGATAACGCCCGGGCTCGATCTCGAGCGAAATCTCGTGGCCAAACTCCTCGGCCAGCCGATGGCGAGCCGCGTTCCAGAGCTTGTAATACGCGGCGATGTCGACATACTTCTGGCCTTCCTTGTACGGCACGGGCAAGCCGCCGCCGGCGCTGATCGAAACGATCGACGAACCGATGCGAATCGCCGCCTTCTCCATCGCACCGCATACCTGGCTGAGGTGCTCCAAGTCGGTGCCGGAGCCGATGTGCATGTGCAGGCCGGTGATCGCCAGCTTGTGCTTAGCGGCTCGTTCGATACAGTCTTCGAGCTGCTCGTGCCAAATGCCGTGCTTCGACTGCGCGCCACCGGTGTTCACCTTCTGACTGTGTCCGTGGCCAAAGCCCGGGTTGATTCGCAGCGTGATGCCCGGCACCTTGCCCGAGTCCCACGCGCTCGGTCGACCCTTGGCGAGCGCCTCGCCATACTGATCGATCATGTCGGGCGAGCCGCAGTTGACGTGCAGGTCATGCTTCACGACCAGCTCCAGCGCCTCGCTGTCGAAGATGTCGGCCGTGTAAACCATCTGGGGCGGATGCTGGTCCTGCCCCGGTTTGAAACCGGCGGCCATCGCACGAATCGCTTCGCCGGCGCTCACGCAATCGACGATGCCGCCATGCCGACGCACCAGATCGAGAATGGCGATATTGGAGCACGATTTCTGCGCGAACCGCACGACATCGAAAGCCGTCAGATCGTTGAGCCGCTCAACGATCTTCGCGGCATCGTACACATAAACGGGCGTGCCAAATTGGCGTGCGAGTTCTGGAACTGGTTGCCCGGCGATTTCAGTGAGTACTCCGGAAGAAAACAAAGCGGCGGTCATCGTATCGTACTTTTCAACAAAGGGTTTTTGGTACAGAGTACCCCTACGTTATCGAAGATCGGGCGCGTTGTAAAATGGCCACAAACACAGACGAGGACCGAGGTGCGTGAGAGGTTAACGTGGCATGGATTTCCGAGTTTCGCTACGATACGCGAGCTGAAAAACACGGAACGAGTCACTTAATCGAAGGCATCCGAGAATTCGAAATTCAGGGTGGCACGCCCTGCTGCTTTGGAAGGGCGTGGTTCTTCGCATCGCATGCGCCACGCCCTTCGAAGACTCAGGGCGTGCCACCCCGGAGTTCTCGGATACCTTCATTTAATCGCGAGAAGGAGCTTACCTATGAAACTAGCCTCGAACACCGGCATGATGCTGCTTGGAACCTGGCTCCTGTTGAGCGGGCTGGCGCCCCTCTTGAACTTCAATTTCGAAGCGCTGCCCAAGCTGCTTTCGCTCCTTGCGGCAGCAGCCGGTGTTACGATCTTGATGAATAAGTAGCCGCGCTCAAACCTATTCCACTGCCGCTCGTCGCGCCTGAGCTTTCATCTTTGCGGCGACGCCTACGGCCTTCAGCACGCCCTCTTGCGCCTCGACACGGTAGCGTAGGCCGTTTGGAATAACCGAGCCCGTCAGGCTGACGTGATCGCGGCCTTTCGCCGAGCCATTCAACTCTTCGGCGATCGCTTGCAACACAGCCTTTTCGCGGCCCTCTTCCTTCGCATCGGCGGCGATCGCCATGACCTGGCCCAACGAGATCGACGCTGCGAACGGCGGCACTTGCTTGTCGCGATTGGCGGCCGAAGCATCGAGCGCCTTCGTCGCAGCGGCCACATTATCCTTGCCGACAGCCAGGTAGACGGCTTCAGGACCAATGCCGACCGCAACATCCAGATTCTCGCCGAACATTTTGCGAGGTTCCTTCTTATCCGGCACGGGTACGGTCAGCGTGTGGAAGTTGACACCGGCGTGGTTGGCCGCGTTCCAATGAATCCCCGGGAAGTCCGGCTGCTTCTTGCCAACGCTTTCGAGTTTCTTGAGAGCCTCTTCGATCTTGGCTGGTTCTTTGACATGAACGCCAGCCACAAACGTCAGCGAATCGGGCGTGGCATTGAGCGAGGCGCCGCCGCCGATTTGCCCTTCTTTCACCGTGACTTCCAAGGCGTCGAGCACATCGTTGACGGCCGCCTTGAGCGTGTCACGATCGGCCGGATCGGCGTCGGCATGCTTCTTGTCGATCTCCCGGCTCACTTTCTGGCGCAAGCCGTGAATCATGTTTTGCAATTGCGCAAGATCATCGGCCATCAACTCGGGATCGGCCTTCGTCGACACGATCGCGGTAGCGGCAGCATCCGTCTGATAGAAACCGACAAAGCTCGAATTCGGCTGGGCATAGGCCGTCATTTGCTTGGCCATCTTGCTGCCCGGAACGAACTGGTACGTAAAGTCGAAGAGCGTTCGCTTCTCGGGAGCGTCGATCGCAAGGCCGGCTTTCACGGTATCGACTTCGTTGATGAGTTGCGTTACCTGCTGAAGCTGGCTTTCAGCGAGGCGCTGGCGGTCAGTGAATTCTTCGTCCGACTCGTTCGGCTTCTGAACCATGTTCTGCTGCATACCGGCTTGTATGGCACCGATCGCGAACTGACGATACATGGGCGGGATATTCTTCGCCGCGAGCGAAACCGCCAGGTCATACTCACCCACCATCTCGCCGAGGATCTCCGACGGATTGACTGGCAAATTGGCAAGCGATGCCTGCGCGATGCTGAAAAACACCATGCCATTTTCGGCCTTCACGAAAATCGGTGGCTTGTTCGCGATGGAGAATTCCTTCGTGTCGTTCTCCGCATCTTTCACTTCGGCGCCGTAGGTCTTCGCGATCTCGATCAAATCATCCATGTTGGTGATCGGCAAGCAGGCAACATAGAAGAACTGAGCGCCGTCGGTCTGCACGATCACGCCCCAGGGCTTCGTCTTGTCGAGCGCCGTGGCCGACTTGCCCAACGTGTACTGGGCGACAATCGCATCGGCCATCTGTCCAGCGGCTGGCTGGCCAAGATAGGGACCGAGAAACGTAATATCAGCGAGGAGTCTTTCGTATTTCGCTCCTGCGAGCACGGCTAACGTCTTCAATCCGCCGCCGGGGCCTCGGCCTTCGGGTGCCGCGGGCGCTTCTTGCTCGGGTACCTCGACCTGAGCCAAAAGCGGCTGAACAAATACCAGGGACGTCGCGAGAGCAACCACCAGCGAAATCCACGAATGACGACGAAGGGTGGCGAAATTCAAGGCTTATCTCCAACAATTGGCTTCGAGTAATAGGCAATCCAGAGCCTGCGTAAAGCACGCCGGGACGGCAGTATAACGGACTATCCCCGAGTTGTGTTCGCCAAATCGGCGACTTTATTGGTAGCACAACGACTTTCGCCCACAGCCGTGGGGATCTCCGCGGCAATCTGCCGGTAGAAATGTCCTGTTGTCGACCCGCCGTGAAGCGGCTACCTGTGTGTAAAGAACGGGCGGATCAAGCCGCCCTCTGCGACCGCTGTTGCAGAAAACTAGCGTTCCCGGTAAACGATTCGACCCTTCGTCAGGTCGTAGGGCGACAGCTCGACCCGCACCCGGTCTCCGGGAACGATGCGGATAAAGTGCTTCCGCATGCGACCGGCGACGTGGGCCAAAACGATGTGTCCACCTTCGAGCTCCACTCGAAAACGGGTATTGGCCAGGGCCTGAGTGACCGTGCCTTCGACTTCTAAAGCTTCTTCCTTCTGTTTTGTCATACAAAAATGTGTCCGGTGAACGAGATGGGACAGTCAAGGATCGACGAGCTCGCGCCTGTTCGGTCGCCCCTGCAACTGGCAGAATCCTATAATCCTAGCATCGCCTTGGCGGGCGGGTCCAGCCAAATTGCGTGCCGCGGGCACGACATTTCGAGCCGCCAACACCCCGCTTGGCTCCCAACTTCGGCCAGATGGGCCAATTGTAAGGGTAAAACGGAGAGGTGGTCCCAGCCGTATGGTAAAAACACCGGAGTTTTATCGGCTCTACAAAGAGCGGGCTATCATCCGGACTCGTCCTGTGCGGTACAGTTAGGTATTCATAAGCCTGCCCCGGGCGGCGGGGTTCGCTCGTTCGTATTAATTTCGGAGACAGAGGATAACCTTTTGAGTGGGGTGCCACTGGCTTCGCCAGTGTTCGACGCTTCGGAGGCTTGTGGCCCAGAAGTTCGTATCTGTGTGCCAATGCCAGCGAGCGGAGAACAAGCTGATCCCAACTCTATCGGTCGCTCCTCACACAAAAGAGACTGTGTAATGGCAAGCACTGGCAGAGCCAGTGGCACCCGAAACACGCGAACTCGCAATTTGAAACTTTGCCACACTCACTACGAATAACCAGCTTTGAGCACTTCCGAATACTCCCAGACATCCAGTTCATCCGGTTCCACGTCGGTGGATGCCGAGCAGGTCGAGCGCGCCAAGCGCGAAATTCAGGGACTGGTCCAAGAGATCTCCGAGTTGTCGCGGAGCGAGATTTCGCCCGCCGACTTCTACGACGCGATGCTGAACAAAGTCGTCGCCGCTCTCGGCGCGCCCGGCGGCGCGATGTGGACGATCACGGAAGGGGGCGGCCTCCATCTCGCCTACCAAATCAACTTGCAGCAAACCGGGCTGATCGATAACGAAGTCGGTCAGCAGCAGCATGGCCGTTTGCTGCACCAGATTATGCGCAGCCCCGAAGGCGCGCTCGTCGCCCCACACTCGGGAACCGGCGACACGACCGATAGCGACGAAAATGCCACGGCCAACCCGACCGACTTCTTGCTCGTGCTCGCGCCGGTACTTAACGATCAGGGACCACAGGGCGTCGTCGAAATCTTTCAGCGTCCCGGCGCGCGGATCACGACCCAGCGCGGTTACCTCCGCTTCCTGCTTCAAGTGTGCGAGTTCGCGGGCGATTTTCTCAAAGGGCGGCGTCTACGCCATCTGACGGAGAAGCAGTCGCTCTGGGAGCAACTGGAAACATTCACTCGCACGGCCCACGAAAAGCTCCACGTTCGCGAAACCG
>CAZJWY010000110.1:5134-17852 GCA_964549545.1 uncultured Planctomycetaceae bacterium | reverse complement strand
ATTCCAGGAGACGTTATGCTAGCCCTTGACGCCTTCCCGTGGACAGACCACTAGTGACGAAGGTGGGTTTACCGTATACGTCCCATCACTAGCCGGCTGCATCAGCGAGGGTGATACGGAAAAAGAAGCGCTAGAAAATATTCGGGAGGCAATCAAGCTGTACCTTGAGCCAGTTGAGGATGATATGCTGCTCGAAGAGCAAGCGCATATCGAGGAGGTCGAGGTGTGAGCAAGGTCCCAAGCCTGCCTTACATCCGAATCGTGAAGGCGCTGAAGAGAGATGGCCGGACAGTCGTCCGCCAGCGTGGCAGTCACATTCGTCTGCACAAGCATCAAGGAGACGAACTTCTCAAAGTTACTGTGCCGGCCCATCGCCCCGTCAAACGCTCTACTTTAGCGCATATCTTGAAACAAGGGCGCATGACACTTGAACGATTCCTGGAGCTGGTTTAGCCGATCACAATTACAGCTGCGGCTTGCAGGCGCAGGTGACACCCAGTTCGACGCCCCACTACTTCGGCGCATAACCCCCCGTCGGTTTCGGCGCGGTGGCCACTTCGCTTACGATCTCCGGTGTCACAATAAACACCGACCCAATTCTGTTCTCGATGTTTTCGACTTTCTTCCAGCCCCGTTTTATCGTCTCAATTCGCGTCTCTACCAATCCATTCAGAATGACCGACTGGCCGTACGCCGCCTCAACGGCCGTATTCATTTGTTCCACATTGAGAACAGGAGCCTTCGCGCCGTGAATATTGACCGTTTGTGCAAAGTCCGGCGTACATTTGCGCACCTTTAAATCCATTCGCACGCGATTGTCCGCAAGTGACTGTGGAAGGACATCGACTTTGATGCCCACAGGTTGCATTTCGGTCGCCCCAGCCGGTCCATTGATCGCTGGATAGGGGATTTCGCCGCCTGAATGGATCGAGGTCGGCTGACCGTCGAGCGCAAGAATGTTCGGCTCGGCTACAATCTTTGCCGAGTTGTTTTCAAGGAGCGTGTGAACCAGTTGCTCCGCCTCGGCCGACGATACCCTCGTGCTCCCAGAAGTGACTCCGCTCGTGTCGAGGCCAAGCTTCTCCATCTTCGTCAGCGAGACCTCCAGCATCTGCACACGAATGAGTATTTTCTCCCGCACACCTGTTTCGGTCCGCAACTGATTGATTTCCTGCTGAAGCCGCGCCAACTCGGCCTGCTTTTCGTGCAAGACGGCCACCTTTGCCACATTCGGCGATGTAGTAATTAAACCGATGGGAACCTGTGCAAACGGAGCATCAGGACGCGGGCAGACCTGCGGAAGTTCGGTCGCCACGGGCACAACGATGGTTGGCATGGCAGGAGCCTGGGCAACTGCCGTCTGACTGAGTAGAACCGACGCGATCACCGCCAACACAGATCGGCACATAAAGCCCATGCTCCTATTGGACGAGGCCTACAAGTACAACGCGACGTAGCACGGACTTTAGTCCGTGAGGAAGTTTTGAGAACGAACCTACCCAAAACTCGAGTCTCTGCTGGCAAAGAAAACTGCAAATGCAAATACGGACTAAAGTCCGTGCTACAAATCCCTTAACCAGCCCGTCGCCGTTCTTGCGGCTCCGCGGCCGGTTGCGTCGAACCAGCGATCATCGGTAGAGCCGGCATCGCCATCGCGCCATGCCGACCCGTCGTCGTGCCGTCCCAGGCGTGCTCTTCGATCCGCTCAAGAATCATCTCGGCAACCGCGATCGCGTCGCGGCCGGCGGCGCCGTCGACTCGTGGGGCTCTCCCGGTGCGAATCGCGTTGACAAAGTCTCGTTGCTCTTCCTGAATCGCATTGACTGGCTGCGCATCGCGCTGCGAGCGAACGAGCAGTTGAGTAAAGACATTCTCTTTCCAATACGCGCGTTCTTCCGCCGAAAGTTTTTCGATACGAAACTCGCGACGCAGCACCATATCGCTGGGCTTCACGACCGTCGCCTCGAACGTGCCAAAATTAATTGAAGCGTTGCCGCGCGACGAGAAGATCGACATCATCCGCTTCTGCTGGAAGCTCACGCGCGACGCCGTGAGATTCGCCACGCAACCGCTGGCGAACGTCAATCGAACCGAAGCCATGTCTTCGTGGCCACCTAGAACAGAAATTCCCATCGCCTGCACGTCGATCACGGTCGACCTGGCGAGCGACAACACGATATCCAGGTCGTGGATCATCATATCCATCACGACGCCGATATCGGTCGAGCGGAACGTGTAACCGCTCGTGCGAGTGCCTTCGATGTATTTCGGATCGCTAACATCCTCGACCACTGCGGTGAGCGCCGGATTGAATCGCTCGACGTGGCCAACTTGCAGCGGAACATTCTTCTTGTGCGCGAGGTCGACCAACTCCGTGGCCTCCTGTGACGTGATCGCCAGCGGCTTTTCGATCAAGAGAGGTAAGCCGCGGCTTAAGAGTTCCATGCCGACCGCATGGTGGTACGTCGTCGGAGTGGCGATGATCGCCGCGTCGATCTTGCCGATCAGCTCGCGATAATCGGCCACAGCCCGCGTTTTGGCTTCCTGAGCAACGCTTTCCCGAGCGGCTTCCACTGGGTCGGCCACCGCAACCAGCTCCATTTCCTCCAGCCCGGCCGCCAGTCGCGCATGAATGCGGCCCAAATGGCCAGCCCCGATAACAGCCACACGTAGCGGGTTCACGCTGCTCTCCTTACCTCTCGACTCCGGCCATGTCGGCCGTCTTGTTGACCTTCGATGAATGCAAACAATTGATTTACTTGCGGCACAAGTTGTCCGTTGCCACGAAGAATTTCCCGGGCCGGATCGACACCCACCTTCGCCCGATAAATCAACCGGTGTGCCTCGGCCAGGCAATCGATCACATTGGTCGTAAAATCATGGCGCTTGAGCGCGACGATATTAATGCAGCGCGGCCGGGCCGGCGCGCCTTCGCAAAGCATAAACGGCGGCACATCGTGCAACACGCGGCTGAGTCCGCCAATAAAGCTGTAGCTGCCGATCGTCGTGAAGTGATGAACCGCAACCGCGCCACTGAGCGATGCATAGTCTTCCACGTGAACGTGTCCGCCCAAGAGCGTCCCGTTCGCGATGATAATATGGTCGCCCAACTTGCAGTCGTGCGCGATGTGGCAACAGGCCATCAAGAAATTCTTGTCGCCGATCCGCGTGATGCCGTCTTCCTTCTCGCTGCCGCGATTGATCGTCACGCCTTCGCGAATGATGTTGCCATCGCCGATCACGACCTGGGTGTCGCTGCCGGCGTAGCTGACGTCCTGCGGCTCGCCGCCGATCACCGTGTTCGGATAGATGATGTTGTCGTGACCAATCGTCACGTTCCCCATCAGCGTCACGGAGTTCATAAGCCGTGTACCGCTCATGATCCGTGCGTGCGGACCAATCACGCAGAACGGACCGATCTCGACATCGTCATCAATCTCCGCAGTCGAGTCGATCGACGCGTTGTCAGCAATGCGGGCTGTCATCACTGAATTCTCCAATTACTGCCAACAGACTTGGCCAGAAAAGTTCTTGTTTTCGATGAGCCGAACTCGCAGGAATTCGGCGGATGATTGTTTTACCTTTAGGCGGCTACTCGCCGCGGCATTGCCTCAAAACGTTGATCCACGGCCGCCACTTGCTTGAGTAACTGCCGAGCCATCTCGGCGTTCAGGTGATGACCGCAGCGATACGCCACGATGTGACCAATCACTTCGCAGCCCGTTAGAGCCAAGTCTCCCACGACGTCCAGCAGCTTGTGCCGCACACACTCGTCCGGGAACCGCAACGTGTTGTCGATCGGTCCATGCGGACCGAACACCAAGAGGTCGCTCATCGCCACCCGCTTGCCAACGCCCTGTGCCAGAATGGCCTCGGCCGCATCCTGCGGAATGAACGTGCGGCAGCCGGCTATCTCGCGGCGAAACGTATCCGGAGTCAGGTCGAGAGCGTACAACTGCCGGCCAATCGCCGTGCCTTCGCCGTAATCGAGCTCATAAGAAATCGATAGGCCCGCGCTCCGCGGCGGCTGAGCTTCGATCCAACTCTCTTCGTCGCCAACTCGCACCGTCTGCCCAACTACGATCTGCCGCACCGGGCTCCGCTGTTCCACGGCGCCGGCCGCATCGATCGCCTCGACAAACGCCTTCGACGAGCCGTCGCAACCAGGCATTTCGGACGCGTCGACCCACACTTCGCAGTTGTCGATTCGCATACCGGCCAAAGCAGCCAGCACATGCTCGACCATCTCGACACGAATCCCGTTGAGCTCCAAAGTCGTCCGTCGCGCCTGGTCGATCCGCAAAGCAGGATCGGCCGGAATCCGCGCGGCCGCGCCAACATCATGTCGCACGAACGTAACGCCCGCATGCTCAGCAGCAGGCCAAAACTCGACACGAATGTCCCGGCCGCTGAAGTAACCAAAACCAGTTACCGAAACCGGCCGAGCCAGCGTACGTTGACGACGCGCAACAGACATCGAAGAGAGCTCCAAGCGAGGTTATGTCCGTGGTGGACGTAGGACAGGCTTCAGCCTGTTGTTTCTTTACAACGCGACAAGTTGCCTGCCAATCAAAAGCGTCCGGCTAAAGCCTGGCCTACACGCAGGCACTAGCGAACCGGAATCTGCGAACCCGGCGCCGCTGGCCGAGTGGCCTGCGCGCCCGGCTGGCCGCTTTGATCGCGATTGATCAGCATGAGCACATCCGGCGTAATGTCGATCTGGTCCTGAACCACGACCGGCTTATTGATCTCGCGAAGCACGTCGTCGCGCCGACTCGGATCGACCGGCTCACCGTTGAACCGCAACACGAGCCCGATGTTCTGTCGCTTGGCGTAGTACTTCACCGCATCCACGACTTCCAGATAAGTCTGATAGTAGACCTTCGCTTCGCGTTCCAAGAACTCCTTGCGAAGCTTGCCCATCTTCAAGTTGAACTCGGCCATCTGGCGGGCGATATCTTCATCCGCCTTCTTGTACTCGGCCGAACCGGAGTTGAATTGATTGCGTTGCTGCTCTTGTTGAGCGATCTTCTCGCGATCACCCTTCAACTCGCCTTCGATCGTTTCCATTTCCTTCTTCATCGTCTCCATCTGCGCCTTAAAGCGTTCGTGCTTCTTGAAGATGTAGCTGATGTCGACAACGGCGACGTTGTACTTCGAAGCGTTGGCGCCGGCCGGGTTGATGCCGGCAACCGCGACTTGCTGCGGCTGCTGCTGTTGTTGAGCTTCGATCCGATCGAGCGTCGCTAGAGCGGCAGCAATGGCGATCGCCGACACGGCGAACTTGCGAGCGAGAATTCCTGGGCGAGAGACAAGCGTTTTCACGTAAGCACTCCTTGCGGTAAGGCGGTCGTCCGTGACCATTCGTGAGGTGAGGTTGTGGAATCAGGTCGAGCATCCGTCGGCACAAGTTCCCCGAGCAGTTCCACTGCTCCAGGCACCGCCGCGAAGCAACGCGGGAGAGACAACTTGATCCGAAAATGCGGGGGGTATTCTTGCGAGAAGCCCGCATTCCGTAAAGAGCAGTTGTTCGTGGTCCGTTGTCCGTTGTTCTTGGCAGCTATTGAGGCTTGCATTGGTATGGAACAACTACCCCGAGAGCCGGGGCGTCCTCGCCCCCGCCAACTGTTCGGTATCAATGAAAGTATCAAAAATGTAGCGATTCCCACGCACTTCATGGCCCCTTGATAGCATGCACAATTACGAACTACTGGCAACGAACTACGGACGCGGCGAATCGCTTTTGACACCAATCTGCTCCTTCGCTATTCTTTTCGCCCCGCCTCAACCCACCGCCACGGTGCATGAACGCAAACGGTACGAAGTCGCGCTTCGAATCTCTCGAATCGAGATCGCCCCCGTGAAACCCTCCCCTCGCGTGCTCATTGTCGACGCCTCGCGCGAATCGCGCGAAGTTCTGCGAATGCTCCTCGAACTTCGTGGCGCCACGACCATCGAAGCTGACGACCCCGAACAGGCCCTCCAGATTACCGACACCGTACGGCCAGACCTGATCCTCTTCGACGCCGACAGCGACGCAACTTCCACCGGTACGCCCACTAACGAACTCCGTGCAGCCGCCACGCGCAACCACACCCCAATCGTTATTCTCGGCAAACTGCGTCAACTGCACGACTCGCTTCAATCGGGCCAAATCGTGACCAAGCCCTACCATTATGGGCCCCTCATCCGTAAAATAGATGGCTTACTGGCCGCAGCGTAACGTCGGCCCGTTCACCTCCTCAAATTATTTCGGACGCCGGCTATTTGAATCGCCGGCCGCCTCGCGAGGATCCTCATCGTGCCGTCGTTGTTCGTGATCCAAGGCCGCGATCAAGGCACTCGTTTCCGCCTGGATGGTTCCACGGTTACGCTCGGCCGCGGCACATCCAACGCTGTGCAACTCCACGACACCGAAATTTCGCGCGAACACGCCGAATTCACCCGCCGCGGTAATCAATACTTCATTCGCGACCTAGGCAGCTCGAACGGCACCTACGTCAACGGCAAGCAAATCAAGGAGCAAGAACTGGCCAGCGGCGATCAATTGCAGCTCGGCCGCACCCTGCTCCTCTACACCGGCGTCACCGAAGGCCGCGTCGAAGACCTCGCCGACAAAATCAAGTTCGTCTCGCAACACGACGACAACGACGGCTCGCGCATCGTCCACTCGATGCATCAATCCGAAGGCAGCGAGCTGCTCACGCCGCCCGACAACGAAACATCGTCTCCCTGGCTGGCCCGCGCACGCAGCAACCTCCAGATCATGTATCGCACGGCGCTCGCCGTGAGCCACACGCTCGATATCGATCAGCTTCTGGCCCGCATCATGGAGATGATCTTCGAATGGGTCGATGCCGATCGCGGCTGCATCATGCTCAAGGACATTGACACCGGGCAACTGGTCCCCAAGGTCCGCCGCCATCGCAGCGCGTTGCAATCCGAAGAACGCATCACGATCAGCCAAACGATCCTCGACTACGTCGTCGAGCGCAACGAAGGCGTCCTCACCAGCAACGCCCGTGATGATGACCGCTGGGACGCCGCCAAGAGCATCCTCCGCATGGGCGTTCGTGAGGCGATCTGCGTGCCGATGCAAGGCCGCTACGATGTCGTCGGCGTCATCTACATCGACACCTCGATCACGCCGCAGCGCATGCTGCAACAGGGCTCCGCCAACAAATTCAATCAAGAGCACCTCAAGCTCATGATCGCCATCGCCCACCAGGCGGCACTCGCGATCGAAGACACCAACTACTACAAGCAGATGGTGCAAGCCGAGCGGCTAGCTGCTGTCGGCCAAACGATCGCCTCGCTCTCGCATCACATCAAGAACATCTTGCAAGGCGTCCGCGGCGGCAGCTACCTCATCGAAATGGGCATGAAAGATCACGCCAAGGCCATTGCGGGCGGCGAGATCGATGTCGAAACCGCCGAAAAAGCCGTCGGCATCATGCGCAAAGGTTGGGGCATCGTCGAGAAAAACCAGGAACGCATCTCCACGCTCGTGATGGACATGCTCACATTCAGCAAAGAGCGCGAGCCGGTCCCCGAGCCGGCCGATCTCAACGAAATGACCGCCGATTGCGTCGAGCTAATGCGTACCCGCGCCAACGAAACCGGCGTCGAGCTCGATTGGCTCCCTGCACCGACAATGCCCACGCTGATGTTCGATCCCGAGTGCATGCACCGAGCCGTACTCAACATCATCACCAACGCGATCGACGCCTGCAGCGACCGCGAACAGGGCCGCGTCGAGGTCTCCACGCAATACAGCCACGCCGAGAGCATGGCCCGCGTAGCCATCGTCGACAACGGCAGCGGCATCGACCCGGAAGACATCGAAAAAATCTTCACTGTGTTCGTCTCGCGCAAAGGCGGCCGCGGCACCGGCTTGGGCCTTCCTGTCAGCCAGAAAATCCTCGAAGAACACGGCGGCCGCATCCGCGTCGAAAGCAAAGTCGGCGAAGGGAGCCGCTTCACCATGGAATTCCCCGCCGTCTCCGCATCGACCAGCGGCACTGCGGTCGGCTCCGTCCCGCCGGTTCACACTAGTGCCGGCATTGAAGCGGTCCCCGCCGATAGCTCGCATGTCTGACGCCTATCTCGATGCCAACGCGATTCGCGCGGAAACGTTCGTCCGATACGTCGAAATCCACGAGACGCTTGGCTCGACCAACAACCGCGCGATCGAGCTGGCCCGCGATGTCACTCTCGAACTGCCCGCCCTCATCGCCGCTCGCCACCAAACCGCCGGCCGCGGCCGCGGCGCTAACAAGTGGTCCTCAAGTGAAGGCTCACTCACATTCAGCCTGCTCCTGGAGCCAGCCCAACACGAAATCCCCACCACCAAGTGGCCCCAACTCGCGCTAACAACCGCCGTAGCCATCGTCGATGCGCTGACGCCGGAACTAAATCCGCAATCGCTCGCCCGTCTCGCCATCAAATGGCCCAACGACATCATGCTGAACGATGCCAAACTCTGCGGCATCCTCACCGAATCCCCCGGCGGCCCCGCCCCCGCGAAAGACCGCCTCATCATCGGCATCGGCATCAACATCAACAATTCTTTTTGCGATCCCCCACCCGCCGCTCGCGGCTTAGCGCCCCCCATCTCACTGACAGACACCACCGGCCACACCCACGACCTGCAACAAATCCTCCGCAACGTCCTCAACAGCATCCACAACCGAATCGTCCAATTGGCCCACAACGATCCGCAACTATTCACAACGCTACAATCCCTCTGCTGGCTCACGGAAAAAACCGTCGAGGTATCACAAGACCACAACCGGCAGATCAGAGGCCAGTGCCTCGGCATCGATCACGACGGCGCGTTGCTCATTGAGGACTCGTTCAGAACGCACCAGATTCGTAGCGGATCAGTTCGCACACTGTAGGCTGCGGCAAATGCAACTTCAAGTCGCGCAAGACCGACAGTTTGCGCATCGCCTGGATGCTACTGTGCTTTAAGAAAGCGATCGTACTCACTGTGGTGCCCAATCCAAAACCACATGAGCCCCGCGTCTCGTTCCTTGGCAAGCGCTCGATAGCGTAAGCCAACACGCACTGACCAGATGGAACCGATTTTCTTGAATCGCAACGAAGGGTGATGTGGATCCTGCTGAAGCAACTGGAAGTTCTTGTCCGCCAAGTCTCGAACCTCATCGGGCAGTTGCCGATAATTTGCCCAAAACTCCGGTGATGCGAAATGCTTCATAACGGCGTGCAGCGCCCAGCATCAAAATCCGCATCAGCACGGCGTGCAGCAGCGTCGAGACGCCCCGCGCGAATATCGGCTTCTATTTGGCGGTCCCACTGATCCGCTCGGTACTCATCAATCCATTGAGCCAGACGAGCAAAATCCTCTTGAGACAACTGCCGAATCGCAATCTCTAGTTCTTGAATACTCATAGCTTAAGAATCCCCAGATGCTCTCATCAATTGTACTCCATCAAAACACGGCATGCACAAGAGCAAGACTAACCTCGATACCCAGCCGGCGCCCCCACATACGGATTCGACCGCTTCTCGCGCCCAATCGTCGTCTCCAGTCCATGCCCAGGGTACACAATCGTGTCATCCGGCAACGTGAACAGCTTGTTATGGATCGCCTCGCGCAAGTCCTCGAAGCTGCCATCCGGAAAGTCCGTCCGGCCGACACTGCCGGCGAACAGCACATCGCCCGCAAACAATCGCCACGGCTGTGCTTGTTTACACAACAGCACAATATGCCCGATCGAATGACCGGGCGCTTCCATCACCTCCAGTTCGATCCCCGCCGCCGCAAACCGATCTCCCTCGCGTAGCGTACGATCCTCTGGCGGGCTGGTCATCGGAAAGCCGAACGGCGCAGACAAGTTCAAATCCGGATTAACGAGTTTCGCCGCGTCTCCTTCGCCGATCACCAGCGGGCACGTCGGCCAGCGCCGTTTCATCTCGGCATTGCCCGCGATATGATCGCTATGGCCATGTGTGCAAACGATCGCCGCTGGCGTCAGTGAGTGCCTTTCCAGGTACTCGACGATAGCATCGGGCTCGAACCCCGGGTCGAACACAATGCAGTCATTTTGACCGCTAAAATGCACAATATAGCTGTTTTCCTCGAACGGCATCGAGACAATCGTCCCGATTTGGAGCTGCGACTGAGCCACGACAAACATCCCTTCCACCGAATTGGCCGGTTGACTACTATATTTCCCGTAGGTCTCGCCCACGGGGGCCGACCAGAAAAGACCTGCCTCGGCCAACGAAAATTGTATCCGTTCGGCCTCGATGGACGCGAGCATTGAGAAATCGAACGAGTTTTTTGTGTGTGCTCGATCGATCGAATGGAGTCGTTTCAACCAATCCCGCCAGAAATTTTCCTCGTCGCTTCCGTTTTCTCGAATTCGGATCGCCAGGAGCCCCTGCTATGAAATCGAAATTCGCCTCTGTATTTACGATCGCCCTTGCCATCTTCAGTGTGTCCGCCCTGCACTTCGCGTTCGTCGGCAGCGCGATCGCCGAAGAAAAGCTCTCTGAGCCCGTTTATCGAGTGGCTACCGAATCGACGCCTGCCCAACCGGTTGCTGTCGCGCAAGCCACCGCGGCGTCAGCCCCTCCGGCGGCAAAAGCGCCGCTCGATTTCACACAGAAGGAAGGCGAACACCCGCTCGCACCGGTAATTCGTAACCTCAAGATCAGCCAGGAAGAAATCGATCGCAATATCCGCGATTACTCCTGCACCTTCGCCAAGCGCGAACGGATCAACGGCGAGCTAGGTGATTATCAATTCATCATGCTCAAAGTTATGCACCAACCGTTCAGCGTTTACATGTCGTTTATCAAGCCGTACACCGGTCGCGAAATCGCTTATGTCCAAGGACAAAACGATGGCAAGATGGTCGTTCTTGAATCAGGTTTCACGCGACTCGTCGGCAAGCTCAATCTCGACCCCACCGGCGCACGCGCGATGAACGGCCAACGCCATCCGATCACCAACGTCGGCATTCGCAACCTTACCGAAAAGCTCTCGAAGATGTGGGATGCGGAAACGAAATACGCCGAATGTGAAGTCACCGTGGTGCCCGGCAAAACGGTCGAAGGCCGTAAGGCAACGATCGTTCAGGTTGTCCATCCCATCCCCAGACAAAACTTCAAGTTCCACGCTGCTCGCGTCTTCTTCGACGATGAGCTAAAGATCCCGGTCCACTTCGACGCCTTTAGTTGGCCCGCCCAAGAAGGCGGCGAACCCGTCCTCGAAGAAAGCTACACCTACGCGCGCAACCTGAAAGTCAACAACAACCTGTCGGCCCGCGATTTCGACTCGAACAACAATCCAGATATTTTTAAGAAGTAGGATTGTTCGTTGTCAGTTGTCCGTTGTTACTTTCCTACAACGGACAACTGACTGCGAACCACGGACAAATTCAATACGCATTCCGCTGCTTCAGCACCACGCCGAACGTCTGCACCAGGATCTTCAGGTCCATCCAGAACGACCATTCGCGTATGTACTGATGGTCGCAGGCAATGCGTTTCTCCATCTTTTCGAGCGTTTCCGTTTCGCCCCGGTGGCCATTCACCTGGGCCAGTCCCGTAATGCCCGGCTTCATCTTGTGGCGTAGCATGTAGCCGTCGATCAGCGATCGGTACTGCTCGTTATGAGCGTTTGCATGCGGCCGCGGGCCGACGAGTGACATGCTCCCTTCGACGACATTGAACAATTGCGGCAACTCATCGAGTGACGTACGTCGCAAGATTCGGCCAACTGTCGTCACGCGATCATCATCCTTCGTTGCCTGACGAACCGCCGCTTCGTTGTCGCAGCACTTCATCGAGCGAAACTTCCACACCAGAATCTGTCGACCGTCGAGGCCGTACCGCCGCTGACGGAAGAACACCGGCCCCGCCGAGTTCAGTTTGATCGCCACCGCGATCACCGCCATCGGCACCGCCAGCGTGGCGAGCAGCAGCAGACTCAACACAAAATCAGCAGTCCGCTTGGCCACCGCTTGGAATCCATGCAGCGGATTCTCAAACACACTCACCGCCGGCAAGCCGTTCACATTCGTCCAACGAGCATGCAACAACTCGAATACGAAAAAGTCCGGTACGATGTACACGCTGGCTGTCGTATCGGCGAGCTTCGCCAGCACATTGCGAATGCGCTCTTCCGCTCGCATCGGAAACGTGATGTAAACCGTATCGATCACCCCGCGTCGGGCCTGGTGGATCAATTCTTCCAGGTTGCCAACGTACGACCCAACTTCCCGTGGCACGGCCGTCGTCCGGTCCACCGGCCGATCGTCGTAGAACCCAGCCATCCGCAACCCCATCTCCGGCGCGCCTTCGATGTTCTTCGCGAGTTGAATTCCCAACTCATTCACGCCACAAATCGCGTACGAGCGAGTATTGAATCCACGTACCTGCAGCCGTTGCTGCAGCTTGCGAAAGACCACCCGCGAGGCAATCATCGCCCCAACGGTGCCGACAATCCAAATCAGCTTCGATTCATACGTGAAGCTAGCATTCTGCCGCGTCACCATGCCGATACCCAGCACGACCGCAACGGTATAGGCCCAGGTCAGCAATACGCATCGAATTTCGCCCCGCAGCCGCGTGCCGCGCCAACTGTGATAGAGACCGCTGATTTCGGACACCACGTGATAAACGATGACCGTTCCGGCCGAGATCGTAAGCCACTCGGGCAGGCCAACTCCACTCGTCTGGTCCA
>CAZJWY010000110.1:0-5124 GCA_964549545.1 uncultured Planctomycetaceae bacterium | reverse complement strand
GCGCGAAGCGAACCGCCAAAACAATCGTGGCCGCGTCCACGAGCCGATACAAACTGTAGAACAGCGATTCATGAAACGAGATCCCACGTGAAACTGGCGACATAGAAAAAATCTGGAAGGAAAAGAACTGGCTTGCTTTAGCGTCGGCCGCCAGGCCGAATGCCCCGCCACAGACGCCCGCCGCGTCCACGCATCCCAATACTGCACTCCGCATACCAGCCCCCTGCTCGCTTCCCCGCCCCCTGCATTTCCCCCGGTTTTCAGCCCCTTTCCCCCGCCTCCCCGCACAACTGGACCCCGCCGATGTTGTTTTTTCTCAACAAGTCTGGCGATGCGGCGCAACACCCTATCGCTTCCAGGCAACACATGTCGGAACTAATTTCCCGGCAAAAGCGTCTTATATTGCGCACGGCGCTCCCTGCCCCCGTCATGTCGCGTCGCCCGTGCAACACAAAACAGTGTGGACCTCTCGCGGCCTTCACACGTACAACTGTGTAAAACCACTCGCCAATCGCGGGAATACATTTGGCCGAATCGTCGGAAATGGGATTGTTATGATTTTTCGATTGACTTTTCTTGCCCTCGCGCTGGCCGTCTCCGCGGCTGTCGCCCCCAACGCCGGCAATGCCCCTATGCCTTCGCTCGACCAATTGCTTAAGACCCAGGCAGACGGCAACCAAAAAGACGCCTACGAGGGCCTGCGCCGCTTCGTGCTGGATAAGAAAGACACCTCGTCCCCAGACCTGGTTAAAGCGTTCAACGCCGCCATGATCTGCCTCCCGGCCCTTAATCGGAGCGAGGAAATCGACGAGTTTCGTGAAAAAGTCGTCGCGGCCCACAAAAAGGACTGGCTCGTCCAGATGGCCGTCGCTCATTCCTACCTGACGTTCGACCACTACGGCTTCATGATCGCCGGCGAGTTCAGTCGCGGTCGGCATCGCGGCGGCGGCAAGGTCGTCCACGCCACGGCCCGCGATCGCGTCCGCGCGTTGCAGCTTTACCAGAGTGCGATGAAGATCGCCCAAAACGACAGCGACAAAGCCGGCCCGGCCGAAATGCTCCGTCAATTCGCTCAGGCGATCACCTACGGCCGGCAACCCTGGCAACTGCAATCACTCACCAATCTCGACAAGCTCCCAGACTACGAAGAAGGCTGGTCCAGCCAGTTCGATCAGCAAGGCGCGCCCGTCAATGAAGCCGGCGAGCCTGTCTTCTACTCTGTGCCCGAGTCATGGGATGCCGCCAAGAGCGACGGCGAGCGCTGGCGCTGGCTCCTTGCAACGATGGTCGAATGGCAACCGTCTCGCCGCAACGACGAGCGATTGGAGCGCGCTCGCATGCTCGAATCGCAATTCGGCGTGCAAACCATGGCCCAGTTCGGCTACTTCTTCCCTATGCCCAGGGAAACCAGTGGCAAGAATTCTACCGATCTCCAAACCGGCATCTGGGCGCTCGATACACTTGGCGACGATGAAACAATCGCCCGCCTCGCCACGGGCATCAAACGATTCAAGCTGCCCGACGAACACAATTACATCAAGCTCTATCAACAAATCCTCAATGACAACGACGCCGCGACCAAACAGCCCAACGACCTGCCGCTCGAAGCCGCCCGGTCGCTCGCACTGATCTTCGAAAACCGCCGCCAATACCCGCGTGCCGCCGAATACTGGCAACAAGTCATCGAGCGCTCGACGGGCGACCCACGCAAGATGTGGGAACGCCGCCTCCAACAAATCGTTGGCAACTGGGGCGAGTTCGAAAGCGTCATGTCGCAACCCGCCGGTCGCGGCGCCACGGTCGACTTCCGCTTTCGCAATGCCAAACAAGTCGAGTTCGTCGCCCATGAGATCGATGTCCGGAAATTGCTCGACGACGTAAAGGCCTACCTCAAAAGCAAACCCAAGCAACTCCAATGGGAGCAGGTCAACGTCTCCGATATCGGCTACCGACTTGTTCAGGAAGACCAGAAAAAATACATCGGCGCCGAAGTCGCCCGCTGGAAGCTCGACCTCGAGCCCCGCGAAAAGCATTTCGACAAACGGATCACGGTCGCCACGCCGCTACAAAAATCGGGCGCCTACTTCGTCACGGCCAAAGTGGCCGATGGCAACACGTCGCAAATCATCCTCTGGCTCGCCGATACCGCGATCGTCCGCAAACCGCTGGCGGACAAGTCGTTCTACTACGTCGCCGACGCCGTCTCCGGCGCGCCGATCGAGAAAGCCAATGTCGAGTTCTTCGCCTACCGCCAGAAACATATCGACGGCAACAACTACCAGGTCGACACTAAAAACTTCGCCGAGCAGACCGACGCCAACGGCGCCGCCCTGCTGCCGATTCCCGACGACGGCAAAGACCCGGCCGCCCGCGAATACCAATGGCTCGCCGTCGCCACGACCAAGGAAGGCCGACTCGCTTACATCGGCTTCCACAACATTTGGCGTGGTAACTACCACGACGCCCAATACAACGAAGTCAAAACCTTCGCGATTACCGACCGCCCTGTCTACCGCCCCGCGCAGGCCGTGCAGTTCAAGCTCTGGATTCGCCGCGCGCAGTATGATGTCGACGACAAATCCGAATTCGCCCACCAGTCGTTCAACGTAGAAATCCGCAATCCCAAGAACGAAAAGGTCTACAACGAAACACTCACCTCCGACAGCTACGGCGGCATCGCCGGCAAGTTCGAACTTCCGAAAGACGCCACGCTTGGCCAGTACCAACTCCTCGTCGTCAACCGCGGCGGTGGCACGTTCCGTGTCGAGGAATACAAAAAGCCCGAGTATGAAGTCACGGTCGACGCTCCCACCGAGCCCGTGATGCTCGGCGAAAAAATCACCGCCAAGATCCGCGCGAAGTATTACTTCGGCTCGCCCGTCACCAGCGCCACGGTGAAGTACAAAGTCACGCGCACCGAGCACACCACCCGCTGGTTCCCGCCGGGCCCGTGGGATTGGCTGTACGGCCCCGGCTACGGGTGGTTTACCTACGACTACGATTGGTATCCCGGCTGGCGCGATTGGGGCTGTCGTCGTCCGCTGCCGTGGTGGATCTGGAAACAACCATCGCCGCCCGAGATCGTCGCCCAAAGCGAAGTGCCGATCGGTCCCGATGGCACCATCTCGGTCGAGATCGATACCTCGCTCGCCAAAGAGTTGCACCCCGACCAAGATCACCGCTACTCGATCGAAGCCGAAGTCGTCGATCAATCGCGACGCACGATCGTCGGCAGGGGTGAGGTTCTCGTCGCGCGGCAACCGTTCCAGGTGAACGCCTGGGTCGACCGCGGGTTCTACCGCGTGGGAGACACGATCAAAGCCAACTTCGCCGCCCGCCGCCTCGATGGCAAGCCGGTCGAAGGGCCTGGCAAATTGCGGCTGCTCAAGATTACGTATAGCGCCGATCAAGCAGCTCCGCCGGCATCCAACGAACCAGGTACCGCTCGGCTCGCGGCACCTACGGAAACCGAAGTCAAGAACTGGAGCCTCGCGACCAATGCCGAGGGCCTCTCCGAAATTCAGCTCAAGGCCTCCGAAAAAGGTCAGTACCGCCTGTCATACCAGGTGACCGACAAGGCTGGCCGCGAGGTCGAAGGCGGTTACCTCTTCACCATCATCGGCGACGGCTTCGACGGCAGCGAGTTCCGCTTCAACAACCTGGAAATCGTTCCGGACAAGCGCGACTACGCGCCCGACGAAAAAGTCTCGTTGCAAATCAACACCAACCGCCCCGGCTCATCGGTGCTGCTCTTCCTCCGCCCGTCGAACAGCATCTACCTGCCGCCGCAAATGGTGAAGCTCACCGGCAAGAGCACGGTCGTCGAGTTTCCTGTCACGCAGAAAGACATGCCCAACTTCTTCGTCGAGGCGACCACGATCGCCGACGGGCACGTCTACACCGAGGTCCGCGAAATTCATGTTCCGCCCGCCAAGCGAATCCTCAACATGGAAGTGACCGCTTCCGCACCCGAATACAAGCCGGGCCAACACGCCAAGGTCACCGTCAAGCTCACCGACTCCGACGGCAAACCCTACATTGGCTCGACCGTTCTTTCGATCTTCGATAAAAGCGTCGAGTACATCTCGGGCGGCTCCAATGTCGGCGACATCAAAGAGTTTTTCTGGAAATGGCGCCGACAACATCGCCCCTTCATTGAAACGAACCTTGACCGCTGGTTCGCCAATCTCGTCCCACCCGGCGCGGAAGGGATGGAGAACATCGGCGTCTTCGGCAGCCACGTGGCCGATGATTCAGGAAACTGGGACCGCAACGGTGCGCCCGTCTCTGGCATCGATGGTGGTGGCGGTGGCCGTAGCAAAGATCGCTTCATGCTTGGCATGGCAATGTCCAAAGGCGAGATGCCCGCAGCCGCGCCGATGGCGACTCGCTCGATGGAATCCTCCTCCGAAGCGCTCGCCGACGGCGCGAGCCAACCTTCCTCAAACCGCAGTCAACACCAATCGGGTCCCCAACAAACGCCCCTCGCACAACCCACGATCCGTAGCGAGTTCGTCGACACGGCCCTCTGGTCGGCCGCGCTCGAAACCAACAAAGACGGCATCGCGGAAGTCGAACTCGATATGCCCCAAAACCTCACCACGTGGAAAATCCGTACCTGGGGCATGGGCCACGGCACTCGCGTCGGTGAAGCCACCGCCGAAGTCGTCACCCGCAAGAACCTGATCGTCCGCATGCAGGCGCCGCGGTTCTTCGTCGAACGCGACGAAGTCGTCCTCAGCGCCAACATTCACAACTATCTGCCCACCGCCAAGCAAGTGAAAGCTCGACTCGAGCTGGACGGCAAAACGCTCGAACTGCCCACCGCGGCCGAGCAATCGGTCGAAATTCCCGCCGGCGGCGAGCGCCGCGTCGATTGGCGCGTTAAGGCCGTGCATGAAGGCGAAGCCACCATTCGCATGCTCGCCCTCACCGACGAAGAATCCGACGCCGTCCAGATGAAGTTCCCCGTCTATGTGCATGGCATGCTCAAAACCGAAAGCTTCACCGGCTCGCTCGCCAGCGCCGATCGCCTCGACACATTCGAGGTCACCGTCCCTCAAGCGCGCCGCGCCGATCAAACGCGGCTCGAAGTGCGCTACTCGCCCACGCTAGCCGGCGCGA
>CAZJWY010000109.1:8489-17873 GCA_964549545.1 uncultured Planctomycetaceae bacterium | reverse complement strand
CTCTGGATCGTGCCGCTCGCCCTTTACCTCATCACGTTCATCATCGCGTTCGATCGGCCGAACTGGTATTACCCCGCCACGGTTGCCGCCCTCACGCTCATCGCGATCTATCCGACGAGCGTCTTCTACAAAAACGGTAACGTCGGCACGATCAAGCTTTACAATCTCGGCCTCACAGGCCGCTGCCTCCGCATGGCCAGCGAGCTATTCCACGAAACACCCATCACCGAAGCCGACGAATCGCCGGGCGAGGGCCCGAAAATGAAAATCGGCTTTCGCGAGGCCCTGTTCGTCAACTTCGCCGCGATGTTCGGCATCTGCCTCCTTTGCCATGCCAAGCTCGCCCGCCTCAAGCCACACACTCGCTATCTCACCGCCTACTATTTGATGATGTCTGCCGGCGGCGCCCTGGGCGGAATCGCCGTTTCGCTCGTCGCGCCTCATGTCTTCCACACGATCGTCGAGTGGAAGATCGCCATTTTCATCGCCGCTGTTGCCGCCGTGGGCATCATCCTCTCGACACTCGTCACCCGCGCCGTGGGGCAGGGCACTACACAACCCATTGTCGAAAGTGCTGCCGCAGAGAAGGCCCTCAGCCTCTGGCCACGCATCGCTCTCGTCGCGGTCCTCATTCCCTTCGCATTCGTGCTCCTCGACCTCACCGAGTTCCTCTTCTCACGACCTAAAGACGCAATCTACCAAAGCCGCAACTTCTTCGGCGCACTCACGATTCGCGAAATCACGAACACCGACCCGAAAAACAACGAGTTGGTCCTATTAAATGGCACCACGATCCATGGCCAGCAGTTCATCGACCCGCAGTTTCGCGGCATGGCCACGTCGTACTACGCCGAGAACAGCGGCATCGGTGTCGTGCTGAACTACTTCCACGCCAACCGGCCGCCGGGCGGCGTCCGCATCGGCGACGTCGGCCTCGGCGCTGGCACGCTCGCTGCCTATGCCCAGAAGTTCGACACGATCACGTTCTACGAAATCAACCCGTCGGTCATCGACATCGCCACCAGCGGCAAGTTCTTCACCTACATCGCCGACTGCAAAAAGCGCGGCGCCCGCTGCGATATTAAACTAGGCGACGCCCGTCTTACGCTTCAAAACGAAGGGCAACAAAAAGACCAGCTTCCCTATCATGTCCTCGTGCTAGACGCCTTCAGCGGCGACGCCGTGCCGACGCACCTCCTCACTGCCGAGGCGATGGACATCTACCTCCCGCGCATCGCCACCGAAGCCAACATGAGCGTCGACGGCGCACTGCTCATTCACGTCTCGAACCGCTACCTCGACCTCAACCGCGTGGCCTTCGGCGCGGCCAGGCATATCGGCTATGAAGCCGTCGAAATCTGGAGCAAAGGCGACGGCAAATCCATCAACAGCGCCGACTGGGTCGTCCTCACCAAGAACAAAGACCTCCTGGAAACAATCCGCCCCCTCGGCGCCAAGCACGACGACACTAACCCCCCAATCCTCTGGACCGACGCCCACAGCAGCCTGTTTGAGATATTGCGCAAAAAATAATACCGCAAACGCATTTCCGCCCCATTGGCGTCGGCCGCCAGGCCGAATCTCCACCAGCACCGTTACTAGAAAGTAGCGTGGATGCTCGCCGCTTGCGGCTTAGCCCGCCCCCACTAATCACGTCAATGGCGCAGTGTCGTAAATAATGACGCGCTCCCACAACGGCTTGCACGTATCAACAAACCGCGTGTGATCCGGGCACTCGCCCTGATAGAAGTCATGATCCTCGATCGACTTGAAGTGAAGCGCAGCCGAATAGTCGAACGAATGATCCGTCACCAGCCGACTCGCTGTCGGCGCGGGAGTCCCCACATAACCGCGCTCCAGATAAGAAATCTGAGCGAGCTGACGAACCTCGCTATCGAAAAGCGCACGCTCCGCCGGAGTAAGATCCTTGCGAAGCCAAAAATAGACACTGTGGATAATCATCGCGTATGGTTATGTAAGTGAAAAACGATCGACGCCTGGCAAAACAATCAGCCGCGGGGCGCTAGCCCAATGCCGCTTACTTTGTTTTAAGGTGACGACTCACTAGGCCATAAGTTGTGCAGGCACACAGTTGCTTGCACACCCTATAGAAGTGGATGTTTGTCGTTGATTCCAAAGTAAGTGCCATTGGGCGCTAGCCCCCGGTTATTGCCGCTTGATCGCCATTCTACCATAAAGCCGCGACCGTTGGTCGCGGTTAGCACCAAACGCTGTGTAAACCGCGCCAGCGATTGGGCTATTGCTGCATCGACAATATGTTCCGCGCAATTATCCAAGCAGAACCAAAGGTTAGCGTCGGCCGCTAGGCCGAATCTCCAACCAACACGTAACCCCTGTAAGCACGGAAAAAGGCAAATTGCTCTAATACTCGCGTTCTCCGCGTCACACCCGCCCCAACTCCCACTCGCGCCTGAGCATCGCAAACAAAAACTCACTGTCCCAATACCCTTTGTACCAGCGGTGTTCAATGAAGTGAGCCTCCTGCCGAAAGCCCAAACGCCGAAACAACGACGCGGCCGCATCATTCTCGGCGGCCATGACGGCAGAAACCCGGTGCGTACCCAAGGCGTCAAACACGAAACCCAGCACGCAACGCAATGCCTCGGTTGCATAGCCCCGCCTCTGATGACTGGGAGCAAGTGTAACGCCCAACTCCATCTGACGTGGGCTGTCCAGCAAGCAATGTAAGCCGCAGTCGCCGATCATCGTCTCGGTCGCCTTTTCGACGATCGCCAACTGAAACCAGGTCCCTGGCACCCCAGGCTCCGCTCCGGCCTGACCGGCGATGAGGCTCGCCGCGTCGTCCGGCCCAAAGAATTCCCACCCCTGATACCGGGCCACTTCTGGCAGCGATCGATAATCGCACAGCGCGTCGACATCCCCGCGCTGCAAGCGACGTAGAAGAAGCCGAGAGGTCGACAATGGAGTTGAAAGCAGTTGGCTCACGGCGCAGCAATAGAGCTGAACAAACGAAAGGTTTTGAGTAGCCGGCAATTCTACCATAAAGCCGCGACCGCTGGTCGCGGTCAGCACCAGTAAAACGCCAAACCGCGAGTTAAGTTGGCGGCCCAACTACGGCACTCTCTTCGCCGGCGAACACCGCCGCCGTCCTTACCGCAACGCGGTTACATTCCTCAGCCTGGGGTTGTTCGCTCCGACGAACAACCCCAGGCTGATTAAATGGATCACAGTAAGATCGTCACCAAGAGTGAAGCGTCTTCAAGTCCTTTGACGGAGTGCTCTTCTCCGCCCGGCAGATAACAGAGATGTCCGGCTTGGAGCTCCCGCGTCTCCCCGAGCGCCGTAAACCCGACTCGCCCCTCCACGCACTGAACGGTGATCTCGCCAGTCACCTGGTGGGGAGCAATCTCCTTGCCGGCCGGCACCACCAGCCGAATGACCTCCAGCCGATCGGTCTTAACCAGTGTCGTCGTGACCGCCTTGGGTAGCGCAGGGCCGAGCGGTCGGATATCGATCGACTGCCCAGGAGCCGCGTGTGGAATAGCCATTGTGAACGCCTCCATTTCGATTTTGACGGCCAACCAACTGGCGCCGCCTGACATCAAAGCTCAGTTGCCCGCCATTCTACCATAAAGCCGCGACCGCTGGTCGCGGTTTGCAGCAGAGAAGACGCCAAATTCGCCGTGTTATCGGCAGGTCAACTGCAGCGCCTTGTTGGGCTGGGCGTTGCACTTATCTCACCATGCGTCGTGAGGTAAGTCAGATTCGGCCGAACTGTAACTGCCACGCCACGAGCGACGCGTTGGTCGAGGAATGCAGTACGATACATGCCATAACAGAGCCGGTCCTCACAAAGCAAATTGCTGTCGCTAAACCAGTAAATATCCATATCGCTAAGTCGTTGGCGTTATAGCCGCTGCGGTAAGGACCGATGTGAAGCAAGACAAACACCGCCACGTTCATACTTATCGCAGGCACGATACGGAATTTCGTTCGCAAAGCGCCGGGAAAAATTTGGCGGTAAATGATCTCCTCAACAGTTAGGTAAGGCAGCACCAAATCGCTGAACCCAAAGTATCGCGCAGCGGACCAACCGCTACGAGACGCGACGGTTGTAACGGCCCACAAAGCGGCGACAGTGCTCCCGACGATCAGCGGAACGCGCGACGATCGACCTTGCAAACCAGATTGGACTCATTACTGATCGTCGCGGCGGACGACAGCTTCCACCATGCCACGACACCGACGAGCAGCCGTAAAATCGTAGTGAGTTGGTATGAGTAAGGCTCATGAACAAGGCTGAAGTACTCTAAGCCGACGGTGGAATATGCGAGCAGGAAGTCAAGCAACACGATTCTGAAAGCTATCTATAACTTCACCACCATGTGTCAGCACATTTGTACGGCGATCTCAGCCTAGCGACCCAAGCTCAGCTACCCGGCCGGCGAGGACGCTGGATTGCAACAGTGATGCGATGGCCGGGTTCGCTGCAGCGCATCGTTAGGCCACGGTGTCGTCATACTCGGAAATCTCACTCAAAAGACTCTCTGCCTGTCTTGAGGTCAACGAACTTCTTCTGCCTGCAAATCCGGCACTTGAAAACCTCGATGCCAGGGCAACTGTCAAAGAACTCCCAGTCGTGCTTATCTGGTGCGCACTTGGCGAGGCAGACTCTCGCGGCAAGCTGTCGTAGCTTGCTGCTGATGGACTGGGTGCTCGGCTTCATAGTGAAAATGCGAAGTGGTCTAACACAAAAGGTCAGTTGCGCGCCATCGAAATGAAAGCGGGTTGCATGCAGTATAGTCTGTGCGGAAATGAAACGCCAAACCGCCCGTGTTGCCGGCGGGTCGATTGCAGCGCCTTGTTAGGCGGATGGGGTGTTGCGAAACGAATTGCGTTTTGTGGGAAACGATCGACACTAGCTTGTTACGACTATGTGAAGCAGCGTGCGGAGGTAGTTCGGATTTGCACCGACCCTCGCAGATATTATCTGCGCGACTCACGTCCCCATCCCCCGCATGCTGCAAACTTCGAGCGGCTATAAGAAAATAGCCGCCTAACTCTAAAGCTCAGTGGCCCACCGGACAAAGTGGCGGGATCGAACACCAGTATACCGCCGAGAAAAGCAAAACGCCAAATCGCGCCGACGGTCGACGGGCCCACTGCAGCGTATTAGGCGGCGCCATGCCGCCATCCTTACCGCAACGCGGTTGCATCCCTCAGCCCGGGGTTGTTCGCGCAGCGAACTACCCCGGGTAACGGAAAGGACCGAATTGCTTACGCTGAAAGCGTTACACATAACACCTGCAACCAACAATGTATAACGCCTACGGCGTAACCGGCCGCAATTACCTCGATGACCCAGGGTAGTTCGCTCCCGCGAACAACCCTGGGCTACGGTGTTCAATGCCTTCGGCGTAAGTACTCGCACCCTCTTTTCTTCAGCCGCTAGCGGCTTAGCGCGTCAACCCCCAACTTCTGGCCACCCACCTCATCGCCCCATTACTCCCCACTCCCAATTCCCCACTCCACATTTTTCAAACCTGGGGACTAGGAAATGGCCACCAGATATACTACCGTACACATCCTAGAAATGTCCGGCCCGCTGGTTAGATGTGGAAGACGTCGAGCCGGGGCGGCGGTTGGCGAGGTTCCTGGACACCAATACGGTTAGCGCCGTCCCTTGTGAAACCAGGCGACCCCAGTCGTCGTCTTTGGTCCATTATGCCGCAGGTCCCAGCGGGCGGGTGAGTCCTGGATAGCGCAGCGTCGTAACGGCCCCAGCCGGCCACGGAGCGCCGCTGCGCTGTCGTCAACTCAGTGCGCGCATCATTTCTTTTTTTACACGCCCCACTTAGCGGCGGGGCTCGCCCCGCGAGCCCCACACCCAGGAAAACACTCATGTAACCCCCAACCACCGCTTGCGGCTTAGCAACGAACAACTGACAACGAACCACGAACAACACCCCCACCGCTTGCGATTTAGCGCTTCCGCTAGCACTCGCCAATCCGCGTCGACTGGGCAACTTGCGCCGGTTCCTACAATGATTGCGCAGTTGCCGGTGCCGACAGGTCGATATGACGAGCGTGGCCATCCAAATCGCCTTTGTTGGGGAGTGATGCCTGCTATGCGCCGTACCCTCCTAGCCGCTGCGTCCGCGGTGGTTGTTTTCGTATCCGCACAACAAGCCCAAGCCGTCTGCTGCGATGAAACCGCGATGTACATCAAGCAAGGCTACCGTACCAACCAGATATGGCCGTGGCCGTATGTTTGCCCAGACCGGATCGCTGTTCGCGAGCCGTTTTGCATGATGATCAACAACGGTTGGCGTCGTCAGAACCTGCTCGGCGCCCACCATTTCAATCCGGAAACGAACCAGCTCAACGCCGCCGGTCAGCTCCGTGTGCAATGGATCATGACTCAGGCGCCGCCCGATCGGCGCGGCATTTTTGTCGAGCGCACGTTGGACCAGAATGCTACCGGCCAGCGAGTCGCGGCCGTTCAAGAGTATGCCATGCAAGTTGGCGTCGATGGCCGCCCGCCGCAAGTGGCTGTCACGCACCTAGTGTCAGAAGGCCGCCCGGCCGCGATCGTCGACGCAACCAACACCAAGTTTCAGCAGAGCATGCCGCTGCCTGTATTGCCGGCGGCTCAATCGACTGCCAGTTCAACCGCCCAGTAATCCAACGTTGGGCCGTGGCCTGACGACCATACCATTCGCACTTTTCCGCACATAAGAACGACTCAACCGCCGGCAAGGATGCCCGCGGTCGACGAAGTCAAGGAGGACGACCATGCACACAGCCTGGCGTAAATCGATTCCTGTCGCCGTAAGCGCACTAGGTCTAGCCGCCTCGACGGTGCTGGCCAGCCCTGCATCGATGGCCCTATCTCGCCGACCGGCTCCAACGGCCGCCGCGCCTGCGTCGTCCTCTTCGTGGTCTAGTCATTTACCTTGGTCGAAGTCCGATTCGGCGCCGGCCGCTGCTCCGCCGATGGTTGCGCAACCCGCCGCGCCCACCTGGCAGAGCATTCAGCCTGTTCAACCGGCTGGCCCGGTGGCTGGCGAGGAGGCTTCGGCTTGGAAGCATCCGATTCAATATCTCGGCGCGAAATCTCCATTCGGCAAATCGAAATCGTCGACGCATCCCGTGATGCCGCCGGCCCAAACGCAGGCCCAGCCCGATTCGATCTCGCTAAACGTGCCGACCGGGCCGCCGTCGCCCGAGTTCTTCATCATCGCGGCCCAGATGTGCGAGAAGCAGAACGACATTCCGCAAGCTCGCCAAAACTTGCAGAAAGCTCTCGCGATGTGGCCGAACAATGCTGACCTGCTTCGTGCGGCCGCACGCATGGAAGATCGTCAGAGCAACATGCCGGTCGCTGAGAGTTTGTATCAGCAGGCCGTAACGGCCAACCCACAAAACGCCGCGGCGTTGAACGACCTCGGCTTGTGCCTTGCACGCCAAGGCAAGCTCGAACCGTCGGTGCAGGTGCTCGAACAAGCGATTCGTTTGCAACCGGATAAATCGTTGTACCGCAACAACGCCGCCACGGTGCTCGTCGAGATGCGACAGGACCAGCGCGCTTTGGCTCACCTGGCGACGGTTCACAACCCGGCCGATGCGAACTTCAACCTTGGGCAGTTGCTCGTCGATCGGGGTCGCCCGGCCGACGCGACGATGTACTTCCAAACCGCGCTGCAGTTGAACCCCGGCATGCAACAAGCTGCCGATGCGCTGGCGAAGCAGGGGACGCAGATGAATGTAGCCCAACAGGCGCCGGCCGTTCCGATGATGCCTGGCATCGCGCCACAACAAGCCGTGCCTGCCGCGGGGCCGAGTCTGGGCACTCAACAACCGACGTATGAAGCCGGGCCGCAGCTTTCGTATCCAGCGACGGCACGCACGCCGGGGGTCGGAGCGTCTAGCTATATTCCACCACAATACATGCCGCCGGTCGCCAGCCAACCTGGTCGCCCGCTGCAACGCTAACGCAACTCAGGTTCGGTTGGGGGCTGCCCCGTCGTGCGAGTAGTTGCCTGCGGTCGTATCGCCAAGGAGCTAGGTTCGTTGCGGTCGTCTGGCTTCTCGATCGGCACCACACGGGGTTGGATCTCTACATCGGCCGGTGGAAGAGAAGGGCCCGCGATGCTCGGCGGCATCACGTCGTCTGGGCCGGTATCGCCGGCTATGTCTTTCGGTCCAACGAGCCGCAACAGCGTGATGTAGCCAATCGCAACGAGCAGGCAAGTCAGTATCGTGAGCGCGAAGCGAGCCTCGGTCACTCCTAGATTCCGTTTGTGGTCCATCGCAGCGCCTCCTCCATGAGGCGGATTCAATCCACGCAGGGCTTGCGAATTAAATTCGCTCGGCCACGCGTAACTTCGCACTTCGCGATCGTGGATTCACGGCGACCTCGCTCTCGCTCGGCCGCAAAGGCCGGCGAGTTAGCACCGTCAATCGTGCGTCGTTGCGAAATGCTTCCTTGACCGGTCGATCTTCGAGCGAGTGAAAACTGATCACCGCCAGTCGTCCGCCCGGTTTCAAACAATCAGGCAACCTTCTCAAAGCTACTTCAAGCCACTTCAGTTCTTCGTTCACCGCGATCCGCAGCGCCTGAAACGTGCGCGTCGCCGGATCGATTCGTTCGTCGCGACTCCGCGGTACTGCCGCCCGAACTACTCGCGCCAATTCCTCGGCGGTGCGAATCGGATGTTCCTTTCGCACCTCGACAATTCGGCGAGCGATTCGTCGGCTGTATCGTTCCTCTCCAAACTGAAAAATCAAATCCGCCAAATGCTCGGCGCTGAGCCGGCCGATGAGTTTCCACGCCGGCTCGCCACGTGTTTCGTCAAACCTCAAATCGAGTATTCCACCACTACGAAAACTGAATCCACGATCCGCATCGGCCAACTGGTCGCTGGATAGCCCCAGGTCCAGGAGGATGCCATCCACCGCGTCAATTTTCGCAGCTGCGAGCACTTCCGGAATGTCGCTGTAGTTGGCGGCAATCGTACGGACCGGCAAGTTAGTGAGCACTTGCCCGGTGCGCTCGACGGCCGCCGCGTCACGATCGAACCCCAGGACCAACCCCGTGGGACCGACCGCTTCGGCGAGCAATCGCGTGTGACCGCCACCGCCCAGCGTGCCATCGACAAACGTCTGGCCCGCTGCGGGTCTTAGCCACTCTAGTACTTCCGGAGCCATCACCGGAACATGTTGGGTCTGTTCGGTCATGGTTTTGTGAGTCGTGAAATAGCAGATTTTTCGAAGGGCCCCAAGCGCAATCGCTCGAAGAAAAATAGGAGCGGAAGCAAGGCGCGGATGCTAGCGTGAGACAGCTTGTAGCATACCCGGAAAACGATCGGAGTGGCATGCTAGCACGGGCCGATTCAGAGA
>CAZJWY010000109.1:0-8479 GCA_964549545.1 uncultured Planctomycetaceae bacterium | reverse complement strand
TGAGCCCTCGACACATCCGTTTGCCATGGGGGAGGGCGACGCCAGGCGGCCGGTGCATTTCGCAACGCTCCGAGCCCACCAACCGCTGCTCGGAGCGTCCATGCCCCAAGCTTCCTTCAGAGACTAAGTGCCGGTGGTGTGAACCGGTTGGAGGAGAGGCTGTGGCCCAGCTCTCCAGCAATCACGTCTCTGCGTGGCGGGCCGGCGGAACGGCCTCGCCTCATCATGATCAACCGCTTGGGTAATCAATTCACTTATGCTGAAAGTTAACTGTTTCGACGCGAACGTCAATCGGTGTTTTTCGGGGGGCTTTGTGATCTTTCGTACAGTATCGTCGCTCTATCTCCAAACAGAGTTTCGTGGTCGGTTCGAAAGGCGTTACGAATCGCGACTTAAAATTTATTCCTGGTTGACAGTGTACGATTAAACACGTGGTAAGTAGGGGTGGCGTTGCAGCCGCCGAGTTGCGACGATTGAGCCATCGTGACGCCCCCTAGCACCTTTCCATTCGACTACGAATTGCCCCGGCGACTAGTTGCCCAGGAGCCGCTGCGCCATCGCGCAGACGCCCGGCTGATGGTCGTCGACCGCCGTCGGCAGGAGATTTTGCACCAGCATGTGCGGGATTTGCCCCATCTTTTGCCGCCAGGCGACCGGCTTGTGCTAAACGACACCAAAGTGGTGCCGGCCCAACTGGCGGGTAGCCGCTCCAGTACCGGGGGCCGTTGGCAGGGGTTGTTCATCGAGGAAACGCCCGACGGGCACTGGAAAATCCTCTGCAAAACTCGCGGTAAATTGACTCCCGGCGAAGCGATTGCGCTGACCGACCGCGAGGGCCGGCCCGGCGCCAAACTGTGGCTGATCGAGCGGCTCGAAGAAGGCCAATGGCTGGCCCACTTGGAGAGTGATGATGAGTCGACCGAGCAGATTCTCAATCGACTAGGCCGCGTGCCGCTGCCACCGTACATTCGCGGTGGAAACATGACCGATGCCGACGTGGCCAGCTACCAGACGGTCTATGCCGATCGGCCTGGCGCGATCGCAGCGCCGACGGCCGGTTTGCATTTCACGAAAGAGCTGATCAAAACACTCGAAGCCCGCGGCGTCGACTATTCGCGGATCACGCTCCACGTGGGACTAGGCACGTTCCGACCGATTGAAAGCCAGAGCTGGGAATCGCATCGGATGCATCGTGAGACGGGCGAAATCACAACGGCGGCCGCAGCGGAAATCAATCAAACGCGAGCCGCAGGTGGCCGCGTGATTGCCGTGGGAACGACGGTGACTCGGTTGCTGGAAACGGCCATTCGCGCGAGTGGCGATCCGGTGTCTCGCGAACTACGAGCATGGCAAGGCGAGACCGATTTGTTCATCCGCCCGCTATTCGAATTCCGCGCGATCGACGCGCTGCTAACGAACTTCCACTTCCCACGCACGACGCTACTGGTACTAGTGCAAACCTTCGGCGGCGCGGAGCTCATTGCCGAAGCGTATCGCCAAGCGATCAAAGAAGAGTACCGATTCTACAGCTACGGCGATGCGATGTTGATCGTGTGACGCTGGTTTGCTGTAGCGATCGCACTCGTCCGGCTCAAGAGATGGTCATTTGGCTTCGTGATGGTTCAAGCAGACTTGCTTGCCCCACTTTGAAAAACGACTGAAGCTGTCCGTCAGTTTGAATTACTGGCTGTAGTACCGCTTGATATTCTGATGCTAGTGGCGTTCGAATTGAGCTTTTTGTTTTGTCGGATTGGATGCAGCGTGTGATAGACTATCAACATGCTGGATCTTCATTCCGTCGTCGATCATCGTAAGGACAAGTCTGTCGCGGATTGGCGCGAACTTTGCGATATATCCTGGAGGGTCCTTATACTCTCGAACGGCATAGTTATATGAAACTAGGCCATTGGTGCCCTCTTTTTCAATCCTAAAAACATTGAATTCGACGTATGCCAAATCGTGCGGCCAGGTAATAAAGTCCACGATCGCAATCCGCTTCTCCTTGTTGTATCGAACTCTCAAGGGTGCTTCGGAATTCATTTTTCTTGTCAATTGACTCAACGTCCTGGCCAGTTCCATTGGATCGTTGACATTTGAATAATGGTCTACTCTGGCCAACTTCGTCCAAGTTTTCAGGTTCTCATTTTGAGGGATGTATTCTCGAAAGTTCGTTCCGGGTACACGGCCCTCGTACGAAAAAAACAGCTTGTTGCCATCGAACTCGATAAAGTCGCTTTCGCGCTTGTCTGCCTTTTCCGCGAAAGAACTACTCGAGCAGCAAACAATTGCCAGAAAGAGAACGGACCTAAATCGCATGGTACGGTTCCTAAATGCGCATGCAACATTCGAGCGCCAACAAATGACCATACGGTTGCGATCGGCAACTGATGTCGCGGGCATACAGGAAATCCGACAGAAACGCTAGCAGCTAGTCTGGAATTCCCGGTTCAGACCGGAGCGTTTGCGATGGTCTCGCGGACCAATGCCAACGGCCGAAATGCGTCGATAACTAGTTTCGCTAGCACTCGCGTGGGAGATGGCAATCTCGACCCATATCGATGCGCTGGAAACTTCAAGTCCAAGAACCTGCTCGCTGATGCCGGCCAGGAAGAGTTCTATTGGCGTCCTGTTGCCTCCACTAATTTCGATGGGAAAATGCCGTCTCATTCGTGCATGCTTTTTCCGTTACGTTTTTCTGGACTTACGTCATCGGCCATCAAAGTTTGATAGTTCGATTGATTTGGTATGGGATTATTAGATTAAAGGCGTCAGGAACCCAAATTAGCAAATTTGGTTCCTGACGCCTTTAAATCGCGCGATGCGATCGTGTGATAAAACTAGCGGTTGAATTTGCAAGAGTTCAGCTACGGTTTTGATGCTGCTTCCAGGTACGTCGAAAGCGTGACAAGCGCGAGGGGCGTGGCGATCAGAGGATCGTCTTCGCGCATTGCGGTTGAGGAGTTGGCCCAGGCGCCGGTTGGTTGTTGTGAGCGAATGATTGCTTCGGCTACTTGGGGCAATTGTTTGGAAACGGCGGTGTCGGGAAGTTGGCGGACGACGCGGGCGATAGAGAAGTAGAAGTAAAACTTCATTGCATCGGAAGGCAGGTTCGCTTCTGTTTTGTCGGTGGGAAAGCCTGGGACGTGATCGAGCGACGTGTGTTTTGTGAGCCACGCGGTGGCTGCTTTTACGCGAGGGTCGTCGTTCGCAACTCCGCATGTTTTCAAGGCGATGAGGCCGTCGGCGGTTGCCGTGCCGTAGGAACTCGCTGCAAGGTGCTGTGCGTTGTGGGGCGATAGGCCGGCTTTGTTCAGTGGATCGTCGGCGAGTGGTGTGAAGAAGAATCCGCCGTCGGCCGGTGGTTGTTTGAGGTTTTGGCAGCGGGCCAGGAAGAGGAGAGCATTGTGCTTGGTGCTTTTGTCGAGGCCGCCTGTTGTTGCGAGGGCTTCCAAGGCGAGCGAGGTTGCGGAGATGTTGGCGTGTTCGGAGGGTGTGCCGCCGCCGAGGTTGCGGCCGGCGGAGGACCAGCCACCGGAATCTACATTGGAGTCGACCGTAGGAAACTGTGCCTTCGTCAAAAACTCTCGCATTCTTTTTCGCTCGTTGGACCAATCTTTGGTTTCCATTCGTTCGAGGGCGATAAGCGAAAGTGCGGTGGCGTACGTTGGGTAGTCGACCGAGTTGTCGGCGGTACGAGGGAAGCCGCGGTCATCGAGGTTGGTTAGCAGGAACTTAATGCTACGACGAAACTGCGGGCGCACTTCGTCGCGAAGTGGTTGCGGAAGATGGGCCAAGGCGTAAACGGTGAGGGCGGTATTTCCGATGCCGCCGCGCATTTGGCCGTACGTTTCGGAATGCCAGCCGCCGTCGGTGGCTTGTTGTTGTAGAAGCCAATCGACGCCGCGCTGTAAAGAGGATTGCGCGCGATGAACGAGTTCTTGATCCTGGGCTGCTGTTTTGTTTGGCAGCGCGATTAATGCGAGAGCCAAGCAGGTCAGGCTTAGGACGAGGTGCATGCTTTTGATGTTTGAGAGCAGTTTACTTTCTTGCGTAGATATTGAGGCGTGTTGATGGGAGATTCGGCTCGCCACGGCGAGTAAACTCCGCGGCCGACGCTAAAATTCTGGGTGCATGCTTACAGGTTTGAGATTGGCATGCAGCTATGTGGGGTGAGGATCGTCAGCATGGCTGCTGCGGTGCAGAAAGTTCGATCGATGATGCAATGATGCCCAGACCAACTACCGTTGGAGTTCTGCACACTGATGATCCGGTTGCTAACCGTCGGATACCAAGACTCCCATTCTTCGTTAGGCGAGGATAGGAAGCACTCGGTCACGAGGTAGAAGGCGAGGAATTCTTCGCCGCCCGCCATCGTAAAGGGGCGGTCGTCTTGTTTGGCGAACTTCAATGTGGACTTCACACACTCTTTGAAAGTCGGATCGTCTCGATATCCCATGGAGTAGAGGACACGGATGCTCGACGCGTTTTTGTAGAAGTCGTGCATCCAGCCCTCGTTGCGGTACTTTGATTTTTTCAGCCCGTCGCGGAGGGCATCGCCCGCAGCGGTGGCCGAGGCGTCGACTTTCAAGCCGCAGGAAGAAGCGGCCCGCAAGCTTTCCCAGCCGAGGACGGTCCCTAAGACGGGCGCCCAACTTTCGTTTCCCCAGGTGCCGTCTTTGCCTTGCTCTTTGGAGATGTCGCGCACGAGCTTGTCGAGCGTTTGGCGAACGCTGTCGTCGAGGTCGCCCGCTTCGCCAAGTATCTGGCTCAGAAAGAGGGCGGACAGAAAGCGATCGGCGTTGAGGCCGATCTTGCGTTGCACCAGGGTGATCTTCTTGGGCTGCTTATGATGTTCCGGAATCCATTCGGCCATGTTCAAAATGGCGTCGACCACGCGTGATAGTTCCGCGGCGTGCTGGCCGTCGCGCGGTGTGTTGCCTTGCGCGACAAGAGCGAGTCCGAGCATGGCCGTGCAACTGATATCCGGCGACTCGCCGACGTCGGCGCCGACCATGCCGTCTGGCCGCATCGCGGTGAGTAGCCAGTGGGTGCCTCGCTCGACGGATTTGCGACCTTGCAGGGTTATCGTGGCGCCAGCGGGTACGTCGACCGATTCCCGAGGCGAGTTGGCTTGCGGACGTGTTTCTTCACCGTTGGCGGCGGATACTCCGACCGCGGGAGCAACCACGAGGGAAACTATTAAGAGCAGTCCCCAGCGTCTGTTCCGTGTGTTGCTGGCATTCATAGAAACTGATCGCTGAGTCACAAAGAAGGGCGTGGATCGGCACCCATTATCATTGTCGCCTATTGCATCCTACCGCTGATCTGCATGTTTGGCCAATGCAAAGCAACGGGGCATTGGAGTGGCTGCGCATTGCATAGGCAGCGGTGTCGGTCTATGCGACGCTGCTAGCTCCAACTCGGTTAGGGAGGGGAGCGAGAAGTCGCCTTGGCGACGGAAAGTTGCGGTGGAAATGTTGGTGGGCCAGCCGCGTTCGATAGCCACGGAGCCAAGCTCGCCGGAGCCCGAACCGCGTGGCGGTCCGGCTAGGTTAGAGATCACATAGCAGAATGTGATTGGGTCTAACCGAGCACGCCTTCGAGGTTTTTGGCCGAGGTGTCGAAGCTCTCGGCGGTTGCATGGGCCATCTGGTGGACAGCGCCAACGCAGACCGCGACGATGAGCGCGAGCATTACGGCATACTCGACGGCAGTCGGACCATCCTCTTCGCGCAGGAATTTTTTGACAAGATTTAGCATAGAAAAGTGCCTCGCTCAGGCGATGGCTGACGCTTTCTGAAGCGCTGGTCAGTGCGATGCACCGACAGTTTATGTCCTTGCTGAAAGCCTAGCTTACTTTTGGGGAGAAGCAATTGAGGCGGGGAAGTTATTGGGTGTGGTTGTAGCGGCTGGAGGGGGAAGAAGGTCAAGAGTCGAGGGTCAAGAGTCGAGAGCCAGAAGGGAAGAAGAGAGGGTGAGCAAGAAACGAAAAGAGCCCAGGCGTTGTTGCCTGGGCTCTTGACTCTTGACTCTCCGCTCTTGACTTCCCCCTACGCTTGGAAGGAGCTGCCGCAGCCGCAGCTTTTTACGGCGTTCGGGTTGTCGAACTTGAAGCCGCGGGCTTCGAGGCCTTCGTAGAAATCGATCGTGGTGCCGTCGAGGTAGAGGGCGCTCTTCTTGTCGACGACGACCGGGACACCGTGGTACTCGTACTTGGCGTCGACCTTTTCGTCGAACGACTTATCGAAGCCCAGGGCATAGGAGAACCCGCTGCAACCGCCGCCGGTGACGCCGACGCGGAGGACCATTTCCGGCTCGATCTTCTGATCGGCGATGATCCGCTTGACTTCGGAGGCTGCTTTTTCGGTGAGGACGACGGCCATTTCTAGATTCTCCGCAAATATGATCGGGTTTTGAACGCTGTGATTTTATCGGTTCAGGCAATTATAGTCATCGGCGATGCGGCGGGAAACAGGCAAGTTTTCCCGGCGAGGCGGCCTTCAGGCAGGGGCTGAGGAAAGTTTTCGAAGCTGCTCTACGGCTTTGGTCACGCGCTGGACGGCAAAATCGATATCCGCCGAATCGTTGAATCGGCCGAGGCCGAAACGGAGGCTGCTGCGGGCCTCGTCGTGGCTGAAGCCGAGGGCTAGCAGGACATGGCTCGGCTCGGGGTCGGTCGAGGTGCAGGCGGCGCCACTACTCACGGCGAGATTGCCCATCGCCAGGAGCAGGGCTTCGCCATCGACATTGCCGAACGTCAGGTTCAGGTTGCCTGGGAGGCGTAGCGGCGTGCCGTTGTCATATTGTGAATCGAGCGCTGGGCCGCAGACTCGCGTTCCGCGTAGCTGGTCGAGGAGAGTTGCTGCTAGTTGATTTCGCAGCGTCGTGAGGCGTTGCATTTCTTTTGGTAGTTCATCGAAGCAGAGTTGTAGTGCGGTGGCGAATCCGATGATGCCGGGCACGTTGAGCGTGCCGCTGCGCCGGCCGTCTTGCTGGCCGCCGCCGGTGATCTGCGGTTCGAGTCGGACGATTGGATCGCGGCGGCGGATGTAGAGCGAGCCGATTCCCTTGGGGCCGTAAATTTTGTGCGCGGTGAAGCTCATCAGGTCGACGTCGAGGGCGGCGACATCGACAGGGATCTTGCCGACCGCTTGCGTGGCGTCGCAATGCAAGAGTACTCCGCGCGCTTTGCAGATAGCAGCGATCTCGGCGAGTGGTTGAATGACGCCGATCTCGTTGTTAGCGAGCATCACGGAGACGAGGCAAGTGTCGTCGCGAATGGCGTCGGCGATTTTTTGTGGATCGAGCCAGCCGGCGCGGGGGCTGTCGTGCTGCTCGACATCGAGCAGTGTTACTTCGTAGTCGTTGCGAGTAAGCCGCAAGAGGGGATCGAGCACGGCTTTGTGTTCGGTCGCGACACTGATGAGATGGTTGCCGCGACGACGCGGACGCTCGGCGATGCCGCGGATTGCGAGGTTGTTGCTTTCGGTGGCGCCGCTGGTGAAGACGATTTCTGTGGCATCGGCGCCGATATTCGCAGCGATCGATTTGCGGGCCGCGTCAACGGCGTCTCGCGCTTCGTGGCCTGCGGCGTGGACACTGTGGGGGTTGCCGTAGTTCGTGTCGAAGTAGGGGAGCATCGCCTCGACGACGCGCGGGTCGACGCGCGTGGTGGCGTGGTTGTCGAGGTAGACGATGGGTTGCGGGTCGGTGGGCATGGGCTAAACCGCAAGCGGAGGTTGCGATTATTGCTTATTGTACCCAATGGAGGAGGTGTTGAGGTGCGCTAAGCCGCAAGCGGCGGTTCGGTTTAGCTGAATAGCGCGCGGATGGCGATTTGCGACCAGCTTTCGAATTCGTCGAGACGGGGGAGGATGTCTGCGACGGGGCTGAAGCGGGCGCCTTGGATGTCGGCTTCGCGTGGGCGGACCTTTGGTTCGGCGACGTCGCAGAGGTGGACCATGCCGAGGTGGACCTGACCGACGGGGGTTTCATCATCGTTGATGAGGCCGGTGACGGTTTCGGTGTAGGGCGTGTCGATGATGACTTCTTCATCGAGCTCGCGGCGCATGCCTTCGCGGTAGACGTCGTGCGTGGGACCGACTTCGGCGTCGATCGAGGAGATGTGTCCGCCGACGCCGACGCTGCGCTTGGCGCGGAGGCGGGCTTCGCCGCTGCCGCCGCCGCGTTGGTACTCGAAGAGGTGGACCGTGCCGCTGGCGTCTGTCCAGCGGAAGAGGCAATACGGAATGAATTGCTTGAAGCTGGGGTCGGCTTCCATTTCGCCGCGGGGGCGATACTCGACGTGGTCACCTTCGACGATACGCGGCCAGTAGCGGTCGATCTCGCGCGAGAAGCCTTGGAAGTAACCGAGGCTGTGAAAGAGACTGGTGGGGACGACGAGGATTCGTTCCTCTGCGACGAGCGACATGGCTTTGTGGGGGGCTGGGGATTAGGGGCTGGGGCTCGTGTTTCCTGT
>CAZJWY010000108.1:0-17877 GCA_964549545.1 uncultured Planctomycetaceae bacterium | reverse complement strand
CTTCACCGCCCGTCAGGCACACGAATTGCACCTCATCGATCAAATCGGTTATCTCGACAACGCTGTAGGTGCCGCCCGTAAAATGGCCGGAGTCGACTATGCCAACGTCGTGTTCTACCGCCGCAAAGACGACCCCGCGCTTTCGCCTTACTCCATCACCCCCAACACGCCTCTGCAAAAAGGCCTCTTCCCGATCAATATCCCCGGCCTCGACCGAGCCAAGCTCCCCACGTTCCTTTATCTCTGGCAGATGGACCCCGCCGTCGAAGCCGCGTATAGCAAATAGCCACCTGATGAACTTCATTTGCACTCCATCTATCTTCCGGCGCTGGGCGTTCGCGTTTCTCACCGTCTTTGTCACGATGCGGACTCACGTGTGCGTTGCGGAAAACGCCATCTACAACGCTCTCATTGGCCCCGGCGTCAAAGTTTCGGAAAGCGAAACATTGCAGCTCCCCAAGCCGGCGCTGGCAGACGACATGCCCGCCGACCAGATTCGTCCCACGATCGAATCGCTGCTCGCCGGCAAGTACGATTGGGATACCTTCTCCCGCAAGTCGATCGTCAGCCCCTTCCTTCTGAAAATCTCCGAAGGCACGACCGAGTCAGGCCCCATCACGCGGCGCGTGGATATCTACTTCATCGCCTACGGATCGCTCGATCCACTCAAGCAAGAAGACTACCTCAACAAGCAACTAAATTTGGCCGGCAGCAGCGAGCAGAACGACTCCAGCGCCAAAGCAAAAATGCTGACGGCCGACGATCTACGCAAGCGAAAAATCACCCCCGGCACGAGCCCGGCCGATCCTCGCTGGGTCACGATCAACTCCACGCTCCTCGGCAAAGTCCTCCTCAATCTCACGACACAAAACATCAAGACCGAAGGCAAAGACTCGATCCTCATCGCGTCGATCGTCGACCCACGCTTCACGGGCGACGCCGAGTACCCCAACTCCTGGCACTCCCTCACCACCGACGATACCGGCAAACGCCAAACCGGCCCCGCCGAGCCCTACGCCGGTCTCGCCTCCTACGCCAAGGCGACCCGACTGACCGACCCTGCTGGCGCGATCTTCATGGAATACCACGTCGTCTTCATCGAACCCCAAGGCTGGTTCAACGGCACGAACCTGCTCCGATCCAAGCTCCCCATCGTCGCCCAAGACATGGTCCGAAAATTCCGCCGCAACCTCGGCGAGTAAATCCCCCTCTCCCTCCGGGAGAGGGCCGGGGTGAGGGCGCCTTGGAATCCGAATCTTCGTCACCATTCCCTATTCAACACTCGCCAACTACCCCTCCTGAATCCGCCCATCGCGAATCACAATCGTCCGCTCCGCGCGAGCCGCCACATGGCTATCGTGCGTAATCACCACCAGCGTTAGCCCCCGCTCGCGATGCAGTCGGTCGAACAACTCTAGCACAACTTCCCCAGACGCCGTATCGAGGTTTCCCGTCGGCTCGTCAGCTAAAAGAATCTTCGGGTCGTTCGCCAGCGCCCGCGCAATCGCCACGCGCTGCCGCTCCCCCACCGACAGTTTCGCCGGCAAGTGCTTCGCGCGATGTGTCATCCCGACCAGCGCGAGCAGTTCCGCCGCCTTTTTTCCCCGCTCACGTGCCCCCAACGCCGACTCGAACATCGGTATCTGCACATTCTCAACAGCCGTCAGCGTCGGCAGGAGATAAAACGATTGAAAAACAAAGCCGAGTGTCGTCGAACGAAAGCGATCCAGATCGGTCTGGCCGCGCAGTGATTTTCCCTCATAAATCACCTCGCCGGTCGTCGGTTCGTCGAGTGCGCCTAACAAGTTCAGCAGCGTCGACTTGCCACTCCCACTGGGCCCCATGATCGCCACGTACTCACCGGCAGCGATCTCGAGCGAAACGTCCACCAGCGCCTGCACCGCGCCGTCATCGTACCCACGGCAAGCATTCACGACTCGCAATAATGACATAAGCGCGGCACGCTTTCAGAACGTGTTGTGAAGCACATTTCGGGTGCCACTGGCTCAGCCAGTGCTTCCGACGAAGCACATCGTAAGGTGAATTGACGACAGGGTTTGAATTAGCTTGATCTCAACTCTTTAACACTGGCTTAAGAAATTCGCATGATCCGCCGACCACAGCAAGAAGATCTCTCACAGAGGCGCAGAGGACGCGGAGGAGCAGATGGAGCGCTAATCTCCGCTAATGATCGCAAATCGCCTCTTCCATTAGTGCAGATTAGTGTTCCAAGGTTCTTTTTCGTACTCTGCGTCCCCTGCGCCTCTGCGTGAGCCTATCGAAGAATAACTGCACCCGCACCAGCTTGAGTAGCCACAAAAAGCACAAAAAGCCACCAAAGTTTTTGTGCCTTTTCGTGCTTTTTGTGGTTACTGCATCGAAAAGACATGCCTCAGTTACCAATCCGCCACAAATGCGATTCCGAACGGATGAAAACCGCACCATCCGCCGGCACCAATGTGGCAAGCGTCCGTTCCTCGATATCGTTCGTCGACAACAGCTCGTACTCAGGGCCTGCCTTAACCACGTACGTCACCCCCGACTCGTTCTGAAAGTAAATCCGCCCATCCGCAAACACGAGCGACGCCGAGAAATCTCCCGCCAGCCGTTTCGTCCAATGCACCTTGCCCGTCCGCGCGTCGAAGCAAGTTGCCACGCCATTATCGGCCACAGCGTACAACTCATTTCCCACCACCAGCATCGACGGCGTCAGCGGCGCGCCCTTCGTCGCCGTCCACACCACGTGCGTCTCGGTCACATCGCCACTCGCCCCTTTCGGATCGATCGCATACAGCGTCGGCCGCTCGTAGCCAGACGCTAAAAACAACAGCCCATGCGCATACACAGGTCGCGGCACCACCGAATATCCTTCGCCATACCCCACACGCCACAGCTCTTTGCCATCCTGCGGGTTGTATGCCCCTACGAAACCGCTCCCCGGGCTGATCACTTGCGTCATACCATTCAGTTCGATCACCATCGGCGTACTAAAAGAAAACGTTCGCGAAGCCGTCGTATTCCGTGGCGTCTTCCATCTCACCTCGCCGTTCTTGACATCGAGCGCAGCGACAAACGGATCGGCATCCGCGTCACAATTGAATATCAGTAGATCATCAACCAACATAGGCGATCCGCCATTCCCATGCCGTGGCTTGTAGGCGAGCGCCGTCTGCCGCCACAACACTTTGCCTGATAGATCGAGCGCCGCCGTCCCCAAGTGCCCAAAATGCACATACAATCGATCACCCGCCAGAATCGGCGAGGGACTCGCCAAGCTGTTCTTCGAGTGCCGCTCCTTCACCGCCGTCGACTCTGGCTTGAACACTTCGGTATTCCAGATGATCTTCCCATCCGCCGCGTTCACACACAGCACACGCAGTGACGTGACGTCCTCGCCTGCCTCTACCGCCGTCGTCATATACAACTTGCCGCGCGAGAGCACCGGTGACGACCAGCCGACGCCCGGCATCGGCTCTTTCCAAACGACATGCTCCTTCGTCGACCAAACAATCGGTACGTTCTTCGCTGCTGAAATCCCGTCCCCCGTCGGCCCGCGAAATTGCGTCCACTCTTCGGCAACCGCCGAAGCCGCCACGACCAGCACCAGGAGCGATGTATAGGGCAGGGAAATCATAAGTCGCCTAATAACTCTCATAACTCTTCGGCGGCAGCCCAATCGCAAACAACCGCACGATCAACATCCCACAAACGAAGCCGCCGATGTGCGCCATATAAGCCACGCCGCCTCCTTGCGCTTCGCCTCCCAGCATGCCAATCCCACTCACGATCTGAAACACGAACCACATCCCGATCGCGACGTACGACGGCACTTGCGTCAGGGTGCGAAACAAGATCACCGTCACCCGGCGATGCGGAAACAGAAACATATAGCCACCCAGCACGCCCGAGATCGCTCCCGACGCACCGAGCGAAGGCACGAGCGCCTGCTCGCTGCCGGCGCCGTACATCAACACCGTCGTAAATACATGGGCCAGCGAAGCCACGATTCCCGCCACCATGTAAAACAAGAAATATCGCACGTGCCCCAGTGCGTCTTCCACATTATCGCCGAAGATCCACAGAAACAGCAGGTTGCCAAAAATGTGAGCCAACCCGCCGTGCATGAACATCGACGTCAGCAGCGTGAGGTACACCGATCCCGGCGTCGGCTGCAATCCGGGCACCGTGACCATTTGCCCCGTCATCGGCACTTCGACTTGCCGCTCCCCTGTCACTTCGTCGTGCCCGGTCGCGATTTCACGCGGCACGGTCGAGAAGGTGAACGTGAACTTCTCGTTTTCTCCCATTTTCTGGAACACCACGAAAACGAAAATATTCACGGCAATCAAGCAGATGTTCACGATCGGCGCAAGTCGTCGATCCGAATTGTCGTCGCCGATCGGCATGATCATGGTCGCAAGCCCTCTAACGTCCGGTACGTAAGCCGCTTCTGAACCATAAGAATAACGAACCTGTCATACCGACACCATGAGATTCCCAGACGCTGCTTGAATCGCTTCACTGGGAACGTTAAACATACAGTACCTGTAGCACACGTTTTTCAACGAGTAGTTTTGGAGATCAACATGAAACGCAAGGCATCGGCCGAGTGGAAGGGCGGACTCAAAGATGGCAAAGGCACGATCAGCACCGACAGCGGCGTGCTCGAAAATACGCAGTACTCGTTCAGCACCCGCTTCGAAGAAGGCAAGGGCACCAATCCGGAAGAGCTGATCGCCGCCGCCCACGCCGGCTGCTTTTCCATGGCCCTTTCCGGCCAACTCGGCAATGCCGGCATGACGGCCGAGAGCATTCGCACCACCGCGACCGTCACACTTGAAAAGACGGGTGCTGGGTTCACCGTCACGCTCGTCCACCTCGACGTCGTGGCGAAGATCCCCGGCGCTGACCAGGCCAAGTTTGAGACTGCCGCGAACAATGCCAAGGCAGGCTGCCCGATCTCGCGTTTGCTCAATACGACGATCACGATGGACGCCAAGCTCGAGGCCTAGCCCTTGGGATTGATTTCAGTCTTCGGTTGTGTTTTTGGGTTTGGCAACACGTCTGCGGCTGTACGCTTCGGCCCAATCATGCATCACATCGATCACGGGCTTGAGTGTTTCTCCAACTGGCGTCAATGAATACTCCACCTTCGGCGGCACTTGCCGATGGACCTTCCTGCGCACGATGCCATGCGATTCAAGCTCGCGTAACTGCTGCGTCAACGTGCGATGCGACACGCCGCGGAGCGCGCGGTGTAGTTCGCTGAACCGGCGCGTGCCTGCGAACAATTCTTGTAGTATTAGGACTTTCCAGCGGCCGCCAATGATTTCGATGGCGGTCTCGACCGGACAACCTACGATCTTCTTTGCCATACAAGTTTCCCATTGTCCACCGGTCGGAGCCCTTTTTACTCGTAGCTGAGGTCGCAAGAATTCGGCGGGCCTGGGTTTTCCCAATTCTTGCGAATTCAGCTACGACTGTAGCGTTCTCTCCAACGTGGCTAGACGTTACCTGGTAACCTTTCGGTAACTTACTCACAATTTTGTGCATTCTTGCTGCCCGCACCATACAGGCATACAAGTATAAACGAACGCACACGGCTGTCGTAAACCAGAACAAAGCAGTCGAAACCGACAGGAGCACGATATGCAAACGGACATTCAACAATTCGAAGTTCGTCGCGGCGATCAGCGCGGAAAAACGGAAATCGGCTGGCTTCACGGCCGCCATTCGTTTTCGTTCGGACGCTACTACGATCCGAACAACATGGGGTATCGCTCTTTGCGCGTGATCAACGACGATGTCATCGAACCCAACGGCGGATTTGGCACGCATGGCCACGACAACATGGAGATCATCACCTGGGTGATGCAAGGCACATTGCGCCATGCCGATAGCACAGGCAGCGCCGGTAACCTGCGCCCTGGCGAAGTGCAGGCGATGACCGCTGGCAGCGGCATTCGGCACAGCGAGGTCAATCCGTCGACCAGTGAAAAGGTACACCTGTTGCAGATCTGGATCGAGCCGAGCGAGCTCAACTTGCCACCGGCTTACGCACAGAAAGGCTTCGACCAATCTGGGCGCGACGGCAAGTGGCAGGTGTTGGTTAGTGAAGACGGGCGTGATGGCTCGTTGGTGATTCATCAAGATGCAGTCCTTCGCGTGGCCGAGCTGTGCGCCGACAATCGGCTCAACGCATCGCTGGCCGATGCGCGGCATGGGTACTTGCACGTCGCTTATGGCAACGTCCGCATCGGCAACACCGCGCTTTCCGGCGGCGACGCTGTTACGTTCGTCGGCCCGGTCAGTCTGGACATTGTGGCGAGCAACGACAGCCAACTGTTGTTTTTTGATCTGGCTTAACATGGGCGCTGTTCCCCGCGGAGCCAGAAGTAAATGCCAGCGATCGCGGCGCCTAGCACGCCGGCGATCGATACGAACGCCGAGAGCATCTGGAGGAAATCGGCCCTTGAGGTAGCCGGCGCCAACAGGTCTTTGCCGATCTGCATGCCGATGCTGCACGTGTAGCCGGCGCTATCGGCGATGTAGATGGCGAAGACGGCCGTGCCGACGAAGCCGGTCGAGGCCATCAAGCGGTCGAACAGCACAGAGTTGTAGGGAACATAGGCCATATAGCTGCCGAGGCCGATGAGTGCTGCCCACCAGTAGCCGCTAAGCTGGCCGGTCGCGTGCAGAAACGTGGCAATGCCCATCGTGGCGAAGCCGACGACGATTACGCTGAGCGCCGCGAGAAGCGCTCGCTGGTTGTTCTTAATGAGGTAGAGCAGACACATGGTCGCGAGAACGACGAAGCCGACGCCCATTTCCATGCGGCTAATTTGGGTCTTGCCATTGGCGTAGTTGCTCCCTAGTTCTTGCAGCACGTCGACCAGGTAGGCATCGCGATAGTCGCGAAAGGCCGTGAGGAAGGCGTAAGCCCCCACGAGCAGAGCGATGCCGGGAAGGTAGAGGGCAAGGAACTCGCGTCGGCGTGCGCCATCCATCGGCTCGCGCTCGGTGCGGGCGGCAACATCGCTGGCCGACGGCTCGGGCAGTTGATTCAGCAGCCAGAGCATCAACAAGAAGGGCACGATGAAAAGAAAGCCGGTTGCGGCAGGCATCCAGAACTGATCGTGGACGTGAAGCGGGTTCGGCAGGCTGAGACCAAAGATGGGAATGGCATCGCCGGCCATTACGGCCTGGCCGACGTCTTTGAACACGCCGCTGGCGACGATGAACGAACAGGAGAGGATCGCCAGCAGGATGTCAGACGTGCGGCGGCCTTCGAGGTAGCGGACCATGAGGCCCCAGATCATGCCGAGCGGGAAGCCGTTGAGCAGCATCGCGACGAACTTCCAATCGTTGGGCAGGATCGCGAAGAGGAGCATCGCGAGTTGGGCCCAAGCGATTAAGCCGGCTACCATCCAAGCGCGGCTCGCGCGTGACGCCTCGGAGACGTACTTGATGCCGGCGTACTTGGCGAGCATGTAGCCGATGATCTGGCTAACGACGAGGGCTGTCTTGAGTTGGATGTGGGTGCCGGCGAAATGAAGGCCGTCGTACGTGGCGGCGGTGAACGGCTTGCGGAAGGCGTAGACGCAGAAGTAGGCGAGGAATGCGATGATGCCGGCGTAGGCGTTCATGACCGGCGCTGGCGCTTGTTCGAGCCAGGCGGTAATGCGGCCGCGGGATGTCGTTGGATTGTCAGGCATTGAGCGCTTCCTACAACGGGTTTTGAACCGGGGGCTAGCGCCCTGCGGCTGATCAGCCGATACGCGCTAGCGTCCAGTTTTTGTAGATTCGGGCGCTTGCTTCGTGCGGGAAGTGATGATGTTGGTAAGTGAATCCTTGGTGTCGGCGATGCGTTCCAGGTGTGGATAGCGAGGACCACCGTTGTAGTCGAGCTTGGCATTGATGAAGTAGCTGACGTTTTCGAGGAGGAGGTCGATGTGGTCGGTCTTTGGCGTGGCGGCGAGGGCGTCTTTGAGGACATCATCGTCGAACTTACGGCCGTTGACGCCGAGGACTTTCATGTTGGGGCCGATGCCGGCCTTGTCGGCGGGGGAATCGGGGACGACGTCGATGACCTTGTTGTCTTCGCTGTCGATGATCAGGCCGAGGCTGAAGCGGAGGTCGATCCTTTTACCGGACTTGTTGAGGGCGGTGAGCATTTTATTGGGGGTGGTGTTGAAGACGAGCTTCCAACCGCCTTGCGCTAAGCCGGCGAGCGGCGGTTGGGCGCCTAGGGATTTCAGGCGGGTGTTGAAGAAATTTTTCCAGTCGTAGGGGTAGACTTTGTTGAGGGCCGCGAAGACATCGTCGGCGGTGTAGGGGACGACGGTTGGTTTTGCGCCGCCCAGGCCGGGATTGCCGGAGCCTTCGCCGTGGAAAGCGCGGCAGAAGTCGTCGAGCGATTTTTTGCCGTCGGTCTTCTGACGAATGAACGTATCGGCATCGAGCCAGATGAGCTCGCCTTCGTCATAGAAGTCGACGCCGCGGCGGCGATGAGCCCAGTTACGACCGGACTGGTAGAGCTTCGAGGCCATGTCGGCGGTATCTTGCAGCGGACGCCAGGTACGGCCGAGGCGAGCGGCCTGGCTGGCAGAGATCAGCGCGAGGTTGTCTCGATATTCTTCGGGACTCCAGAGGCCGGCGCGGGCGGCCATGACGTCGCCGTAGTATTCGGTGAGACCTTCGTAGACCCAGAGCAAGTCGCCTTGCATCGGCTTTTGATAATCGGGCGAAAGCTGGCCAACGGGGCGACGATGCTTGCCGTTCCAGGAGTGGAAGTATTCGTGCGTGAGCAGGCCACCGAACGTGCGAAAGATGTCTTCGTCGATCAGCGTGCGTTCGTAGGAGCGGTTGTCGGAGCACTCGTGATGCTCCAGGCCGTTGTAGCCGGTGCGGTCGCTGAGCGTGAGGAGGAAGTGATAGCGGTTGTAATGCCGACCGCCGAACATCGCAGCGAACTCGCCAGGCACGCCCTGGTAGTTCTTCACTCGCTCCGGGCTCATGGCGAGCGCGGCTTCGCTATCGGCAGCGATATGGAGAACGTGCTGCGGAGTGGCGCCGGGCGTCAGGTCGATCTGCTTAAAGTAGCGGCCGGCGAGGAGGGGTTGTTCGATGAGCATTTCGAGCGAGACGGGTGCGAAATAGATCGCATCGTCGCCAGCTTTCGGACTGGGGACTTGTTCCATGGAGCAGCCAAACTTCCAGCCCTTGGGAAGAAGGATGGACGGCTTGACGGTGATTTTTGCTGCATCGCTGCCTTTGGGGAACAGGGTGATGAGATTCCATTCGAGGATGGTGAGTTGGCTCGATGTGTTCGGATCGTTGCCGGAGCCGCCGGTGGGAGCGAGGTACTCGAGTTCGGCATCGAGCGTGGTGACGCCGGCGGGTATGTCGAGATGCACGGCATACATATCGACCAAGTCGCGACGCCAGGCGAGTGGTTTACCGTTCGCCACAAACTTCATACCGGCGATGTCGGTGATCGGGCCGATGGGGCTGTGGTAGCCGGGGATCCACTGCGGGTAGACGAGCGTGAGGGGGCCGGGCTTCACGGGAAGCGAGAGCTTGGCGCGGATGAGGCCGCGCGGGGCTTCGGTGAGGTCGGCGCGGAGGCCGATCGGCTCAGCGGCCACGGAGTGAGCGGCGAGCAGACCAGTGAGGAGGATGAAGAGGAACAGGCGAGTTGGGGACGTCATGATTTTTCCCAGTGGGCGAGGGTTTGATGTTGTGGTGTGACGGGTGGCGTGGTGATCGCGCGGCTATCCGACGTCGTAGACTTGGCGGCAACTTGTTTCGCGCGAGTTTTGGACTTCTCGGCGGACTCGATCTTTTATTCCATAAGTCGCTGATTTTGGAACGGCGCTGTTGCGGATCGGTGTGGAAATGCAGGCTCGCTCGTCGGTTCGCGATACATAAATCATTGGATATTGGGTTTTGGAGGACTGGCGTTGATCCATTAGGGGGTTAGCGACAAGTTATGTCCAATTCAAAATTATTCGCGTCCCATCGCCTTGAACGCGGCGGCGACAACATCTCGCACCATTCGGCGTTTGTCGCTGTACAAATACGGTGGTTCCATTCCTTCGGCACTCAATACAGCATCTGTAAACTCATCCACCGTAGCCGGTGGGTTTTCGGAAAGAAAGATGACTCGCTGAGCAAAAGCCCAACTTCACACAAAGCGTATAGAGCAATGCGTCTACGGTGGTAGGCACCGGGATTTCTTTTGAGTTTCGTTTACGCTTCATTTCATCCCTCCACGGATTGCTCAAATAGCTGCTCAATCGTTCCAAACGCGATTAGCCAGCCTTTTGTGGTCACTGGTGTATTTGCCTTCCGTGCCTCGCAATTGCGGCCACGATTATATCATGCGGTGAACAGGGTCGGCATCGGCGTGGGAGGGTGGTGGTGATGATGGCGTCAGAGTTTTGGCCTTGGCGGCGCGGGCGCGTTCAAGTTTGGTGACGTGCTTGAGAAACTCGTCGGCGAGGCTGCCGGTGGGTGGGAGTGGATCTGTGGACCTCTTCATTGGCGTGGGGCTGTCGGGTGGGGTTGCTCCATTGGTTTCGTAACCAGGCGCTCGGCGCGGGGTGTCGCTCGGCGACTCGCGACGGGCGGATTGTGGTTCGCGGGGGTCGTCGCGCTTCGATGGTTTTGAGTCGGGGTGGCGTTTCTTTTTGGGTGGAGAGAAGGGAGAGCTCGTCGAGGTTCGGGTTGGATTCGTGAAGTCGCTGAAGTCGGGGGTTGGGATCCCGAATTCGGCGAGGGGGCCGGAGACGCGGTTTTTGTCTTCGAAGAATTGCATCGCGCGGCGGAGGCTGTGGCTGTTTTTCCTTTGATCGCATGCCATGCGGATATAGTACTCGAACGCGCCGCGGATGCGTTTTTCGACGCGATCGGACTTGAAAGGGTCGAACACTTCGGCGCGAACGATGTCGATCACTTCTTTCATCAACTCGCGAGCCTTGCGGGCTCCGAACGCACCAGCATCGGGGCGGGCGAACTGTTCGGGGAAGGCGCGTTCGAGGAACCAAGCGGCGGCGCGCCAGTGTGTGCCCATCGCGGCCTGCATGGCGCGGAGGGGACTGAGGCGGGCGTAGGACTCGGAGTGGCGAAGCTGTTCGGCGAAGTCGACGTTTCGCTCGGCTTCGCGGCGGATGGTGTTGACCGAGCAGTGGACGTACTTCGCCGCCTCGCGGAGGCCGCAGCCGCCGGCGATGAGCGCGCAGATTTCGCGGCGTTTGCCGTCGTCGAGGACACGCGGGCGGCCGGGGCCGTGGAGAGTGGGGCGTGGTGGACGCTGCGCGGATTGGTTTGAGGCGCAGGCATCGGCGGGGTGCTGGGGGTGCATGGTGGGCCTCGGTGGGTTTGGGGATGTTGTTTGGTTGAGGAATGGGAAGTCGGAGGAGCTAAGCCGCAAGCGGCGGGACGTGCGGCGATGTAGGGTACATGTGTATATACATAACGCGAGGCAGCATAGCCGAAGTGGTGGCCATTTCCTAGAAGTTTCTTTTGCGAATTTTGTGTGGCCAAAAGCTGGGGATTGACGTGCGCGGGGCGTGAAACGTCGAGGCGCGTGAGTTCGCTTTGCAAGTCAACTCGTATGAGTGACGCATCCTATTCCGAGTCTGGATCGAACTCGTAGATTTTCATCATTGCCTGAAGCATGAAGTGGCAGAGCGCGCGTGGTTGTCGCGTGGAGGCATAAATACCTCACGCAGAGGCGCGGAGGGCGCGGAGAAGTAGTAGGGAACGCTAATCATCGCTAATTCCAACCGCACATTAGCGAAGATTCGTGCAGATGGGGGTTCCAAAGTCGTTTTTATCCTCTGCGCCCTCTGCGCCTCTGCGTGAGCTTATCGAAGAATAACTGTGCGCTGATAACCAGATTGAGTAGCCACGAAAAAAACAAAAAGTCAGCAAAAGTTTCGTGTCTTCTCGTGTTTCTTGTAGCTATTGCGTTGAAAAGGCTAACGGCGTGGAGTATCACCAGCGAATGGTTGACCTATTTTGCCGGAGTCACGTATGACCAAAAAATCTGTCCCGCAGCAGTTGCGAGAGGACAGATTATGAGGACGCCAATCAAGGTGCGCAGAATAACTTCGCGGGGCGCACCGATAGCGACGTACATAATTAGCGATCCCGCCAAAGCCGATAGGGTGAGGATTGCGCTTTGCTTGATAATCGCCATCATGCACCAAAGTACGTGGTTAGGTGGTGGGTGTCACGGACGCTACCCAGCCTGCCAACAACCGCATCCAATTGGTCGCGTCTCTCCGAGACGCGGACACGTGGTTACAGTGGGCGGACGCAGCTTACGCTGCGCCAGTAGTCGAACAGCGTTTCGGGGCTGTTGACGCCGCCGCCGAGGCCGGACTTGCCGATGCCGCCGTAGGGTACGCCGTGGGGAAAGACATTGTGGGCGTTGATCCAACTGTTGCCGGCCTTCATTTGTTCGGCGACGCGGGAGCAGCGGTTGAGGTCGGTGGACCAGACGCTGTTGGCAAGGCCGTAGTCGGTGCTGTTGACCATCTTGAGGGCCTCGTCTTCGCTGTCGAACTTGGCGAGGTAGGCGACGGGGCCGAAGATTTCTTCGCGGGCGGCGACGTTTTCGAGCGTGCCTTCGAGGAGGCAGGGCTTTACGTAGTGGCCGGTTTTGCCGGGGACTTCGGCGGGGCCGCCTTCGATGATCATCTTGGCGCCTTCCTTCACGCCTTTTTCGAGATAGCCAAGGACGCGCTTGCGTTGCTTCTCGTTGACGACCGGGCCCATCTGCGTGTTGCCGTCCATCTGGTAGCCGACGCGGACGTTCTTCATTTGCTTGACGCACTCGTCGACGAAGGGCTTGTAGATGCTCTTGTGGACGAGCCAACGTGTGGCGTCGCAGCAGACCTGGCCGGAGTGGAACGTGATCGCGCCGACGAGTTTGGCGGCGGTGTCTTGGATGTCGACATCGTCGAAGACGACGGCGGCGCCTTTGCCACCGAGTTCGAGTTTGGCGGGAGTGAGGTTGCGGCCACAGGCTTCGGCGACGAGGCGGCCGACTTCTGGCGAACCGGTGAAGCTCATGCGGCGGAAGCCTGGATGTGCTGACATGGCGGCACCAGTAGTGGAACCGAGGCCGGTGACGACGTTGATCACGCCATCCGGGATGCCGACTTCCTTGGCGAGGCGGCTGAGGTAGATCGCGGAGAGCGGCGTGTCTTCGGCCGGCTTGATGACGACCGTGTTACCTGCGGCGAGCGCGGGGGCGATGCCCCAGCCGATCAGGAGGAACGGGAAGTTCCACGGGAAGATGTAACCGCAGGGGCCCCAGGGTTGGCGCATCGTCCAGGCTTCGTGGCCCTTTACGGCGAGTACGTTGCGGCGGCTGATGTGCTGGGCCATTTCGGCGAAGTAGCGGATCGTGGCGACGAAGTTGGCGACGTCGCCTTGGGCGTGGGGCTCAAGCTTGCCGGCGTCGAGGGCTTCGATCTGGCCGATGATCGGGATGCGGCGTTCGACTTCGTCGGCGAGGCGGTGGAGCATGGCGCCGCGTTCATTCGGCGGCATCGTGGCCCAGCCGGACGTGTCGAAGGCTTTTTGGGCGGCGGCGACGGCGGCATCGACGTCTTTGTCCGTCATGCTGGGGACGGTGGCGAGCTTTTCGCCGGAGCCTGGGTCGTGTGTCTCGAATGTTTCCTTGTTGGAACCGGCGGCGGGTTTGCCGCCGACTAGGGGTTGCTGCAATTCGCTGTCGAGAAATTTGCCGACTTCGGGAATGAGTTCGAGTGTCGCCGTGGTCATGTTTCGCCTCGTAGAATGGACGCCGATGGGGCCGGTTGCTTGCGAGCGATTCGGTGCGAATCGCGTCGATTCCGACCAACTAGAAATTTATCACAACTGGAGTTCAAACGCAAAGCATCGGACAAATACTGAAGTGGCCCAGAATGTCTCACGCAGAGGCGCTGAGGCGCGGAGAAATCGGTAAACTTCATTATTGATGTCTGCGATTCAAATAGCACCGAGGGTGCCATGGCCACTGCTCTGAGTGGCCATGTTTTTGTGGGAACGCCAGCATGCCCACGCCGAGCCGTGGGCATGGCACCCTTTTTCGACAGGAGCGTTAATTTGGTTTCTCCATTCATTGTTGTGTTGGACGCTCATTGCCTGAATCCGGGCGATTTGAGTTGGGCTGGGCTCGAGGCGCTTGGGAAGTGCATGTTTTATGAACGGACGCCTGCGGAAACGATTGCGGAGCGGATTCGGGATGCTGATATTGCGCTTACGAATAAGGTGCCGTTCAGTCGCGAGACGCTGAGTGGGGAGACGCGGCTGAAGTACATCGGCGTGACGGCGACGGGGTACAACATTGTTGATGTGGATGCGGCGCGCGAAGCGGGGATCGTGGTCACCAATGTGCCGACGTATGGGACGATGTCTGTCGCACAGATGGTGATAGCGCATTTGCTGAATCTGACGCAGCGCGTGGGCGATCATGCGGAAGCGGTGCGCGCGGGGCGGTGGGCTGCGTCGAAGGACTGGTGCTTTTGGGAGTATCCGCTGTGGGAACTCGCCGACATGACGTTGGGGATCGTGGGGTACGGCAGGATCGGGCAGGATACGGCGCGGCTGGCTCGGGCGTTTGGGATGAAGGTGATTGCGCACAATCGGTCGGCGATTGATGCATCGAGTGAGGTTCGCCAGGTTGATTTGGAAACGCTGTTTCGTGAGAGCGATGTGGTGAGTTTGCATTGCCCGCTGACGCCGGAGACCGAGCGGCTGGTGAATCGGGAGCGGCTGGCGCTGATGAAGCCGACGGCGTTTTTGATTAATACAAGTCGGGGCGGATTAATAGACGAAAATGCCTTGGCGAATGCTCTTCATCATGGGCAAATAGCTGGCGCTGGGCTTGACGTACTGGGGATGGAGCCGCCGGCGGCGGACAATCCGCTGATTGGCGCCAAGAATTGTTACATTACGCCGCATATCGCCTGGGCGACGCGGCAGGCACGACAGCGGTTGTTGGATTTGTCCGTGGAAAATGTGGCCGAGTTTTTGGCGGGGCGGGCACGGAATGTGGTGAAGTGATTAACCAGCCGTTGGGCGCCTGACCGATCCGAGACGGATCGGCTATATAGCTCGGCCGTTCCGGCCGGGAGGACAACCGCTCCCAAGCTCGGCGGCGTGGTATGCTAAAGGTTCGGGATTTTTCTGAAGGGGACGTGACGTGAGCGAGAAACCACGCGCTACGATTGATCTGGCTGGGATTAGTCGGAAGCTGATTGCGAATGTCGAGCAGGTGGTGGTGGGGAAGCGGCAGCAGATTGCGAAGTTGCTGGTTGCCTGGTATTGCGAAGGGCATGTGCTGCTGGAGGACGTGCCGGGCGTGGCGAAGACGATGCTCGCCCGGGCGTTTGCGAAGAGTGTTAGCTGTGCGTTTCGCCGGGTGCAATGCACGCCGGACTTGTTGCCGACGGATGTGACGGGCGGGGCGATCTTCAATCAGAAGACGGGCGAGTTCGAGTTTCGACCGGGGCCGATCTTTGCGCAGGTCGTTCTGGCGGACGAAATCAATCGGGCCACGCCACGGACGCAGGCGGCACTTTTGGAGGCGATGGCTGAGAGTTCGGTGACGATCGACGGCGTGGGGCATCAGCTCAAACCGCCTTTTCTACTCATTGGGACGCAGAACCCGATCGACCATGAGGGAACTTTTCCGTTGCCCGAGGCTCAACTCGATCGGTTTCTGATCAAGCTGTCGCTCGGTTACCCGTCGATGGAAGAAGAGTCGCAGATGCTGGAGATGATGAAGCGTGAGCATCCGTTAGAGAAGCTCCAGCCGGTGATTACGGCGGATGACCTGGTGATGTGCCAGCGGGCAGTGCGAACGGTGCATGTCGATCCGAAGATTCGCAACTACATTACGCAGATCGTGCATGCGAGCCGGAAGCACCATGATGTGCGAATGGGCGGCAGCCCGCGGGCGTCGATTGCGCTCTACCGGACGGCGCAAGCGGTGGCGGCGATTCGGGGGCGGAACTATGTGGAGCCGGATGATGTGAAGCACATTTTGCCGTCGGTGCTCACGCACCGAATGATCCTGCGGCCGGAGGCGCGGCTACAGAACGTGACGGCGGAGGAATTGGTTGTGGAGATATTGGATTCAACGCCGGTGCCGGTGTTGGAGGGCAGGGCGGCGGCTGGTGGTGGTTGATCGATGAAAGTCATTTACCACGGAGACACGGAGAGCACAGAGAAAACGAAAGGCAGAAGATTATTTTCCGCAGATGTACGCCGATTGACGCAGATAAAAAACAGATAGCGGGGAGTGTTTACTTTCTCTAAAAACCATCTTTGTTCACCTGCGTTTGTCTGCGGAAGCTTACTCTTATCTTCTCTGTGCTCTCCGTGTCTCCGTGGTAATTGTTTTTTTGCTGGATGTTCCCAATGCGCTGGCTCGTTGCGGCTGTGGCTTTGCTTCTGGTGGCGATCGTGCTGCAGATGGGGCTGTTTGCGTATGCGATGTACGCGCTCTTGATCCTGATTGTGGCCAGCCGGGTGCTGGTGAATGGGTGGTCGGCGAACCTTTCGGCGACGCGCGAGATGAGTCGTGATCGGGTGAAGATCGGCGATTCGGTCGCGGTCGTGACCGTGCTGGAAAATCGCAGTTGGATTCCGGTGCCGTGGATGCTCGTGGAGGACCTGCTGCCGCGGCGGGCGCTGATCCATAGTCCGCCGAATTTGCAGATTACGGGACGGCGGTTGCAGCTCGTGTCGTTTCGTGGGCAGGCGCGGAAAACGATTACCTATCAATTGAAGTGCAATTGTCGTGGATACTATCAGCTGGGTCCGCTCGTGGCGGAGACGGGGGACGTGTTTGGGTTGTATCGGCGGTATCGCGTGCTCAGCGAGCCGAGTTTTTTGCTGGTCCTGCCGGAAGTGATTCCGCTGGAAGGATTCGATATCGCGTCGCGGCGGCCGATCGGCGAAGTGCGAATGAGTCACCGGTTGTTCGAAGATCCGACGCGAATTGCGGGAGTACGTGCCTACGAGGCGGGCGATCCGCTCAACCGGGTCAATTGGCGGGCGACGGCGCGGACGGGAGTGCTACAGAGCAAGATTTATGAGCCGTCGACCGTGGCCGGTGCGACGCTGCTGGTGGATTTTCACGAGAAGTCGTTTCCGATGGCGGATGAGCCCGTGCGGTCGGAGTTGGTGGTGACGGCGGCGGCATCGATCGCGGGCGCGATCTTTTCGATGGGGCAGCAGGTGGGTCTGGTGACCAATGCGCGGGATGCGGCGGATCGAATTCGGACGGAAGGCTGGTCGCACGATCAGCTTTATACGCGGCGCGAGGCGCAAGCGGCCGGGATGCAGGAGAAGAGCGATCGGCTGCGGCCGGTGGTCGTGCCGACGCGGCGGAGCAATACACAGTTGATTGACATTCTGCAGACGCTCGCGCGCATCGAGAAGACGGACGGGATGACGTTTCCGCAGTTGTGCCATGAATCGGCCAGCCAGTTGCCGCAGAGCGCGAGCGTGATTGCGATTCTTTCGCGGGTGACGCCGGAGATTGCGATTGCACTTAGCAACCTGCGACGGCGGGGGATGGCGGTAACGGCGATTATCAATGTGTTTGAAGAGCATCATTTCGCCGAGTTGTCGGGAATGCTGCTGGCGGAGCGGATTGAAACGCGGCACTTGAAGGACCGAGCGGCGATTTCGCGGGTGTGTATGAATTTTGTGTTGCGGTGATGTCTGAAAGCAACAAATGATGTCAGGGCAGCAAATGCCAATACGAGACGAGGGTGCCATGCCCACGGCTTTGCATGGGCATGCCGAAGCTTTGCCGAAACATGGCCACTCCGAGCAGTGGCCATG
>CAZJWY010000107.1:11371-18004 GCA_964549545.1 uncultured Planctomycetaceae bacterium | reverse complement strand
GGTGGCGGCGGCGTCGATCGCGTTGACATAGGGCGATTTTTCGTTGTGCGTGTGAACGGTGCCGCCGGTCACCGGCTTGCTGACTTCGGGAAGGAACAGCTTAGCCAAATACAAGCTGCAGGGGCAAGCCATGACGCAGGTGGTGAGCACGGCCACGGGGTCGGCCCCGTAGCTGATGTAAACGACCATGAGCGCGCCGGAGATATGGGCCATGCCGCTGGTCATTAAGGCGAACAACTCGGAGTTGGTCATCCGGGGGACGTAGGGCTTCACGATGAGGGGCGCTTCGGTTTGGCCCATGAAGACGTTGGCCGCGACCGAGAGAGTCTCGGCACCACTGGTGCCCATGAGGTGAACCATCACGACCGCGAGCATCCGCACGCACCACTGCAAGATGCCGAAGTGGTAGAGCACGGTGAAAAAGGCGGAGACGAACAGAATCGGCGGCAGCGCCTTGAAGGCGAATGAGAACAAAAAGTTCGCGCCGAAGACCTGGGCCATGTGCTCGGGATGCGAGAGGTTACCGAAGACGAATTCCGCGCCTTTGTCGGAAAACATGATGAAGGCTTTGACGACTTCGCCGGCCTGCTCGAACGCGGGGCGCACTCCCTTGCCGAAGAAGATGTAGTAAGCGATGGCGATGGCCGCGAGGCCGAGAAGCATGCCGGGCAGTTGCATTTTCTCGCCATTGAGCACGGGACGAATATGCGTGAGAAACCAGGCGACCACGATCGCGGCGAGGCAAATGCCGGCCACGATCTGATAGGGCCGGCCATCGTTGAGCACGAGAATCGCCAGCGTAAGCTGCAGAACGATGCCCCAACCGATGGTCCACCAATTGACAGCGCGCAGGTTGGACGAAAACGCCGCCACGACGCCGAAGAAAAACACGATCCCGGCGAGCGCCTGCCCGCGCACGCCAATGCTTTCTCGGGTGGCATAAGCAATCAGGCCGAGGACCACGATCGCGGCGAGAATGACTAGTCGCCAGGCGAGAGGCATCGGCGGTGCGAAGAGGACTTGGGGCGGGGCTTCGGATTGTTCGACAGGCGTTTCGAGCGATGCGGGCGTTTGCATGGAATGCAGCTCCGATGGCGGAAAAGAGGCTCTCGCTGATCGTAGCCATGAGAAATGCTAGCGTCTACCGGCGCGGGGCTGGTTTATTCCCGCCGAGGTGAACCCGGCGGCTCGCTCATCAGAATAGGCCGCAGAAATTGCCCGGTGTGACTGGCTTCGCAGGCGGCGACGTCCTCTGGTGTGCCGGCGACGACGATTCGACCGCCGCCCGAGCCACCCTCTGGCCCCAGGTCGATCACCCAGTCGGCGGTTTTAACGACGTCCAGGTTGTGTTCGATGACGAGGACCGTGTTGTTCTGCTCGACGAGGCGGTTGAGCACGACGAGGAGCCGGCGGATGTCGTCGCTGTGAAGGCCGGTGGTGGGTTCGTCGAGAATGTAGAGCGTGTGGCCGGCAGAGCCACGGCTTAATTCAGTGGCCAGCTTGATCCGCTGCGCTTCGCCGCCGGAAAGAGTCGAGGAAGGTTGGCCGAGGGTGAGATAGGCGAGGCCAACGTCGACCAGCGTGGCGAGCACGCGGCGGATCGATTCGTGATTCTCGAAGAAGCCCGCGGCGTCGCCGATGCTCATCGCGAGGACATCGGCGATCGAACGTTCGCGGAATCGTACCGCAAGTGTTTGGCGATTGAATCGTGCTCCGTGGCAAACGGGGCAGGTCACCTCGAGATCGGGCAGGAAGTTCATCGCCATGCGGCGGACACCTTGACCTTCGCAGGCCTCGCAACGGCCTCCCTTGGCGTTGAAGCTGAACCGACCGGTGGAGTAGCCGCGCTGGCGCGATTGCTTGGTGCCGGCAAAGACGCGGCGGATGTCGTCCCACACGCCGGTATACGTGGCCGGGTTGCTTCGCGGCGTGCGGCCGATGGGAGATTGATCGACCTCGACGAGTCGTTCGAGATGATTCGCGCCGCGCAGGTTGGTGTAAGGTGCGGGAGGCGTTTCAGCGCCATTTAGTTTGCGGGCAAGCGCTCGGGCAAGTGTGTCGACGATGAGCGAACTCTTGCCGGAGCCGCTGACGCCGGTTACGCACACGAGCAAGCCAAGCGGGATGTCGACGTCGACGTTTTGCAGATTGTTGGCCGTGGCGCCGCCGAGGTGGAGCATGCGGCTTTTGGCAGGCGGGCGGCGCTGGCGTGGGATGGGAATGTCTTCGCGGCCGGAAAGGAACCCGCCGGTGATCGACGTGGTGAGCTTGCCGACGGCGGTGGGCGTGCCGTGAGCGACGACGTGGCCGCCGAGGTGGCCGGCGCCGGGGCCGATGTCGATCAGATAGTCGCTGGCACGCATCAATGCTTCGTCGTGCTCGACCACAACGACAGTGTTGCCTTGTTGCTGTAAGTCGCGCAGGGCGGCGATCAAGCGGTCGTTGTCGCGCGGGTGGAGGCCGATCGAAGGCTCGTCGAGCAGGTAGAGGACGCCGACGAGGCCGGAGCCGATTCCCGTAGCCAGTCGCACGCGCTGGCGCTCGCCGCCGCTGAGTGTGTCGGCAGTGCGGTCAAGGGTGAGATAATCTGTGCCGACGCGATCGAGGAAAGCAAGCCGGCGCATGATCTCGGCGACGATTGGCTCGGCAACGGGGCGTTGGTCGTCGGAGAATTTGAGTCCGCGGAAGAAGTCGATTGCCGAGACGACCGAGAGAGCCGTGATTTCGTGGATCGCGAGGCCGCCGAGGCGGCAGGCGCGGGCTTCGGGGCGAAGCCGGGTGCCGTGGCAGTCGGGGCAAATGGCCCTCATTTCGTCGGTTGGTTGGGAGCCAGGCTCGATCGAGATTCGGGAGCTCGCGTTGCTGGGGGCTCGCTGTTGCTCGACCCCAGCCACCCTGACGGCGTCAATGACGCCTAGGCCGTGGCAGGTGGGGCAGGCGCCGTAGGGGCTATTGAAGCTGAAGGTGCGAGGCTCGATTTCGCCGATGCTGGTGCCGCAGCGGGGGCAGGCGTAGCGGGTGTTGAGTAACCGTTCATGCCAGGGTTGGTCGGTCTTCGCGCTGTCCGCGGAAGCGGACGCGCCGGCAGGTTGGGGGGATTGGTAGACGACGTTGACGACGCCTTCGCCGTGGCGAATGGCGAGGCGGACCGATTCGCCGAGGCGGGCGTCGATGCCGTCGCGAATTACGAGCCGGTCGACAACGGCTTCGATGTCATGGTTTTTTTGTGCGGCGAGTTGGGGGATTTCATCGATCGGATAAATCACGCCGTCGATTCGCGCGCGGACGAAGCCTGCTTTCTGGATTGCCTCCAACACGTCACGATGAGTGCCGCGGCGGCCACGTATGAGCGGGGCGAGAATCATGACTCGCGTGTTCGCGGGAAGGGCGCGAATCGTGGCTTCGATTTCGGCGGGCGATTGTTGCGAGATCGGCGTATCGCAACTCGGGCAGAGGACGGTGCCCGCGCGCGACATGACGAGGCGGAGGTAATCGTAGATCTCGGTGATCGTGCCGACGGTGCTGCGCGGGTTTGGTGCTGCCGGTTTCTGGTCGATCGCGATCGTGGGTTGGAGGCCGTCGATGTGGTCGACGTCTGGCCGCTCCATCTGCTCGAAGAACTGGCGCGAGTAGACCGAAAGGCTTTGGACGTACTGCCGCTGTCCTTCGGCCAATAGCGTATCGAAGGCGAGCGAGCTTTTGCCCGAGCCGCTGACGCCGGTGATCACGACGAGCTGGTTGCGCGGGATGTCGACGTCGATATTTTGCAGGTTGTGCGTGCGAGCGCCGCGGACCTGGATGGCATCGGGCATGGGTTGAGGGCGGGTTGGTTCGGCCACGACCGACCCAAGATGGGTCGGCTATGTTTTTCATAGCGGTAGAGCCGGTTTTAGTAGTGCGCGCCGGTTTTGCGGATGTGGACCATCGGTTTTTGCTCGGCTTCGCTTAGGCGGCCACGGACGACTCTGGCGAGAAAGATGCGGTGATCGCCCGAGTCGACATGGGCCGTTGGTTCACACTCGATGTAACCCAACGAATCTTTGAGGATCGGAACGCCGCGGGCGCAGTGCGTGATTTCGAGGCCCTCGAAGGCGGGCGCGCCGGGCTCGAAGCCTTGGCCAAAATGCTTGAGAAGCGACTTTTGTCCCTCGGCAACCAGGTTCAGGACAAACGGCTGGCCTTCGGTGAGCCAATCGCAGACGTAGCGGCCGAGCTTGACGGCGATGCTGATCGTCGGAGGCTCGAAGCCGGCTTGCATCACCCAACTGGCGAGCATGCCGGTGGCTCGCGAGCCGGTGCCGACAGTGAGAATGAAGATGCCGCTGGGGATTTGTCCGATCACGGGATCGAAGGTGTGTTTTTTGGTCATGGGTGGTACGTAGTTGGATGGGGCGGGAAGATGGCGGGACGTGCGGCGTAAGGCGCCGCCGCTAAGTAGCGAGACTTGGGAATCGGGGTGGAGTGCGCCGAACAGTATGGCAGGAGTTTCCCGCCGGCGTGCAGGCATTGCTATCGCGGCTTTTGCCCCGTAGCGAGATCGATTCTATGCGATCCCCGGGGATGGCGTCGATTGCGGCTGCCGCGCACCTTGTCGGCAATGCCCGCAGTGGCGTCAGTGAGGTCTCTTTCCTCTGTCCGCGAAGTGGAACATCCGCTAACTTGCGGCCCGAAATAGTCCGAGAAATGAGGTAGTCGGCCCACTTTTCTGCTTTGTTTCTCGTCATTGCGTTTGACCCAAGAGAGCCACGCTCTCCATGCTTCGCCGCGTTGGTAGTAACTGTTGGACGCGCGTAGGCGCGCTGGCCTTTGCATGGCTATTGGGGTCGGTCTGCGCGCCCCTGGCAAGCGGGCAAGACATGCTGATGAATGGCGGCGCGGTCGCGGCGCCGTATGGGGCGATGAACGCTGATCCATATGGCTACGGTGTGCCGGTCGCTCAGCAGCCAGTGCAGCAGATGTATCCACCGACATGCCCGCCCGGTGAAACATGGATCGCGCCGCCGGCGTCTGGTCAGCCAATGTTCGCGCCGGCACCCTATGGCACCGATCCGACCTGGGGACAACCAGTGATTGCCGATGCTGCCGGCGACTTCTGGAGCTGGCAGGTGCTGCCGAAGGGGCTGATTTATCGCTCGTACCAGGCGGGCGTTCACGAGCCGCGGCTCGGGGTCGTTGCGTTCAGCGAGCGGCAATCGCGACAGAACTATTTGGACGGCACGCTCGGCGGCCGCGTCGGACTACTGCGTTACGGCACGAACAACGCGCTCTTTCCACAGGGCTGGCAACTCGATGTCGAAGCAGCAGCGCTCATTCGACTCACGCTGGATTCCATTCGCGACTTCGAGACGGCCGACTACCGCGTGGGCATTCCATTGACCTACGGCATCGACAACTGGCAGTTCAAGTTCGCCGTGTACCATCTCAGCTCACACCTGGGCGATGAATTCGCCATTGCCAATCCCGGAAGCCTCGACGACCGGATCAACTACGTCCGCGACTCGCTCGTATTGGGTGCGTCGGTCTATCCGCAACCATTCATGCGGCTGTATGCCGAAACGGGCTGGTGCTTCAATGCCGACGGCGGGGCCGAGCCGTGGGAGTTTCAGTTTGGCACCGAGCTGTCGCGGCCCGGTGTCACCAGTGCTCAGGGAACGCCGTTCCTCGCGATCAACGGCCATCTGCGGCAAGAGCTCGACTTCGGTGGCGACGTGAATACGCAGCTCGGCTGGCTGTGGCGCAACGAGACGGGCCAGACAATGCGGGCCGGCGTGCAGTACTACAATGGCAAATCGAGCCAGTACCAGACGTTCAACAACTACGAGCAGCAGATCGGGTTCGGGTTGTGGTACGACTTTTAGCGGGTGGTAGTGAGCGCGGCGTAAACGCCGCCGCTAATGGCGCGACTTACGATAGACAAGTATCCATCGTAGAATCGTGGCATGCGTCAACGGTTGGCCGATTATCGCGTTTTCTGGCGGCAGTTTCGCCAAGCTTATAACAGCACGGGGGCGGTGCTTCCCAGCGGCCGGGGGCTGGCGGTGGCGCTGTCGCATTTCGTTCGTAATGGAGAGGCAGCAACAGGCCGGCGAATTCTCGAGGTCGGGCCCGGCACGGGGGCTGTTACCGTTCAGATCATTGGCGATCTGCGTCCAGACGATCGCCTCGTGCTTGTTGAGCGGAATGAGCACTTCGTAATCCACTTAGCGGAGCGACTCGAGAAGATTCCCGTCGCTCAAGCGGCGGCCGATCGGATTGCGCTGGTCCATGCCGCCATCGAAGATTTGCCAGATAATGAGCCATTCGACGTGATCGTCTCCGGCTTGCCGCTCAATAATTTCGAAGTGGCGCTCGTCGATCAGATTCTGACGAAGCTCCACGGCCTACTGGCCCCGGGCGGTACGCTCAGTTTTTTCGAATACGTGGCCGTGCGACGGGCAAAGGCGCTCGTGAGCTCGAACTCCGATCGCCAGCGATTGCACGGGATTGCTCGGGTGCTGGGCGAGTTCTTGAAGGCCGAAGTGCGGCGCGACATCGTGATGGCCAACGTGCCGCCGGCGTGGGTGCATCATGTGCGGAAGGAAGGGGCTAGGGACTGGGGACTAGGGGCTAGCAGGAAAGACGAATGACCAGTCC
>CAZJWY010000107.1:0-11361 GCA_964549545.1 uncultured Planctomycetaceae bacterium | reverse complement strand
CCCCCTAGTCCCCAGCCCCCAGCCCCGCTCCGTCTGCTAACGATCGAGACCACGTGCGATGAAACCGCGGCGGCAATCGTTACCGACCAGCTCGAGGTTCTTTCGTCGGTCGTTGCCTCGCAGGACCATTTGCACCAACGGTTCGGCGGCGTCGTGCCGGAGATTGCCTCACGGGCTCATGTCGAGCGGATTCTCCCGGTAATCGACGAGACACTCCGCAAAGCGAACTTGACCCTGGCGGATTTGGATGCCGTGGCCGTGGCCAATATGCCCGGGCTGGCCGGCTCGCTGCTCATCGGGCTGACGGCGGCCAAGGGAATCGCCCTGGCTTGCGGACTGCCGCTGGTGGCGATCAATCACTTGCAGGCCCATATCTATGCCTGCCGGCTGGCAGCGGGACGGGATGTTTTTCCTTGCATGGGCCTGGTAGTGAGCGGGGGACACTCGAATCTGTACCGCTGCGCGGGGCCGACCGACTTCACGCCGCTGGGCGGCACGATCGACGATGCCGCCGGCGAAGCCTTCGACAAGGTGGCCAGCCTGCTGGGGCTGCCTTACCCGGGCGGACCGAATATCGAACGAGTTGCCCGCGACGGAAACCCAGCCAAATATCGTTTTCCCCGGCCGCTGCTAGACGACTCAAACCGGCTCGACTTCAGCTTCAGCGGCCTGAAGACAGCGGTTCGTTATCAAATCACGCCACCCGGCAAACCGGACAAGCGATCCGACGAGACTGCTCCGCCTTCATTAAGTCCCCAAGAAGTGGCCGATATCGCGGCCTCGTTTCAGGAAGCCGTGATCGATTGCCTGGTTGGCAAAGCCGAATTGGCCCTGAAAAAGAACGGCTATGGCGTTCTCTGCGTCGGCGGCGGCGTAGCGGCAAACGGCCGATTCCGTAGCCGGCTGGAGGCCTCCGCCGCCGAGCACGGCTACGAACTCTTTGTGCCCCCACTGTCGCTGTGCACCGACAACGCGGTCATGGGAGCGATCGCGGTCGAGCGGCTCCGAGCCGGCAGGGTGGAGGACCTGTCGCTCGACATCAGCCCGGGACCCGAGCGAGCCGCGAGGTAGCGATCGCACTCTGCGATTGGCGGCGTGTAGCGGGAATCTGTCGATCTCATGATCTGGCACGTATCGCTGAAATTCCCTTCCGCGCAATTGACAGGCCCGTGTTGTGCCAATATATTGGCACATGTCAATCCATTAACACTGCGCACCTCACGCATATGTCGAATCAAAAGAAAAGCCCGGGGCTTGGTGCCCGCGAGCGGCAAATCATGGACGTCCTCTTTCGACTGGGCAAAGCCTCGGTGGCCGAGGTTCGCAAGAACCTAGCCGATCCTCCGAGTTATTCTGCGGTGCGAACCATGCTTGCCCACCTTGAGGGCAAGGGGCTCGTTCTCCGCGATCGGAACGGCGTGAAGCACTTTTACTCGCCGGTGAAGTCACGTCGGACGGCGGGACGATCGGCTTTGCGCAGTCTCGTTAATACGTTCTTTCCCACGTCGCCGGCCGACGCCCTGGCAGCGCTGATCGACGATACGGCTACTAACCTCACCGACGAAGACTTCGACCGTCTTGAAGAAGCGATCCGCCGCGCGCGTAAGCAGGAGGGATGACATGTTACAAACTTTGACCTTTGCAATGGTTCACCCGTTCTCCGGCTTCGCGGTGCTGCCCGCTGATTTTGCAACGATTCTGTTTCAAGCGTTAATCAAATCGTCGGCGCTGTTGCTCGTAACGCTTGTCGCATCGGTGCTAATGCGGAAACGATCCGCCGCGACTGTTCATGGGCTTTGGACGCTCGGCATCGGGGCAGCACTTGCCATTCCATTGATTGCGCTCTTAGCGCCAAGCTGGTCGCTGCAAGTTCTCCCGCGATCATCCGTTGCGGGCGGGATAGAGCATCAAGGTTCGGTGATTAGCAGCAGCCTCGCAGTCGCTCCGCGTGTACAAGGCAACATCGCTTCGGCAACAGCTGAGCGCCAGCATCCAGACTCCACACCCAATTCTGGTTTAGGAACGCAAGCGAAAGGACCCGCGGCTGATGCGAGCGTCCAACCGACCAAATTAGCCGCGGCAGCACAAACGGCGCTATCTTCCCGACTAACAGCCAGGAATTGGTTGCGGAATGTGTTGCCCAACGTGATTTTGGTTGCTTGGTTTGCGGGTGTTGTGTTGTGCCTCATGCGACTTTTGTGGCTGGAGCTTTCGCTACGCCGATTGCTCCGCCGCCGTCGGTTGTTGGAGTGCCAGCAGTGGCAACGCGCTGCGTTAGAAGCAACCCGTGATGTCGGTCTTCGACGCGGAGCGAGGCTTTACACACTCGATGACGCCGCTTCTCCGATGGTTGCCGGAATCTTGCGGCCCATCATTGTACTTCCGGCGGATGCAGAAGCGTGGGACGGCTCGCGCCGTCGTATCGTCTTACTACACGAGTTCGCGCACGTTTGCCGCCACGATTTGCTTACGCAATTGATCGCGTCGCTGGCAGCCGCGATCAATTGGTTCAATCCGATCGCCTGGTACGGGCTTGCCCAAATGCGAAAGTTTCGCGAGCTGGCGTGCGACGACAAGGTCCTGGCTTCTGGCCAGCAGGCCGCTGACTATGCGGACGTACTGTTGGGAATTGCTCGCTCTTATCGCAACCGACACTCGGTCGCTGCGATCTGCATGGCGCGCAGCGCAGATGTCGAGAACCGAATCTTAGCGATCCTCGACCGTACGAGGAGTCGCATCGCATTTTCTCGACGAGCTGCCGTAGCGATTGCCGTTGCTGCGAGCGCGGCCGCGCTGGCCGTTGGTGTCGTCCGATTGCAGTCACGAGCGGAAGAACCTAAAGCGTCAGCCGTTGCCAAGGATTCAAAGACTGCAACTAAGAAATCAGACAAGCGCGCGGCAGACGTTGATGCACACACGATGAAAGTCCGTATTACGGACGAGAACGACAAGCCACTGCCCGGTGCTTCGCTGCACGTCTCGGTCTGGGAGTTAGACGGTGAGCGTAACTATCCCAATCGGAACTTTAAGACGGACAAGCAGGGTTACGTCGCGGTTGAGCTTCCACGCCGCTTACGGATTCTTCGCATGTGGCCCAACAAGTCTGGCTACGTTCCGGAGTTTGTGAATTTTGCGGAAGGCACTCACGACGATGGTAAGACGATCCCAGACGCTTATCACTTCCGGCTCGCCCGCGGAACGCAGTTGAGCGGACAGGTCGTCGATAGCGCCGGAAAGCCGATCGCCGGCACCACCGTGGCCATCCGTGTGGAAGTAGACGAGCCTGCGTGGTCGACAAACCCCGAACCAATGATCAGTACGTGGCTGACAGACAAAGACTTCGCGAATGGTTCGCCGATCACGGACAGCGATGGCCGTTTTGTCCTGAAGAATGCCCCGGCCCCGCCGCCTCAGGGCAAAGACTTTCAGTTCAGGATCAAACTTACGCACAAGGACTACCGCAGCGATTCGCGTTGGGGCGAGTTGCAGGACGCGCAGCACATTACCACTGCTGATCTCCGAGCGGGCAAGGCGCGGCTGGTTCTCAGTAGTGGGACGCCCGTGAAGGGTACAGTCGTTGATCAAAAGGGCAAGCCGGTCACGAGCGGGCTAGTGATCTGGAGCGACGATCCCTACTTTGCCGAGGGAGTCAATGAAGCGCCGATTGACGCCCAGGGGCACTACGAAACCTTGCATTTGCCAGATGGCAAACGCTCGCTTACGGTACTCGCTCCCGGCTTCCGTCCGGAACGCCGCGAGGTGACGATCGCCGAGGACATGCCGCCTGTCGACTTCACATTGCAGCCGGGTAAGCGCCTGCGGATCAAGATCGAGGATCAGCAGGGTAAGCCTATTCCGAAAGCGTATGTCAATGTCGGCGAATGGCGCGGCGCTAAGTCTATCTTCAACGAAAAGCACCCGAATGTTCCCGAATCTCATGTCCCTCGTAATGCTGACCAGCAAGGAATCTACTTATGGGATTGGGCTCCCGAAGACGCTGTTAATTACGAAATCTCCGCGATTGGCTTCGCGATGAAGTCTGTGACGCTCGTCGCCAATGATTCGGAACACATCGTTCAACTATCACCGCGATTAATCGCCTTCGGCAAGCTGAAAGATGCTGTCACAGGCGAGCCGATCAAAGAGTTTTCTGCCACACCTGTACAAGTTTTTCGACCGAAGTTCCTCTCCACGTCTTTTAACCGCTCGCGAGCCGGAAAAGATGGTAGTTACGAGGTCGAATTGGCTGACCGCGACTACGGCTATCGTTACCAGCTTCGCATCGACGCTCCCGGCTATCGCTCCGCGCTAAGCGAAAAGAGCTTCGCTAACGGCGATGGTCGCGTGCAACAAGACTTCTCGCTACAACCGTCACCGCCACGAAAGGGCAAGGTCTTCGATCCTGACGGCAAGCCAGTGGCTGGCGCTTCGATCGTCGTCGCGTCCCCGTCCATATTGCCCGACATGACCAATGGCAAATTCGACTGGCGTTCTTCGGAAGTGAAGTCGGAGGCAGACGGTAGATTTCAACTGAACGCCACGTTTGAACCCATTCGCGTTCGAGTGGTTCATGACAGTGGGTTTGCCGAAATTCTTCGCCAGCCCGACGAGCAATTGGGCGACATCCAACTTCAGCCGTGGGCCAAGCTCTCTGGTCGCCTCATGAACGGGGGTAAGCCAATTGCCGGGGAACGGATTTTTTATACTCCCGGCCACGATCACCCGCTCGGCGAGCCGCGCTTCCAGGGGATTTACCAACAAAAGACCGATGCGGAAGGCCGCTTTGAGTTCGAACGGGTGCCACCTGGAATCGGAAGTCTTCGAGCGCAACTGGGTCCATGGAAGGATTCGCAGCTCACGTCCAGCCAAGCGGAAGCCCTCGATCTACAGCCGGGCGAAGAGCGGACGGTTGCGCTTGGCGGCGAGGGCGCCACGGTCAACGGCAAGGTTGTTTCAACTGGGCGAGACGCTGCGCCTCTCGATAAGCATTGGTCGCTCAATTATCTCGTCAGCCGCGAGCAAGGCGTCGCCTTACCCGTGGACTTTCCCAAGTTAAGCTTCGATCCGACGGGACCGCTCGAGCTCTCATGGCTCAATTCTCCGCAGTTTCGCGATTGGCGGAATAGCCGGCGAAACTATTATGTGAAGCTTTCGCCTGACGGAGATTTCACGATTAGCGGCGTTCCGCCTGGCAAGTATGACCTAGTAATTCAGCTTTACGAGCAACCGACCGGTTGCCTCGTTGAGACGGTTGGTGAGAAGGTCGTCCCGGTGCAAGTGACCGAGTCGGAAGTTGCCGGCGGGAAAGACGTCGGCACGATCGAGGTCCCGTGCCGCGTGGGTCCTCGACCGGGAGAAAACATGCAGGCCTTTAAGTTCACCGATCCGACGGGCCGCGAGCAAACGATCGCCGACCTGAAAGGCCGCTACGTGGTCATGCATGCCTGGGCCAGTTGGTGCGTTCCCTGTGTGGAAAGCCTGCCCGACCTGCAACAAACGGCTGCCGGCTATGCTGACAAGCCGGTTACCTTCATTGGGCTCAACATCGATAGTGATAAGGCGCTCGCCGAGAAGGTCGCCCGTGATCATCAGCTGAATTGGTCCCAGAATTACCTGGGAGAATCCTCCGACATGGCGCACCAACTGGCCCTTAGCTCCGCGCCAGCCTACTACCTGATCGGCCCCGAGGGACTGCTGATCGCCACATCAACCGACTGGAAAGAGATCAAAGAGAAGCTAAAGGCGGCAATGAGCAAGCGTTAGTTTTGTTCGAGCGCTGGCTACTTGGAGGACGCTTCGATTCCGGCGGGACAAGTCCCGCGGCTTGGGAGCAGACCTGGCAACCGCAAAATGAAACGCGGCCTGAAGCTGTGCTCCAGGCCGCGTTCATGAATGTGCTTCGCCCAAATTGTCGAAAACCACTGGCTCCGTCCGATGTTTTGCTTCCTGCATGGGTGACCACCTTTCGGCGGCCGCCTGTCCAGCTAGCATTCAGCCACGAGAGTCCCGCGGCAGCGCCAACTAGAATTTATTGCGTTGGCAGTTTGGGCAATTCGCGGTGGCGCTCTCGCCAGCCTGGTGGCTGGTCAGAATCTTCTGCCACTCGGCCGAGTCGATCTGGCCCGTCTTCTTGAAGATCACCATCGAGCCCGTCTTGTCGATGATCGCGACGTGCGGAAACTCCTTGGCATTGAACACCTTGGCCACCTTCTGGCCGTACTCGGTCGAGACATCGACGTGGCACAACCGGTAAGGCTTGAGCAGCTTTGAGGTGTCTGTGGTCGCCTTATCTTCGCTCAACAACTCCGGCTCGAGGCGAGCCTCCTTCGTGTTGGGCTTATCGAGCACCACGAGCAACGGGTCTTGGCCCGAGCGGGTTTCCTGCAAGGCCTTCGCGTAGCTGGTTTCCCATTGAGGCGCCTTGGGGGCCGCGGTTACAAAACCAATTGCCAACGTGGCGATCGCTATAAAGTTGATCATCTAATCTACTCCTTCTTCCTATTTTGGCCTGAGTACGCAAAGCATCTTGGTGTAAAAACAGACGCCGAATTGAAACTCGCGATGCTTGCGCCGCGGGCCATTCATTTTCAATCGTGGGATGGGAACACCTGGCCGGGCGAGCTTGCATAGCCAGCAAAGGACAGACGTCGTGTTCCAAAAAAAGGTAGGTGATTCCAAATTCGGCAAGCGTCCACGGGCACTTGGGTGCGTTCTCGCACATGCCCGAGACCACTTCACGCTAAAGAACTCGTGCCTAGGTTCAAAGGGGGCAGCCAGGGTGGACTTTGTCGAAAACCCAGCCAATGAGGGAGAGGCAACAGAGAGCTGCGGCGAAGCGAAATTGCATTTTTCACTAGAAAAATGCAGGTTTGAGAAGCTTCAGCCAAGCCGCGCTGCCAAGAATTGAACGGCAGAAACTATTTTTGTGCCAATCAGGATTTTTGTTGGAATGGGGTATTTATGATAAATGCGCAGTATTTGCTACCCCCTTGCAATTTCTCGACGACTTAGCTTGAACCCAAGGCAACCGGCACTTGCATTTGCTGTCCCTGGCGAACGATCGTGAGGATGACTCGCTCGCCTGGCTGATGCTCTTCCATCTTCTCGACGAAGTTGGCTGCGCTTTCGACCGAATGTCCGTCGATCGCGATGATGATGTCGGCGCTGCTGGGGTCGTAGCGTTCGACATCGTAGGCTAGGGGCCCACGAGTGACCCGTTTCCGGACCGTCTTCCAGCCTTGGAGACCGGCGCGATCGGCGGGGCCGTTTTTGTTGACCTCGACGATTTGCAAACCTTTGTCCATTTCCTTGACGGCCACGATGCCGATATCGGCCCGCACGACTTTGCCATGCTCGATCAGTTGGGGCACGATCTGGCGGATGCGGTTGACGGGAATGGCGAAGCCCAGACCCGCGCTTTGGCCGGTCTTCGTGGCGATGGCGACGTTCATTCCGATCATTCGGCCGCTGGTATCGAGCAGCGGACCGCCGGAGTTGCCAGGGTTCATGGCGGCGTCGGTTTGAATGATCGACTTCATATCGCGGCCATTTCGGCTGGGGAGCGTCCGATTCAGGTTGGAAATGATGCCGGTCGTGAGCGTTCCCTCGAGACCAAATGGGTTGCCAAGGGTGTAGACGCGCTGCCCGACCCGGAGGTTGTCTGACGCGCCGATCGGCACGGGGTAGAGCTCTTCGGCTGGGGCGTTGATCTTGAGGACGGCGATGTCGTTGTCTGGATCCTGGCCGACGATTTCGCCTTCGTAGGGATCCTTGCCGCCAGGCAGGGTAACCCAAACCCTGTTGGCGCCTTCGACGACATGGTAGTTGGTAAGGACATGGCCCTGCTTATCGAGCACCGACCCGGAGCCGGCGCCCTCGGCGGGCGTGGGCAGCATGAAAAACCGGTCATGGCTGATGGTTTTCGTCAACACATTCACCACGCCCCGGTTGGCGCCTTCATAAACATGGACGTTGGTGAGTTCCTCGGCCGTTAGCGCAGGACCGGCAGGGGACGAAAGCACCGCGCCAGTCGAAGGAACCGCCACACTAGTCGCGGGGACCACGGGCGGTGCCGAAACGGCTAATTCCTGGGCTTGGGCCGGCGTGGTGAAGCTCGTTCGGCTTTCCACCAACCAGGTCGCGACCGCACCGCCGAGGAGGGCGCTCAGGGCACAACTGACGATCAATTTCTTCATGGCATACCGATCAATGGAGGCTAAAAATGCGAGGCCTGCGGTGAGTGTCCCACCCGGTTTCGGCGTCCAGAAAGAATTCTCGTGTGAGAAGAGCCGCAACCCCGCTAGCTCTTCCATACGATATACCCTGCATATTCGTTCGCAAATACGAAGTGAAAGCCGCCCTGGGGCTGAATCCCTGGACCCTGGGAAGAATTGTCGGTGTCTCGTGCGAATCGAGAGAGGAAACAATACAGGCGGTCGATCGATGGTGATCAAATTAGTTGAGGGTGGCCGGGAATTTAAATGGAGGGTGGCTTACGGCCGCGGCTGAGTGCTGGGCAGGACAGGCCCGAAAACCGACATATCCGTGCCATAAGGCCTTTCCGGGTGGTGCTTTGGGGGATATAGAAAAGTGAGAAAAAGATTGGCGTTCACCAGGCGACGTGAATAAACTGAGAATAAGCGGCGATATTGCCCCGTTCGAGGGTGATTTTGCGCGAGCTTGCGGCTGCCGGTCGGAACAGACGGCCCCGCTCCTTGTCGCCGAATTATGGAGCTTCCAGATGTCTAGCGTCACATGGGTCCGAGGCATGAATTGCGTATTGTTTCAAGGCGCCGCGTCCGTCGCGATGTCCTTCGTATTGGCGACAAGTATTTTTGCAGCAGACGCAGCCATGCCGTCGGCCGAGTTGGGCACCTACACGCGCGAAGGTGGAAACACTTTCTACGCGCTCAGCCTCACTCCACCAGCCGCAGCCGCGGCGCAAGATCAGCCGCGCGACGTAGTGATCGTGTTCAACACGGCGGCGAGCCAGGCGGGCCCCTTTCGTAACACGGCGCTGGCGGCGGTCGATGCCTGCATTGCCAAGTTGAAGCCGAACGATCGCGTGCAACTGCTGGCCGCTGATTTGGAAGCGCGACCGATTACGGAAAAGTTTCTTGCCGCCAACAGCGCGGAGCTTCGCACCGCAGTGGAAAAGCTGCATCGCGAATCGCCGCTGGGCGCGACCGATATCGATAACGTATTGCGCTCGGCCGCCACGCGATTCGATAAAGATCGTCCCGAGGGGCGCGTGTTGCTTTACATTGGTGATGGGCGCAGCCCAGCGAATTTGCTGAACCCGGATTCGTTCCGGGCGCTGGTTAACTCGCTTTCGTCGGGACATGTGGCTGTGACCAGCTACGCGATCGGCGCGAATTGCGACGGCCGGATGTTGGCCGCGCTGGCCAATCAAACCGGCGGCAATCTCTACGTTGCTGAGCCAGTTGCACGGGGCAATGAAGCCGAGAAGATCACCGAAGAGCGCGCCAAGCAAGAAAACGCCCGGCAGGGCAGCACGGTCGGCGCGGTGCTCGCGGATTGGGTTCGTGGAACCGTCTATTGGCCGACGGAAGTAAAGTGGGCCGCGGAGCTAGGCGAGGTTTATCCCAAGACAATGCTTCCGCTGCGATCGGATCGCGACACGATCGTGATCGGCGCTGCCAAGGCTCCGCTGAAGAACGCGGTCGGGGTGATTGCCCAGGCCACGGTCAATGGCAGGCCGGTGGAATTGAAATGGTCCGCCAAGCCCGAGAGCAAAGGTGACAGCTACGCTTATTTGCCGCAAGTCGTGGAGATAGCCAGGCTCGATGGCGGCGTCACGCTGCCCACGATTGGCTCGGCAGGGCTCGCGGAAACGGGTCGAATGCTCGAAGCGGGCGTCGATAGCCTGACCGATCTGGCCGAACGAGCTGTCGCGACGGGCGATGTCGAGGCGGCAAAAGTCGCGGCCAAGGCGGCGCTCGCGCGTGATCCAGGCAATATCAAGGCCAAGACGGTTGAGCTGGTTGCCGAGAAGAAGCGAGTTCAGGCGCAGACGGTAGCGCAACCAATTCTTCCGCCGGCCGCCTCGGCTCCGGCGCCAGCCGCGCCAGGCATCGCGCCCGCGGCTCCAGCGATTCCACCACAAGCCGCGCCGAATGGAGACCTTCAATTGGTGCGTCCGGCGCCCGCGCAGCCGGCGCAGCTTCCGATTCCGCCACAAGGAACGGCCACGAACGATCCATTGCCGCCGCCGGCGGAAGGTTCGCTGACCGATCGATACGCACCGTCGGGCCAGTTGCTGGATGAAACCGAGCAACGCCGCCGCGTGTTGGGACAATTGATGCGGCGCGAGGTCGAGAACGTAACGATCGACGCGCGCAGAACGATGGCCGACGATCCGCAAACAGCGATCCAAAACTTGAAACTCGCGCTGCAGAACGTCGCGCAAGCGCCCGAGCTGAGCCCCGAGCTTCGCGCGCAATTCACCGACAAGCTACAGGTCGCTTTGCGTGAAGCGCAACGACAGGCTTCGATCAAAGACGAGCGGGACGCTCAGCTTCAAGAAGAACAAGCGGCAGGCCGCGAACGTCGACTGCTGAACGAACGCTTCACCCGCAATCGCGAGAAAGAAAAGCAACTGGTCGATCGCTTTAGCGCGCTCATCGCGGAACGCCGTTTCGACGACGCGCTCAAAGTGGCCCAGACACTTCGAGACGTCGATCCGGTCGGTCCGACTCCCGTGGTGGCGGTCGCTTGGGGCGAGATCAAGCGCAACCACTATTTGATGGAAGTCACCCGCGCCCAACGTTGGACGGGCTTCTTCGACACGCTTTATCAAAACGAAAAATCGTCCGTGCCGTTCCCGGATGATCCGCCGATCGTTTACCCTGCCGCACCTGTTTGGGAAGAGCTTTCCAATCGCCGCAAAGATCGTTACGGAGCGATGGACCTCAAGGCGACGGGCGATGCCGAGCAGCGGATCGAAAAAGCACTACGATCGCCGTTGCATCAAACCGGCTTGGATTATACCGATCAACCGTTGGTCGATGTCGTCAGCCAACTGAAGGAGGAATATGGCATTCCGATTATTTTGAACCACACCGCATTGGAAGAAGCGGGCATCGGCACCGATACGCCGGTAAACATCCAACTACAAAACATTTCGTTGCGTTCGGCGCTGCGGCTGATGCTGAAGAACCTGCAGCTCACGTACATCATTCAAGACGAAGTGCTGGTCATTACCACGAAGGAAGACGCCGAGAAGGACCTGACGGTAAAGGTCTACCCAGTGGCCGACCTGGTGCTGCCGATTGATGCGATGTCGCTTGGCGGCATGGGCGGCGGCATGATGGGTGGTGGTATGGGCGGCGGTATGGGTGG
>CAZJWY010000106.1:0-18257 GCA_964549545.1 uncultured Planctomycetaceae bacterium | reverse complement strand
CCGAGTGGCCAATGTTGCGGGGGGGGCTTTGTGGCCACTCGGCCGGCAGCGGTGGCACCGAAACCAGTCGCACCACCCCCTCCACCGGTTGAAGTGCAACTTCCTCGCATGGCGTTCGACGACCTGGCCCAACTCGATTCACGCACGCTATCGGCCGTGCTGCGGCAGGTGGATGCGAATGTGCTGGCGCTGGCGCTCGTGGGTTCGCAGGAGGCGCTCATCGATCGGATTTGCGATCAAATGCCCAAGCAGGCGGCTCGCGGCTTTCGTCGGGAACTGCGGCGAGTGGGGCCGACGCGGTTGAGCGATGTCGAGGCGGCGCAACGGGCGGTGGCCCAGGTCGCGGCTCGGCAGTTGGCAGAGTCTCGCAAGACGTTCGCATCCTCGCGCGGTTAATTCATCTTCGATCTCAAACGAGCAACTCATGGCCACGATCATTCGTAAAGACAACCCGCGAGAAACGCCAACCGGGAGGCCGGTGCAACCCGTGGCGTTCAGTTTTTCGGATATGCGTGGTCAAGCGAACGATTATCTAGGCACAGTGCGTGCCGAAGCGGCCAAGATCGTGCAACAGGCGCACCAACAGGCCGAGCAGATTCGCCGGCAGGCCGAGGTCGCCGGTCGCAAGGCGGCCGAGGCAGCGATTGAGCGGGTGCTAGATGAGCGGGTCGGCAAACGGATGGAAACGCTGCTGCCGACGCTCGAAACATTGCTCACCGAAATGAACAACACCAAGGCCCGGCTGATCAATCGTTGGGAGCAGACATCGCTGAAAGTGGCGACGAAGATCGCCGAGCGGGTAATTCGCCGCGAGATCGCCGAAGACCCGCAGATCACGCTTGGCCTTGTACACGAGACGTTGCGGCTGGCTGCCGGGATGACGGATATCCGCTTGCACATCAGCCCAGTGGATTACGAAAACCTGGGCTCGCAAATCACGCGGCTGGCACAAACGGTCGGCCACTTGGCGCCGAGCGCAGTGGTGGCCGACGAAGATGTTTCGCCGGGCGGGTGCGTCGTGAAAACGAAGTTCGGCGAAATCGATCAGCAGATTGAATCGCAGTTGAAACGGATTGAAGAAGAATTGTCGTAGAAAGAGGGAGCCACGAAAAACACAAGAAGGCACGAAAAGAAAACAAAGAGGGTGTAGCTGGATTCGCCAGAATTCAGCCTTCAGGGATGACTCAAAAATAACTTCGGCAATTGGGATTCACCACGGAGACACGGAGGACACAGAGAAGACGGAAGTAAAGAGAGAAGAACACTAATTATCACTAATCTACGCTCATCAATCAGAATCAAGAACGAGACGGAAATAGTCTCTTCTTTGATAGTCGCTATTAGCGGGAATTTGTGAAGATTAGTGTTGCTACTTCCTCCTGGATCTCTTCTCCATGCCCTCCGTGTCTCCGTGGTTATTCCGAAAATCGGGAAGTTATTGTTGATTCGTTCCTAGGGGAAAGCCTCTGAATTCTGGCGAATTCAGCTACGGTCGTTGAAAACGCTTTTTGTGACTTTTCGTGTTTTTCGTGGCTACTAAAAAACCGCATGGAAGCGATGCTCGAAAACTTGAACTCGACGATGACGGCATCGCTGGCTGGCACAGTCGCCGAGACGGTCGGCATGACCGTGAGCGTCGCCGATTTCCCGGCGCCGGTCGGGGCGGTCGTGCGCATCGAGCGCGACGGCACGGCTGAGTGCGAAGGCGAGGTCGTCGGCTTTCGCGACGGGCACACGCTCGTTTACCTCTTGAGCCCGACGGCTGGCGTACGGCACGGCCACCGGGTGTCGCTCGTTCGCACTTCGCGTAAATTGAAAGTCGGCGAGCAACTGCTGGGTCGCGTGATCGATGCGCATGGGCACTGCATCGACGGGCGGCCGCAACCTGTATTTTCGGATCGCACGCTGCTCGATCGTTTGCCGCCAAATGCGACGGAGCGCCCGCGCATTCGCGAGCCGCTTTCGACAGGCGTTCATGCGATCGATGCGCTGCTTACCTGCGGCCGTGGACAGCGGCTGGGGATCTTCGCTGGCTCGGGCGTAGGCAAGAGCGTGCTCTTGGGCATGATGTGTCGGCACACGAACGCCGATGTGATCGTCGCCGGGCTGGTGGGCGAGCGTGGTCGTGAAGTGAATGACTTTATTGAGCGTGATCTCGGGGCCGAGAGCTCGAAACGCAGCGTGGTGGTCGTGGCGACGAGCGACGAGCCGGCACTGAGCCGAGTTCATGCCGCGTGGGCCGCTACGGCCGTGGCTGAATACTTTCGCGATCAAGGCAAGCAGGTGCTGTTGCTAATGGATTCGGTCACTCGCTTTGCGATGGCCCAGCGCGAGATCGGCTTGGCGGCAGGCGAACCACCGACGACGCGCGGTTATCCGCCCTCAATGTTTGCCATGTTGCCGCGACTTGTCGAGCGCGCGGGGCAAACCCGCCGGGGAAGCATTACGGCTTTCTACACCGTGTTGGTCGAAGGTGATGATGAGAACGAACCAGTGGCCGACACGATGCGCGGTCTTTTGGATGGCCATATCTGGCTCTCTCGCAAATTGGCCAGCCGCGGTCACTATCCAGCAATCGACTTGCTCTCCAGCATCAGCCGGTTGGCGAAAGATATTACGACGCCGCAGCATCAGGCGGCCGCACTGATGATCCGCCGGCTGTTGGCCGCTTACGCAGAGCACGAAGACCTGCTCTCCATCGGGGCGTATCGACGCGGGAGCAATCGGGCGGTCGATACCGCGATCGACATGCGCGATGCGATCGATCAACTGCTGCGGCAAGCGATCGATTCGTCGCTGCCGTACGACAAAGTCATCGAACAACTCATAACGCTGGCCGGGCATTGTCAGCTGAAGATGAACGCACCCCCCGTGGCAGCAGCCGCTCCGGCGGTTGTCGGCTCGGGGGCAGCAACTCAAGTTACCGTTAAGGGATGACTCAAAAATAACTTCGGCAATTGGGATTCACCACGGAGACACGGAGGACACAGAGAAGACGGAAGTAAAGAGAGAAGAACACTAATTATCACTAATCTACGCTCATCAATCAGAATCAAGAACGAGACGGAAATAGTCTCTTCTTTGATAGTCGCTATTAGCGGGAATTTGTGAAGATTAGTGTTGCTACTTCCTCCTGGATCTCTTCTCCATGCCCTCCGTGTCTCCGTGGTTATTCCGAAAATCGGGAAGTTATTGTTGATTCGTTCCTAAATAGTCATGGCCAAGTACCAGTTTCGCTTACAAACGTTGCACAAAGTTCGCGAGGCCCATCGCGACGAGCAGCGGGCTGCGCTGGCCGAAGCGTTTCGCGCGGAGCAAGTGCTGGCGGAAAACCGGGCTCAACTAATGATCGAAAAGCAAGAGTTGCGTGAGTTGCAACGCTCGGCCACAAACGGCCAATACATGGACGTAAATCGGCTGCTCGAAGTGCAGCGGTACGAATTGTTGCTCAAGGCACAGAGCCAGGAGCTTGCTAAGCAAGCCGTGCTGCTCTCGGCGGAAACTGAGCGGCGTCGGCAACAACTGGTCGAAGCAGACCGTGAGGTTCGCGTTTTGGAGATGCTCGACGAGCGGAATCGCCGCGCACATGCGCTCGAAGCACAACGCGCCGAAACCAAACGACTCGATGAAGCGGCCACGGTGCGCTGGCGAATCGAGCGAGGAGGCGCGGAATGGGTAAATTGATCGACCTATTGCTGGGCCTCGTTGGTTATGCTTGCGTGGCGACGGTGATCACGCTGGCGCTCGTGATCGGCTACCTGTTTCACACCGATCAACTGACGCGCGACAAGGTGTTCCGGATCGTGGCTTTGGTGCAAGATGTGGATCTTCAGCAACTTTCGGCCGCACAACAGCCGAAGAAACCTGGAGACGAGGTGCCACCTGAGGAGCCGTCGCTGAACGAGGTGTCGAATCGGCAACAAGTGCAGGATCGCAACTTCGAGGTCAAGCTGCTCGCGCTGAAGCGCGGCAAGCAAGACTACGACGCCTCGCTGCACGATCTCAATGAGAAGATCGACCGCTATGACCGAATGGTGCAAGACATTCAAACGCGGCTCAACAAACAACAAGAGCTGACGACGCAACAAAACATCGCGAAGGTCGTCGGCCAGTTGGAGCAAGTGAAGCCGGAAGTCGGCAAAGATTCGCTCATGAAATTCATCGAAGAGGAACGCATGGATGATGCGATCCTGCTGATGAGCAAAATGTCTGAAAGCAAATTGAAGAACATTCTGAAGACGTTTCAAACTCCGCAGGAATTGAGCAAGCTGCACGAAATACACCGACGGATCATTAGCGGTGGTCCAGAGTCGGCAAATTTGAAGAAGGCCATCAACGAGCTCAATGCATTGGATGGCAGAAAATAAACCGCTCAACCGAGCAATCGTCAAAATGACACAAGCGAATACCGATTATCTGTTGCCGATTCCATCTCCAGTGAGCGATCGCGCGTTCGGCGCATCGCCTATCGAGGAGAGAGCCAGCAACTTTGGCGATCACTTGAATCAGGCCCGGACATTCTCCGGCGATGATCTGTTCCCTCGTGGCAGTAGTTCTCAACGGGCGGAAACCAGCCGCTACGATCGCGACGAACGAAAATGGAACAATCACGCCCCGAAGCCATACGATAGTGGCAACCGCTCAATATCGCCTCCGCCGACCAGCGATCAGCCGATCGAGGAGACCGTCAAGGCAAAACCGGCGGCGGATGAGTCGAAAAGCGAAACAGACAAAAGCGAAGAGGCAGACCAAACCGCTGCCGCCGAGGCAGCAGGCGCATGCCAGAGCGCGAAAGCCAATCCGTCCAAGACAGCGGATTCCAAGGCTGAGTCGGAAACACCTCCCGATAAGTTAGCCAAGCTAGAAGTTGCCGCGACGGCGAAGAAAGCCGCGATCACTACCACCGACCGAAAGGCCAATGCCAACTCGGACAGCGCCGCAAAAGGCTCGACGCCGGAAGGCGAAGTGAAGTTAGCTGTGAGCCAAGCAGAACTCGCGGCAACCGACGAGAATGTTTGGGCAACAGGCGAAGACGTTGAGCAAGCGCAGGTTGCCGTCGATGATGAAAAAGCCAAGGCGGCGAAGGATACGGCATCGACAGCGAAACCAGCCAAGGACAAGCCTGTCGGAAAAGGCGAAGCAGAGCCTAACGCCGCCAGCGGCGCCAACGCTGGTGAAAAGCAGACATCGTCGGACACCACGCAGACAATAAAACAAGAGGCAGCTTCAACAAGCACCGAGAGCACGGCCAAATCGAAAGCGAAGCCGGGCAGTGAAGAATCGCCCGACGATGAGCCGCGTACCGCGACTCGCAACAAGCAACCGGCGCCGTCGGCAAAAGTCGATGCGTCGCAACTTGTCGGCGCTGCTACCATCGTTGCCGAAACAGACATGAGCGAATCGCTCAAAGAGAAAGGCAGCGAGCGTGCAGCCAAGCCCGTCACGGTCAAGGCCGAGCCGATAACCGAGGCATTCGCTCGCATCACGCGCAACAGCGCTACGGGCTCGAACGACTCGGCAGGTAACGCCAACGAATCGCCGGCGGTTGATCCTGCGCGTTTCCTGGGGCGTGTGACGAAAGCATTTCAGACGGCGCAAGAGCGCGGCGGCAAGTTGCACTTGCGATTAAGCCCACCCGAGTTGGGCGCGCTACGCATCGAATTGAACATCAAGGACGGCGTCATGTCGGCCTCGCTGCAGGCGGAAAACTCAGACGCCCGGCGACTCCTGCTAGAGCATTTGCCGGCCCTTCGCGATCGACTGGCCGAGCAAAACATTCGCGTCGATCGCTTCGATGTTGACGTGCAACGCGACGGCTCCGAAGGACAAACCGACACGCGTGGCTCTCAGCAGCAACAGTTTCATCAATCGTTCGACGAGCCTACCCCACGAAGACAAGCAACGCCGCAACAGCGACTAGGATCAACCGAACCGCAGACAACAGAACCGACAACGGGGTCTGACCAAATCAACGATGCAGGACTTAACCTGGTCGTGTGAATATCCCAGCACACAGTGACATTAACCTCCTCAAGCAAATAGAGGGGAAAAAACAACCATGGCTATCACCGGAACCGTCGGCAGCACAACGAACACGCAGTCGAACACGTCGTCGACCAACGCGATCAACGACATCGACATGAGTACATTCCTGAAGTTGATGATCGTCGAGCTTCAGCAGCAGGATCCGCTCAATCCGATGGACAATAAAGACATGCTCAACCAGATTGCGCAGATTCGCGCCGTGGGAGCATCCGACCAACTCACGAAGACGCTCAACTCGGTGCTGTTGGGGCAAAATATCTCTAGCGCGACGAACATGATCGGCGCGGACATCTCGGCGCTGACAGACGATGGGCAAATGGTGACGGGCATCGTAAACCGCGTTGCGATCGACAAGGGCGTGCCGAAGGTTCACGTCGAAAATACGCCTGGCCTATTGCCTTCGACGGCCGATGGCGAATTGGAAGCAGGAACCTATGCCTATCGCGTCGTGTGGACTGAAAACGACAAATTGCTGGGCATGGACTTCTCCGGGAGCAAAGCCATTACAACGACCGGAACGGCCGGCGTCGACCGCGCGATTCAGGTGCAAGGCCTGCCTGCTACCAGCGGAATGAAGTACGTGTACCGCACCGACAAGTCGGGCACGGGAAATTACCAACTTGTCGGCGTGATCGACGGCAAAATGGGCTCGATTATCGATAACACTCTCGATAACGAGCGAAACGGGCAGACGCTGACGACCGCGTTCCAGCCCGTGGAGATGACCAAGCGCCAGTACGATATTTCCTTAAGCAATGTGTCGGAGATTCGTCCACCCGCTTATTGATCGATTCCGTAGGTCAGGCTATGCCTGACATTTTCGCACCAAGCACTTGAACACACACGCGTCAGGCAGAGCCTGACCTATTTTCCTGGGGAGGAGAAGACCATGGGTTTGCAATCCGCAATGACGACAGCCCTCACCGGCCTGCAAGCGGCCGAGACGACGATCGACGTCGTGGGCAACAATGTCGCCAACTCAAATACGGCCGGCTTCAAGGAATCGAACGTGCTGTTTGCCACGCAGTTTTTGCAGACGCAAAGCATCGGCTCGGCGCCGAACGTATCGAACGGTGGCACGAATCCACGGCAAATCGGCCTTGGCGTGAGCGTGGCCGAAATCGCGCCGAACTTCACGCAAGGCACGATTCAAGTGAGCGCCAATCCGCTCGACCTGGCGATTCAAGGCGACGGCTTTTTCGTCCTGCAAGGCCCGAACGGCGGCTCGCAGCAGTTCTATACACGCAACGGCCAGTTCAAGACCAATGCGGTGAACGAACTGGTCTCTACTTCAGGTAACCGCGTGCTGGGTTACGCGGTAAATGACCAGTTCGTTATCAATACGAATCGAGTGGTGCCGCTGACGATTCCGTTCGGTGGATCAGCCGTCGCGCAGGAAACGAATAATGTGACGTTGGTCGGCAACCTATTGCCTGACGATGGCAACCTGTCGACGAATCCGGGCAAGATCCAATCGGTGGTCTTGAACAACAAATCGATCGAGAAGCCGACGACCGCTCCCATGGTCCGGCAACTCTCGCCTCCGGCGCTTGGCACAGCGGCAGCAAACGCAAGCGGCTCGGGAGGCGGCGCCTCGGGCTTGGAAGCGGGCACTTACACCTACAAGATTGCCTTCGTTGATCCCAACGCGCCAGCCGCGAACAGCGAAGGACCGCCCTCGCTGGCTTTTGCCACCGTGACAACAGACGGAACGCAATCGGTCACGCTGAACTCGCTACCGGCATCACCCGATATTTCCATCTACACGCTGATGCGCATCTATCGCAGCGATGGATCGGGCGACTACAAGCTCGCGGGAGAGATCAACGCCGTGGGAACCGGCACCACCACTTTTACCGACGACGTGCGGAGCACCTCGCTGGGCGCCACTCTCGCTGAAGATAGTCTCGAGGACCTCGGCGGCGCGTACAATTACTTTGTGACGTTCGCCAACGCCAATCTGGAAAGTCGGCCCACGCCATTATCGACCACCGAAGCCGTGTCGATCGCCGGCCATCGCATCGCGCTCAATGGCTTGCCGAGCTCTAGCAGCGGGTTGTTTGATTCAATCAAGATTTACCGCAACACGAAGAATGAGCCCGGCAAGTATTATCTGGTCGAAGAACTGCCGATGGGCACTCAAGACTACATCGACAGCAAATCGGATGTCGACATCATCAATGCGGCGAATCTGCTTGATCGTAACGGGCCGGGTGTAACAACCTCGCTCGCATTGAAAGACGTTGCCACGTTCGATGGCACTAACTACATCGACTTATTTCCCACCAATGGCACACTGCAGTTCACGGGCAGCAAGGGCTTCGATGGAGGCCTCGATTTGGCGACCAAGTCGTTTGCGATTACCGACACCACGACGATTCAAGACCTGATCAACTTCATGCAGGAGTCGCTCGGCATCCAGATCACGTCGCCCGATTCCGAGCATCCCCTGACCGGCACGCCAGGCGGCTCGCTCACGAGCGACAATCGGCTCCGCTTCGAATCGAACGAAGGCCAAGCCAACGCGGTCAACGTCAACCAGAACGCGTTTCGTTTCATCGCGGCGGACGGTACGCCGACGACGGTTCCGCTTTTCTTCTCACCGACCGGAGGAGCAGTAAAGGGCGAAGGCTCATCGTCGGAAATGGTCGTGTACGACAGCTTGGGCATTCCACTCACGGTGCGACTGACGACCGCGTTGGAATCGACCGACAATGGCGTGACCACCTTCCGCTGGTTCGCCACGTCGCCGGATAACCAACCCGCTTCCGGCGTCAACACGGTCGTAGGCACGGGCCTCATCACGTTTGATGGGAACGGCAAATTCATTACGTCGACGAACGAAACCGTATCGATCGAGCGGCGCAATGTGGCATCGAATTCGCCGGTTACGTTCGATCTGGATTTCTCGCAGATCACTTCGCTGAGCCAATCGGGAGGAAGCCAAGTTCAGGCCTCGAGCCAGGACGGCTTTGCCGCCGGTACATTGTCGACGTTTTCGATCACGGAAAGCGGGCGCATCAAAGGCGTTTATTCCAACGGCGTGACGCGCGACCTGGGCCAATTGCTGATGGCCCGATTCAACAATCCGGGCGGCTTGCAACAGGTGGGCGACAACCTATTCGCCGAAGGCGTAAACTCCGGCGAGCCATTGACCGGCATACCGGGCTCGTCGGGCATCGGCACGCTTACGGCCGGCGCGATTGAACTATCGAATACGGACATCGGCCAGAACCTGATCGATTTGATCCTGGCGTCGACGCAGTATCGCGGCGGCACACGCGTGATCACATCAGCCCAACAGTTGCTCGATGAACTGTTGAACTTGCGGCGCTAGGGCGAACGCTGGCTCGTTTCCAATGTAATCCGCTTTACAACGGATTTAGTGGTAAAACGCTTCTGCCGAGGCGCAAAGTGTAAGCTACGGTTTCGAAGATCGCTCGTGGATATTCCGCGCGCGGTCCGCTTGAAGCGGAGCTGACATTTGTAGCGATTTGACGGAGGCAGATACCGTGGCCCACGAACCAGCAGAAAGATCGGAAGGCGATACCACACTCGATGCCCCCAGGCGCAAGGGAGGCATCTTTCGGCTAATCAAAGCCGTGGCGTTTGTCTCGGTGATCGTGATCGTGCAAATCGTCGGCGCGGCGATGCTAGCACCATCGGCTCAGGACACGGCCAAGCTGGCCAAGGATCTGGCAGCCGCCTCGAGCGGCCAGCTTGCCGAGTCGAGCGACGAGCATGGCAAGGAAGAAAAAAGCCATAAGCACGACAAGAACTTGAAAGAAGTCGATTTAGGCTCGTACAACATCACCCGATACAACCCGACGACCAACACAACGCTAGCGATCGACTTTGAGCTATTTGGGACGGTGCTAGCGGGAGATGCGACTGCGTTCCACCACCATTTTGAAAGCAGCAATGCCCGCATCAGGGAGCAGATTACGCTGACGATGCACTCGGCCGAGTCGGGCGATCTGACCGACGCCGGGTTGGGCTTGATCAAACGGCAGTTATTGGAGAAAACCAACCGCGCGTTGGGCGAGCCCATGCTGAAGGAAGTGCTCTTCAGCCGGTTTAACTTCGTCGAGCGGTAGCCACGCGCGCTTGCTCGGCGATAGGGAAACGGATTTCGATGGCAGACGAGTCGCAGCAAGTTACTCAAGACGAAATCGAAAAAGTGCTGGCCTCGACCGGCGATGCTGATCGTGCAAGCGTGGATTCGCTCCTCGACGAGGCACAAGCGGCCTTGTCGTCTTTGAACGATGCCGCGGCGCCACTGCCACCTGGCATCAAGCCGTTCGAGTTGAAAGATCTCTTCGGCGCGGCACCGGCCAACGAGCGGGCCAGCATGGACTTGCTGCGCGATGTGCAGCTTGATCTCAAGATCGAGCTAGGCCGCACGCAGATGCAGCTTGAAGATGTGCTGCGGATGAAGCAGGGAGCGGTCGTAACGCTCGACAAGCTGGCCGGCGATCCGGTCGATATCTACGCCAATGGTCGGTTGATTGCCCGTGGCGAAGTGCTGGTGCTCAACGACAACTTCTGCGTGCGCGTCGCGGAATTGATCAGCGGCGACGCGGCATAACATGCTGCGAATTCGGCAAAAGCCGTTTCAAAGCTGATTCTGATGTAGCTTTTGCGGCCGCAGCGCCAGCAACGCTGCCACTTGATTCCTGCCGACTGGAGTTGGTCTAGCCCGGCAAGCCGTAGCGAACTATAAGCTACCGCCACCAAACTCTCCCTACCATCGAGAGAGAGACACGGCGCTCTTCAAAACTCTTGTCTTCTGGATCCTGCGTACCGGCCGAGCAGGCGGCGCGGATGATTTTATGTTTCAGCCTATGAAACTTGTTGCGCTCGCCTTGCTCGCCACGGCGGTTGCGCGGCCAGCCGCGGCGCAGACGCCCGCGCCACCAGACTGGGCAGACAAAGGCAACTCGGTCTACCTGGGAACGAACGAGACACAACCCGCGCAGAACGAGCCGGTCGCAATCGGCCCGGCGGCCGCGGCCGAAGCACAACCGATCACCACTTCGCGGCGGCTTGATCCCGCGGTGGTTTCTGCGATGCACACGGAGCAAGACGCTCCGCGCGAAGCACCGGATCGGCACCTGGCGCCGCCGAGCAGTCGTACCCTAAGTGAACATGACGCTAGTGCGGCTTCTCGTCCCAGTGGCGCATCGCGGCGGCTGGTTGATTTCGGCGTACCGATGCAGTCGCTCTATACGATGGGCACGGGGCTCGCGATCGTCGTGGGAGCGTTTTTGCTATTCGCCTGGACGCTACGGCGCAGCGGACGCCTGCGAGCTGGCCGAGGAATGCTACCCGACGACGCGGTGAGTGTGTTGGGACGCGTTTCGCTGACATCGAAACAAGTCGCGCAGCTCATCAAAGTCGGAAACAAATTAGTGCTCGTCGCCTTGACGCCTGGTGGAGCGGAGACGCTCACCGAAGTTACCGACCCGATCGAAGTCGATCGGCTGATGGGGCTCTGTCAGCAGCGCGATCCGCAGAGCGCGACGCAGGCCTTCGAACAAGTGTTTCAGAGTTTCTCGCGCGAGTCAGCCCCGGCAGGCTTCTTGGGAGCCGAGTCGTTGCCGGCGTCGATTTCACCCGTGACGGCCGCGTATCGCTCCCATCGAGGAGAAGCGGCCCGTGTTTAGCGCGAGCGTACGCACAACTCGTCGGAGGACACAGCGCTGGGTTCGCCAGTCGCTGGCGGCTTGCGCTCTATCTCGCCGCATCTTTTTATCGGCGATCGCGTGTGTTTTGATTAGCTCGACTGCGTTTGGTCAGGTAGATTCGCCGGTTGCGGAACTGTTGCCGAAAGGGCTTGGCGGACCAGCGGAGTGGACGAGTCCGCAGGGCTTGGCGTCGACGCTGCAGGTAATGCTGCTGCTCACCGTGGTGAGCCTCGCGCCTGCGATCTTGCTGATGACGACCGGCTTCGTGCGGATCATCGTCGTGCTTGGGTTGTTACGACAAGCACTTGGCACGCAGCAGTTGCCGCCAAGCCAGGTGGTGACATCGATCGCGCTGTTCATGACGCTGCTGCTGATGGCGCCCGTTTGGAGCGAAACGTATGAAAAAGGAATTCGCCCTTACACGAATAACGAAATCAGTTTGAACACGGCATTTGAGCGCGGAGTGCTGCCGATTCGTAAGTTCATGGCCCACCAGATTCAGGCCACAAAGAACGACGACGACGTGTACCTGTTTATGAAGTACTTACCGGCACCCAAAGTCGCGCAGGGCTCGACGCCGAACTATGTGTACTACGAACCCGTGGAAGGCGAGACGGAAGTGCCGCTACTGGCCTTGCTGCCCGGTTATATGCTGAGTGAGTTGAAGACGGCGTTTCTGATCGGGTTTCAAATTTATCTGCCGTTTGTGATTTTGGACATTGTCGTGGCCAGCGTGACGATTTCAATGGGCATGTTGATGCTGCCGCCGGTGCTGATATCGCTACCGTTCAAGCTACTGTTGTTCGTGCTGGTGGATGGCTGGCACCTGGTGGTGAAGATGTTGCTCGAAAGCTTTCATATTCTGTAGTCGGCCCCATGCATCCACAAGACGCTGTTGATCTCGCGCGTGAAGCACTCGTGTTGGCGACGCTAATTGCCGCGCCGGTGTTGGTCGCTGGAACACTGATTGGCCTCATTGTTGGTCTCATTCAGGCACTCACGCAGATTCAAGAACAGACCGTGGCGTTTGTACCGAAGTTGATCGCGATGGTGCTCGCGCTGGGGTTGTCACTGCCGTGGATTTTGACGCGGCTGATCGAGTATTCGCGCGAGTTGATCGATAATATTCCGAATTCGTTGTGACCAGTCGTTGCCCGTAGCGGCGACTGGAGTGATGGACGTTGTTCGCAAAACCAAATTTACGGGTGGCACGCCCTGAGTCGGCGAGCATCTTCCCGTAATTGATGTCAGTTTTAAGCGGAGGTCCGCCTCGGCTCGGCGGACCTACTTATGCCTGGGCTTGAAACATTTCTGATCAGCCGGTTCATGGTGTTCACGCTCGTGCTTGCGCGGACCGGGGCACTCGTGATGACGGCGCCGATCTTCAGTACGCAGTCGTTGCCGCGGCGAGTGCGGGCACTGATCGCGGTGATGATGTCACTCTTGGTCACGCCGGCATTCTTGAACACCTCGATGCCAGCCATCGAGGACATGGGCATCTATGGCCGGATGTTGGCGAGCGAGGCGCTCGTAGGGCTACTACTCGGATTTGGAATGAACATTCTGTTCTCGGGCATTCAGGTGGCTGGGCAGATTGTCAGCCAACTTAGTGGCTTATCGCTGGCTGAAGTATTTAATCCAGGATTTGACGAAGATGTTTCGGTCTTCTCGCAACTGTTTTACTTCGTGACGCTCGCGATGTTTGTTGCCGTGGGTGGGCATCGGATTATGACCGAGGCGCTGCTCGATACGTTTACCGCGGCGCCGCCGGGACAGGCGTCGTTGGGGTCGAATTTTGTTGACGTGCTGGTCAATGTGCTGACGCAAAGTTTTGCGCTCGGCATCCGAGCGGCGGCACCGCTGATGGTCGCACTATTGCTCTCGAATCTTGTGTTGGGACTCATTAGTCGTACATTGCCGCAGATCAATGTGATCGCGGTGGGATTTAGCGTGAATGCGCTGTTGGGATTGGCATTGTTGTTCCTTTCGGTCGGGATGGTGGCATGGGTGTTTCAGGATCCAACGCTGGAGGTGCTGCAACATTTGCGCGAGGTGGTCGTGAAGCACTAGCTAAGCCGCAAGCGGCGGGCAGTGTCCCTTTTGATTTCCGGCCCTCAACTCTCAACTTTCCACCCTCAACTTTCTAATGTCCGAGTCGGCGGGTGAAAAATCATTTGAAGCGACACCCCACCGGCGCCAGGAGGCGCGCGAGCAGGGGCAGGTTGTGTTCAGCCAGGACCTGGCCTCGGCGGCGATGTTGATGCTCGGTGTGCTCCTGTTGATGATGTTTGGCGGAGCCGTCGTCGATTTCTTTGCCAAAGTTATTCGCCAACAGCTGGCCGAGGCGGGTGACCTTTACCCCAGCCAGGAATCGATGGTGAACTCCTGGATTCGTATCGGTTATGCAACCTCGATCGTGCTGCTGCCGATTCTAGGGTTCGCAATGCTGGGTGGTGTACTCGTAAACGTTTTTCAGATCGGCCTGCTCTGGCTGCCGGATCGAATCGCGCCGGACATCAGCCGGGTGAGTCCGATGGCAGGGCTCAAACGGATTTTCTCGCTGAGCGGAACGTCGCGACTAGGCTTCGGACTGGTGAAAGTACTGATTGTCGCGACAGTGGCCTCGATCGTAGTGTGGTTGCGATGGGACGAAGTGCTGCGGTCTGGCGGCCTGGATATCGCCGACCTGGGCAAGTTGATGGTCGACATCTTGATGAAGACGACGCTCTGGGTCGCGCTCGCGCTCTTGATCCTCGCGCTTTTCGACTATGGGCTGCAACGTTGGAAACATGAGCAGGATCTGCGGATGTCTCACCAGGAAGTCCGCGAAGAAATGAAGAACCAGCAGGGCGATCCGCAAATCATCGCGCGACGCCGTCAAATTCAACGGCAGATGGTGATGAACCGCATTTCCAGCAGCGTGCCCAAGGCGGATGTCATCATTACGAACCCGACCGAGCTGGCCATCGCGGTGCAATATGATCCCGAGGAGATGGCGGCGCCGGTCGTGGTGGCAAAAGGCGCGGGCGTGCTCGCTCAGCGGATTCGGCGGTTGGCGTTGGAGAATAACATTCCGATCGTCGAGCGGAAGCCGCTCGCGCAGTTGCTCTATAAAGACGTGGACATCGGCAAACCGATTCCGGCTGACTCGTACGCGGCGGTGGCCGAAGTGCTGGCGTATGTGTACCAGCTCAAGGGCAAGAAGATGCCGGCACCGCCAAGGGCGGCTGCCTAATCGCTGCTACCGCCGCGCATAGCGCCGTAGTGTGTGTAAAACACGCCGCCTGGATGCGGCCCACGCATTTTCTCGAACATGACGCCCTGCTCCGGAAACGTAATCTCCGGGCCGACATACCAAGGCTTCAGCGGGTCGTCGTCGTTGAGAAGCGGGCGATCTTGAATCTCCCAACGTACTCGGTCGCCCTTTACGTAGCTAAACGGCCGATCGACGACCAAGACATAGTGGCTGACGAGGACGCCTGGAATCGTGCTATTCACCTGTGGCTGCGCGGCGCAACGCAGAAGTGGCGGACAAGGCAAATCTAGTTTCGATGGAATACCGTTTTCAAACTCCCGCGCTAGCGGTTCTTCTTCAATCCACTTCAGAATGTCGATGGTCCATTGATTGGGTAGTGGAAATCGTTTCTTCGCGTCAACAAATCGCGATAAGGCCCAGCCAACTTGCCGAACGTTGTTTCGACAGGCCACGGTGTTGGCTTTGGAGCGAGCGGATTGCAGCGCAGGAAACAGCAAGCTGGCCATCACGCCAATAATCACCAAAACGATGATCAACTCGAGAAGGCTCGCTCCATTGCGATAAAAGAACAGAGCGCGAGCCGATCGGCGCGGCATGTCACGAACGAGAAAAGATGTGACCATGCCCCAAATTATGCATCTGCTCAGATACAGATGCAACTATCTAGGGCTGCGTCTGAGTGGCATCATAACCGTAGCGCTGGAAGTAGGGCGCCCAGCGACCACGGACCCGGTCGGCCACGTCGGGTGGCAGCGTATATTTATTGGGGCGGTAGTCGCGAGTTTCCTGGGTTCGTTGTCGCAGGGCGTGCTCGACCGGTGCGAAGTCGCCTAGATTCAAGCGTTCGTAGACAGATCGCATCTGCCCAACCTGGTCCTTCACCAGATCTTCGTAATGGATATCGATCAAGCGTCCGGCCGGTACCAGTTCGCGGTCCTGCTCAAAACACTCGTACATGCGGACAAACTGATCGAGTACATGGGCTTCAATCCAGCCAGCATCATCGCGCGGCCTCTGGAACCCTTGAACCGTACTGAGCGATTTCCATAGCCGCACCGTCGAGGGAAACAGCTTGAGCGGATCGCGTACGATGTGAATAAACTTCGCGTCGGGGAAGATCTCGAGAATCGTTTTGACGCGGGCTGTGTGGGTTGGTGACTTCAGCACAATCCGGCGATTGGTCTTGAGCGCGATCCGGCAGACGAAGTCGTACCATTTGCTCTTCCACCACTCGCGCTCGGCCGCGGGTAGCGTACGCAGGTCGAGGTACTCATCAGCCACCGGCCCGTGGTTGGGAAACGCCCACGCCTGATAGGGCGACGGCACGCCCAGATTCACCAGCGCGAATTCATCTTCCTGCGGCCGATCGAGGCCGGCCGGCATGTCGTCCATTGGCCGTTGAGCAGGCAACAGGAAGTTGATCAGCGACGGCAGAAACCATCCGGTCCAAAGGAAATGATGCGGGGCAAGGCACTCATACGTCGTCGGGCAGGTGTGCCGCGGGTCGAGCATCAGCAGCTCGTGAAGCAACGTGGTGCCGCTGCGCCAGTGGCCAAGTACGAATAGCGGCGGCTGCTTGACTTTCACGCGGCGGATAGCATGACCGTAGATCAAATGCTGGAACACACCCGCGAAAGAGTTCAGCACGCTGGCGAATGTAACCGTTGCGGCCATAGACCACCGAAAGGGTGCGACGGCGAAGCGGTTGGCCGAAATGAGTTTCGCCCACGTGAAGAAGTCCATGCCGTGCCAGAAGCGCAGGGCCCAGCGCGGGTAGCGGTGAATCGGCGCGTCGGTGTAGTTGCCGGGAGCGGGTTCGTCGCGCGATTCAGTCATGGAGAAGATTGGTGCGGACGCGGGGTGAATGGAATGGCGCAGGGTGAGTAGACCGGAGGTTGTTTTTATTGATACCTGCGCAACAAATGACCTCACGGGACAGGGGTGCCATGCCCACGGCTTTGCGTGGGCATGCCGAAATACTGCCAAAACATGGCCACTCCGAGCAGTGGCCATGGCACCCAAGGGCTCATTCACTGCGCAGTTACCAATAGGTTGCGTTTGGGCTTAGCTTGTATGTAGCCGTGAATTTCATTGTAGTTGAGGAGCCACGATCGACATAAGCCCTGATCTCAATATGAGTTGTGACGAAGTGGATGAATTCTCTCAAGAATTTTGGCCGCCTTGGGAATAACGCCGACCACCGCCCGCGAATTGTATTGCGATAGCCGGGTTGTGATAGAATGCGTCACGGCCGAGCAACCCTTGGTTGCCAGCCACCGGCTATCGGAACGGAGCAGCTAACAGAGAGAGGCACTGGTGGCGCTTTCGCGGACGGATTTTGTCGTCTTGATACGCGATCATGCCCCGGCGTTGTTTCGTATTGCTTACCGATTGGTAGGCGACGCGCATGATGCCGAGGATGTCGTGCAGGAGACTCTGCGCAGTGCGTGGAAGAGCCGCGATGGTTTTACGTCGGGACGTGGCCAGCGAGCATGGCTGGTGGCGATCCTGCGTCGGCGAGTGATTGATCGTTGGCGGCGTGCTGGCCGGCGGTTGGTACTCGTTGGTGATGGTCCGCTGGAAATACCTGTTCGAGCAGTGGACCCAACCACGAACGAATTCACAGATGAAATGCAGCATGCGCTCTCTCAACTTCCGCTGGAATTGCGTGAGTCGTTGCTGTTGGTCGTGGTGGGCGAACTGACGCACCAGGAGACGGCCGATGTATTGGGAGTACCGCTGGGAACGGTGCTTTCGAGAGTCAGCCGGGCGCGCCAGCGTTTGCGGAAACAACTCGTGGCGATGAGCCACGCGTGAAAACAAATCGCACGTCGCAGGAACTGTCGACGTGGCCTCCACGAGTCGAAGGCAGCCAGGTGGGCGGCAGCCATGACTCGATTGCTCAGGTTTTACCCAACGATGTTCCATTTTTATTCCAGGCCGTTGTTCGGCGGCGATCGTTCTACGGACCCAGACGACCTCTTGCCGCCGGTTGGCGGATTTCCCGCGGTAGGTGCCGGCCAGTCGCCGGATCGCTCGATCGACACGGCGCTGCGGAGTGTGCCGTTGCCGGAAGGACTGATGGTGCGGATGAGCATGCTCGCGGTGAATTTGCCGGATGATGCGACCGATCAGGTTCGATAGGCCACGGCGCCTGTCGATCGGCACAATAATAAAGTCTCACGCCAAGGCGCGAAGACGCAAAGAAAACAATAATCTATTGATGCCTGCGCAGCCAATGAGCCCTCGGGTGCCATGGCCACTGCTCG
>CAZJWY010000105.1:0-18334 GCA_964549545.1 uncultured Planctomycetaceae bacterium | reverse complement strand
TTCAACAACCGCTTGATCGGCGACTGGTTCACCCCCAACAACCGCCTCCGCATCACCTGGAGCGACGCCCATATCCGCGAGTACACCTTCCGCGAACTACGCGACAAATGCCCCTGCGCAACCTGCCGCGAGGAGCGCAACGCACCGCCCCCCTCGCCGCTTGAGCTTCCCATCATCACTGCCGCACAAGCCCAACCGCTGCGCATCACCGCGATGAAGCCTGTCGGCAACTACGCCTACTCGATCGATTTCAGCGACGGCCATGACACCGGCATCTACACGTTCGAATCACTCCGCACACTGGGCGAGGCGATCGCCGAGCTGACACGTCCAAGCCAAAATAAGCCCTCAGCCCTCGGCGAAAGCCAAGGGTTCCCACAAAAAAACTAAATGGATTGGATCACCGACGCACTAGACTGGGCCAAGTCACACCAGGCGCTCATCTGGTGGATCTTCAGCGCATCGCTCGCGCTCGTGCTGCTCACGCCCATCGCCATCGGCTGGGCCATCGTCCACCTGCCGACTGACTACTTCACCCGGAAGAAGCGCCCACCACTCAGCATCTGGGAACGGCATCCGGCGCTGCGACCGATCTATCTCGTCGCCAAGAATCTGCTTGGACTAGTTCTAGTCATCGCCGGCATCGCCATGCTCGTCCTGCCGGGACAAGGCCTGCTGGCCATCATCTCCGGCGTCATCCTGATGAACTTCCCCGGCAAGTTTCGACTCGAGCGCTGGCTGGCCACCCGCCCGCCCATTTGGCGATCACTCAACTGGCTGCGCAAGAAAGCGCATCGCCCCGAGCTAGAGAGGCCGCAAAAGCCGATGAGTTGATTTCTGATCAGAAGATCAGAAGTAGTTTCAAAACCGGGGGCTAGCGCCCAATGGCACTTACTTTGGAATCAACGACAAACATCCACTTCTATAGGGTGTGCAAGCAACTGTGTGCCTGCACAACTTATGGCCTAGTGAGTCGTCACCTTAAAACAAAGTAAGCGGCATTGGGCTAGCGCCCCGCGGCTGATCGAATCAGCCGGCACGCGCTAGCGTCCGGTTCCTTCAATTGGTTTTGAAATCGCTTCTAGTCAACGAGCGTCATGCACCTGGAATCGAAGGCAATCCCGGAATGCCGATCGGCGGCGCTCCCGGCTGACCCGGCGCTCCCGCCTCGCCTTCCTTCGCGCCCTTCTTCTTGACGACCTTGTCCTTACTCAAGCGAATCTTCTGAAACACATCGTCGTTCACGACAAAGTACCAATCGCCGAAACGGAGGTTCAGGTCTTTCACATTCTGCTGGCCCTTCTTCACGAGCGCTTCGTAGTCGGCCATCTTCTTCTGATTCTCGGCCTCAATGGCCTTGCGCTCGGCCATGATCTTTTCGGTCTCCTTATCGGGAGCCGGGGCGTCTTTCTTGGCCGGGGCGTCTTTCTTGGCCGCATCGTCCTTCTTGGCTTCTTCGTCCTTCTTCGCTGCATCATCCTTGGCAACAGGCTCTTCTTGCTTCGCGGCGTCGTCTTTCTTCGCCGTATCGTCGGACTTCGCGGCCACGTCGTCAGCCTTCTTCTCGGCTGCATCTTCTTTCTTCTCAGCAGCCGGTTCATCCTTCTTCGCGGCGTCATCTACCGGCTTGTCAGCCGCCTTAGCCGCCGCATCTTCCTTGGGCTTCTCCTCCGCTGCGGGCTCGGCCGGTTTGTCGGCCGGCAGCTCGGGCAGCTTCTGCAACTCGGGCCGCTTGATCGCGTTCTCGTCGAACTCGGCCAGCACGAACAAGTAACGATGCACGTCGTTCTTGTCGCCGCCCTTGGCGTCTTTTTCGCCTGCCTTGCCCTCGTTGGCCGCTGTCTTCTCTTCTTTCTCCTGATCGCTCCCCGCCACGTTCGTCAGATTGCCGAATCGCAGCACGTACTTGGTGCCATCCTTCATCGTGACATCCACCTCGCCGTCGCTCGAAACGAGCTCCAGCGTTCCACCTTCCTTCAGCATGGCGGGCGTAAAGCCCTTCGAGGCCAACTGACGAAGCCGCTCTTCGTTCTTCATGAAGTCCTGCCCGGCCTTCAGGTCGTTGCTCAAGCCCTGCGGCTTATGCACCACATCGACAATCTTCAAATCTTCCAGTGCGCTCTTCAGCGCGTTGAGCGCTTCTTCGTTCAACTCTTCATCGGCCGCAAATGTATAGTCCACATGGTCGTTCTTGCTTTGATCGAAGACGCGAATCTTTTCCGCCGTCCACTTCGCCTGCGGCGACTCGGCGTATTCGAGCGTCATCTCCGAGTGTGGGTCCCACGCTGGCCGGAATCGCGGCCCTTCGGGCGTCATCATGGGTACTAGCTCGGCTGTGTAATCCTTGATCTTCACCTTCTCCAAGTCTTGTACATGGATCTTCAACAAGTCTTTCTCGATCCAATCTTCGAAACTCGTCGACAGCTTCGACGGATCAATTTCGATCACATAGACCAGGTCCTGACCGGCCACTCGCACATAGCGCTGCGTGTCGGCATCGCGCACCGCCTTGCCAACGATCAAGTCAACGACCGGCTTGCCGCCTTCGTCCGACATCGTCACCCGCGTGCCGATCCCTTGCTGCCCCGGCTCGATCTTCGACTGCATCGGGTCGATCACACCATACTGCTCGTGCTGGCTCGCGTTGTCGCTCACCACGCCGAGAATCTTCCGATCCATCAGCGAGTTAGCCGCCTCGGCCATTTGCCTGGCCGCGTCGGCTGGGTAGTTATCCTTCGACGGAATCGACCACAAACCGCTCCGCTCGGCCACTTCAAACTCGCGCGGCTTGCCGCTGTCCTGATCGTAGCGCGCGATCCGCAGACGCTTGGCCAGCTCCGGCGAGCTGAACTTATCAGTCAGGTTCTTGCCGACAAGCGTTTCCTTGTCTAGCTCAGCCGACTTTGGCGCCGTGGCAAGCCCCAATGCAATCGCCACGAGCCCAACCACCACGAATGTTATTGTCTTTGCGTTTTCACTCATATTTGAAACTCCGCCGAATCTACGGCAGGGAAGATTAACCACGGAGACACAGAGGACACGGAGAAGAGTAGAAGAATATTGGTCATTGCAAATCTGTAATCTGTCATTTGGCCATTTCTGATAGGGCCAATGACAAATGACCAATCTTCAATGACAAATCTCTTTTTCTTCTCCGTGCTCTCCGTGTCTCCGTGGTAAATGCCTTGTACTAAAATTTATTTCGCAGCGACCTGCCCATGCTTGGCTGCTTCGTCTGGCGCGCGTCCAAACCGCAACCGCCTTGTATCAACGCCTTCTTGTTCCGCCTTGCGGCGATGGAAGAAGACGAAGAATGCCAACAAAATCGGCGGAATCGGCGGCAGCAGTACCGCGAGTAGCTTGTACCGATCCTGCACGCTGCGAATCGTACCCGCCAGCTCGCGCTCGCTCTCTTTCACCTTCTTGTTGCGGTCCTTCTCTAGCGTGCTGATTTGCGAATTCAGGTTGCTCTCTAGTCGCATCCGCTCGCGCTCAAGCAATTGCTCTTTCACGCGCGGATCCAGATCGGTTCGCCCTTCCAGGTCGGTGATCTTCTTGCGGAACTCATCCTTGGCCGTGTCGATCTTGTTCTTGGCCTCGGTGTAGAAGTCAGACTGCTCCTTGAGCGCCTGCTTGCTTTGCTCCTCGGTCGCCTCTTCGATCTTGGCCAGCGTGCGATGGGTTCGTGTGCGCTTCCGCAGATCGATGAAGCTCGCGTCTTTGTCGCCCGTGAGTGAGTCGATGATATTGAGCGCGAACGGAATATTCTGGAACTTGAACTCGATGTCGTTCGGGTTGGCTTCATCGTGCCCCGCTTCGCGAATGCGGTAAATATCCGGCGCGAGAATCCAATCGATATCGGCCACGAGCACGACGTTGAGCTTCGTCTTCTCCGGCTCCTTGCCGGCGAGCGCATCATCTTCCTTGGCGTCTTTCTTGTCTTTGCCTTCGGCTGCCTTGCTGTCTTTCGCGTCCGGCTCGGCCTTGTCGTTCTTCGCGTCCTTATCTTTGTCTTTGCCCGAGAGATATGGCTCTGAGTCGGCCATCACGTTGCCCGTAATATGGGCTGCGATGATGTACGGCTCTTGCGTCGTAATGCGGTTGATGTTCATCACCTGTCCCGATCGCATTCCACTTTCAAGGTCACGATAGCGCACCGTACCCGTCTTGCGACCCGTGACAGCGAGTTGCTTGAAATCGAGCTTCGTATTCCCCTCGGGTCGGAACGAGCCCGGCCACAAGAAAAGCACTTGCCGCAAGCCAGACGAAATCGGATCATCCGGATCAAACGGATGAGCCGTTCCCTGCGTTGCCAAATCTGCGTCGATAAACACAAACTCCGGCAGCAAGACGTTGCCCATCTTCTTTTCCGGGTTGTAGTCCTGCCACACGATCTCGTCGCCGTACATCGCGACGCCAAGCAACTTCCACAATTGTGAAATATCGCCCTTCGGCTCCGGCGGTCCACCGCCGCCGAACATGCCCATCATGCCGCCGCCACCCGGCCGCTTCTGCTGCGCGGTGCCGACCACTTCGCCGCCCGGCGGCCAGGGGAATGGGTCTTCGAAAATCGCCGTCGGCTGACCACTCTTCACGGCCGCTACGAAGTTGCCCATCGCCTCGGGCGACAAGCCAGACGGCTGAATCGCCAAGAGCACGTCATACTTATCCTTGATCGGCTTCGACGCATCGACCTCGACCACGTCGTACTGCTTCTTAAGTTCCTCGACGAGCTTCGACTCCGGTGTCGGTCCTTGCATCGAGAAGCCGCTGAACAACGGCACGTCGGTCTTCACGATACCCAGCTTCTTGCGTTTCTCCTGCGCGACGGTCCAGATCGAGCGGACCAACTCATACTCGATCGGAATACCCTTGTCGATGAACGGCAACACCACACGATCGAGACCCGACGTAAACGCCGCGCCCATGTAGATTTCCTGCTTCGTATGCGCGCCGCGATCGACCGTCACCACCTCACGCGGAGCAATGCCATACGCCCTCTCCGCGTTGCTGGCTTCCTCGCTGAAGTTTTCGACTTCATGCACGTCGACGTTGATCTTCCCACCGCTTAGCGAACTCAGCTCGCTGAGCGTCGAGAGGAAATTCAGCTTCTGCTGCGCGTACTCGGCCGGCACCTGCGGACTCACGTAGGCATCGATCTTGATCGACCGGATGTCCTTGTTGTCGCGCACCTTCTGAATCAGTTCCACCGTGCGTGGCGAGACCTTATTCAGCTTTTCGCTCGTAACGTCTGCCCACCACAGATTGTGATGCGAAAGGAACAGATTCACACCGATCGCCAACGCCGCCAGACCGAGCGCGCGGGTCGTGTAGTGAAGCCACATCGATTTCTCTTCCTCGCGCCCGCTCCAGTGTCGGCGGCCGATGAGCACCATGCAGATATAGAGCATCACCACCGCAATGATCACGAAGTACGTGATCCCGCTCAGACTGATCACGCCGCGCGAAAAATCACGAAATTGCTCCAATGCGCTCCAGCGCTTCAGCGATTGGGCCAGCGCCGGGTTTTTAATGATCACGTCGGCCACACCGAACATCGCGAGCGGTGCGTTGAAGACCATGCCCAGGATAAAGCCGACCGTCAGGTTGTTCGTCAGAAACGAGGCCACCATGCCGATCGAAATCATCGCCAGTCCGACGAACCAGTAGCCGATGAATGTGCCCACGAACAAGCCGAAGTCGGGCGAGCCGAGCCCGTACATGAACACTAGGTAGATCGAAAACATCGAGAACAACAGCGCGACCGTGTAGATCGCCACGCTGGCCAGGAACTTGCCGATCACCACATCCGTGTCGCTCGCCGGCAGCGTGAGCAGCAACTCATCGGTATGCTGCCGCCGCTCCTCGGCCCACACGCTCATCGTGATCGCCGGGATATAGACCAGTAGAATGAACGGCATCCACTGGTTAAGCTGGTCCAGATTGGCCAGGTTGTTGCTGAAGAACCCAGCCGGCCAAAACGCCGCCATCGCGCTCAGCATCACGAACACGCAAATAAATACGTATCCGGTCGGATTCGAAAAGTAACTGACAAAGTCACGGCGAAAGATCGCCTTTAGTACGGTCCAGTTCATCGCGGAACACTTCCGGTTTTGAATCGTTTTTTAATTCTGATGAGCCACGAAAAACACAAAAAGGCACGAAGAGATAATTCAGGCAGATGAACACTGATCTTCGCTAATTCAGCTTAGAGCCTATCCCAGAACCGTCTGGGAGAAGGGGACAGTCCCATTTTGCTCCGAAGACTCCGCAAAATTGGGACAGTCCCCGACGGTTCTGGGATAGGCTCTTAGTGTTGATTAGTGAAGATCAGTATTCCCATTCTTCTTTTTGTGCCTCTTCGTGTTTTTCGTGGCTACTTACTTTGGTTCAACTTGCTCTCGTCAACTGATAGAACCGCTCGCTGAGATTCTTATCAGCGCCCATCTCCGCCGGCGTGCCGTCGAAGACGAGTCGTCCTTCATTGATGAAGATCACGCGGTTACACATCGCATCGACTTCTTGCAAAATGTGCGTCGAAAGAAGCACGGTCTTGGTTTCGCCCAACCGGCGAATCGTATCGCGCACCTCACGAATCTGATTCGGATCGAGGCCCGATGTCGGCTCGTCGAGGATGAGCACATCCGGCTCATGCAACAACACCTGCGCCATGCCCACACGTTGGCGAAAACCTTTGGACAACTTCCCGATCGGCTTGCCAATCACGCTGCCCAGCTGACACAAGCCAACCACCTTCTCAATCCGCTCTTCAATCAACTCGCGCGACATGCCGCGCGCGCTGCCGAAAAATTGCAACAAACTGCGCGGTGTCATATCTGGGTAGAGCGGCCCATTCTCTGGCAAGTAACCCAGGTGCTTGGCCCCTTCGAGCCGCTGCGTCGCCATGTCGAACCCAGCGATCCGCGCGGTGCCGAGCGACGGCGCAAGGTAGCCGGTGAGCAGCTTCATCGTGGTGCTCTTTCCCGCGCCGTTGGGGCCCAGAAACGCCGCCACTTCACCGCGATTCACCGTAAACGAAACGTCGCGACAAGCGGTGAAATCGCCGTAAAACTTCGACAGGTTGTCGGCCTCGATCATCGCCGCGCGATTCGAACCGCCGCCCGCGGAGCCAGGCGTTGTCTTCTTGGTCGTCGGAGCTTCAGGTGCCACGGATGTCATGATGAAATTCTCAGAACCAATTGAAATAAAAAATGGGTCTCTGTGAAAACAGTCTCCATCAGGCTGGCGGGACCGGCGTAGGTCAGGCTTTAGCCTGACATGCTTGGTGTTCATGTCAGGCTAAAGCCCGACCTACTTAAGGTATGAACCTGATGTCGGCAAACGGGTTGGCTCGGCAACGCCGCCCACCGAAGACAGATACGCGAGTGGGTCAGGCATCACCGGGTACCACCAGGGAACCCCCGGTCGTGCGGCCGCCAAGCCATCCATCGCAGGTGAAAGCCTAATCGGTTTGGCAGCCGGATGTCTATACCACACGCTACGCCGGCTCAAACCGGCCGGTTCGACTAAGGGCCTATTTTCGCCTCAAAAACTACAACAAGCGAGGGTGCCATGCCCACGGCTCTGCGTGGGCATGTTGAAATGCTGCCCGAACATGGCCACTCCGAGCAGTGCTCATGGCACCCCAACGGCTCATTGGGTACACAGTTTTCAGCCCCCCTCCCCAACGCCCGGGCGAACGAACGATAGATGACGCCGCCAACGCTCGTCGTTGGTCTGCGTAAAGTCGGTGCGCAGATGCACTCCTCGCGACTCTTCCCGAATGAGCGCCCCTTCGACCATCAAACTAGCCACGGTGAGCATATTTTGCAGCTCCCAGCCGGCCGAGTCGTTCAATTGCCGGGCCAGCACGTAGCCACACCACCGGCGAATCGTCCGGGCCGCGTCGGCCAGTTGCGGACCCGTGCGGCGAACCCCCGCCGCCCGCCACATCAGGCTCTTGAGCGAATTGCGAATGTCCGCCAGATCGAGCGGCTCGGTGTGTGGCTCGGTCGTTTTATTTTCCAGCGGAATCGCCTGAAACGAATCGGGCGTCGACAGCGCACTCTCGGTCGCGCCGGCCCCTGCGTGTGCGCCGTACACAAGGCCTTCCAGCAAACTATTCGACGCCAATCGATTCGCCCCGTGCAACCCGCTGCTCGTCACTTCGCCCGCCGCCCACAAGCCGGGCAGCGTGGTGCGCCCTTGGTGGTCGACCGTGACCCCGCCGATCATGTAATGCGCACCGGGGCGCACCGGTATCGGGTCGGTCGCGATGTCGATGCCGAACTCGGCGCATATCCGCGTGATGCCGGGAAATCGCTTGCGCACATTTTCTGGATCGAGATGGCTCAGATCCAAAAACACACAGGGCTGCCGTGTCTTCTCCATCTGCTCGACGATCGCCTGACTAACCACGTCGCGCGGCGCGAGCTCGCCCCGTTCATCATATTCAGACATGAATCGCCGGCCCATCGAATCGATCAACCGTGCGCCTTCGCCGCGCATCGCTTCGGTGATCAAGCTACGGCTGCCGCCCGCGATGTAGAGCACGGTCGGATGGAATTGCATGAACTCCATATCGCGCAGCTCGGCCCCCGCGCGATACGCCAGCGCGTGGCCGTCGCCAGTCGCGACTTCGGGATTCGTCGTCTCGCGAAAAATCTGGCCAGCCCCGCCGGTACAGAGAATTGTCTCCTTGGCCCAAATAAATGTGCGGCCATGCTGCGCGTGCCACACCAGCGCGCCACGGCAACGATCCTCATGCGTCAGCAGGTCGATGGTAAACGTGTTGGTCCAGATCTGCGCGTCTTGCTGATCGCGCACCCGCTGAATGATCGCTCGCATGATCTCGAAGCCGGTCGCATCGCCCAGCGCGTGAACGATCCGCCGATGGCTGTGCCCCCCCTCGCGCCCAAGCTGCAATTCACCCTGCTCGCGATCGAAGTTGGTGCCCCATTCGATGAGCTGGCGAATATGCTGCGGCGCTTCGCTGACGACCATCTCGACCACTTCGCGATCGCACAAATTCGCACCAGCCACGAGTGTATCTTCCACATGGCTGGCGAAGTTGTCGTCTGGATCGATCACACTCGCGATGCCCCCCTGGGCATACGCGCTGTTGGATTGCTCCATCGTATCTTTGGTGATCACGAGAACCGATAACCGCGGATCGATCTGCATCGCCGCCCGCAATCCCGCGATTCCACCACCGATGATCAGCACATCACAAAAGTGATGCGGAATCCGCTTCGGATGAAACGGCACCAGATATCGAGGAACATCCACCGCCATATCGTTACCTTGGCGCTTTAAGTCGGCTGATTGGGTTCGGTCTTCGAGATCACATCGTTGCCGTTCAGCGAGGCAAGAACATTGGTAACAAGCTGCCGATATTCAGGTCTGATCCGAAAGTTGTCCTTAGCCCAATGATACCTTGGATACTCATAACTCATTACCTGACGGAGGAAATCGTTTTTTTGCAAGCCCAATTGATTTGAAATGCCCGTCAACGACATGCCGGCCTTTTCGGGGTCATCGACCATGTGACGTGATACAAGTTCTTGCTTAAGTTCTTCACGGGTCACAACGTTCCGTTCCAATGCAAACGGGAAAAGTAATTCGCGCATCCGCACTGCGGTCACACCACTTTGCCTCAAGTATGCAGTTAATCGAGTCCTGAGTTCGTCGGCGGAGTAATGGCCGGGCTCGTCGGATGTGGCGATAGTAAACTTCTTTTTTCTGACGCGCACTTCTTCGGTTTCTTCCGACAATATGGCAGTGGTTGCAAGCAACTCACTACCATTCGACGTATGAACGTACTTCATGACCAAGGCATTGATTCCAACACCGTATTGGTCGGATAGCCACTCGATCATGCGTTCGAGCGAAGGCTCGAGCGCAAAGCCAACGAGCAAGATACGCTGCGATTCATTTACGGTTATATTTTCAAGGTCTGTATCGGGGAAAGCTTCGTTGAAAATTTCTTCTAGACTTTGTTTCGTGTACTCTGTGCAAATCTCGCTAATGCGCTCCACAGGCCAAGATTGGATGTCCGATGCGTAGTCGATCGCTTGTGCAAGAGCCTCGCGTGGTAACTGCCCACGCTTCAACTCGATTACGTAAATATCGCCCGAACTGTCGATGGCCAACAGATCGGCAGGACCAGATCGGGTCATTACCTGACGACCAATGATCCGCAACCCAGACCTGATAATAGATGGGTCCGCGGCGATCCAGACCTCCAAATCGTCGGTTTCGTAGCGGCCATGTTCCGACAAGTTGGATTCGATCGATCGGGGCCGCCCATTCACTATCTCCCACGTCCTGATCTCCGTTGCCATCTCATGTTACTCCAGATGCTTAACTACCAGTGAATGTACTTGAACACACATAAATGACTGCTAAAGGTCGGAGTAGATTAGTTCGTGCATTATCATATAATAAACGTATTACCCCAGTATAAATTGAGTGTACCATGACAACCGCTGAGCTTCGCCAAGTGGCAAAACACACGCTCGAAAACTTGCCTCCTGAGCAACTAAAGGTCGCAGCGGAGTTTTTGCGTTATCTGGACGAGCGCGCCAGTGTAGAAGCCACTGACGAGCTCCTTAAGATTCCTGGCTTGCTCGACGACCTCTCCAAGGCAGAACGCGATATTGCCGAAGGACGAACGACGCCGGCTGAAAAGCTCGAGCGAAAGTACAAACGAAATGTATCGCGTCGAGCTAAGCCCTGATGCCAGGCGATTTTTCGAGCGGGCAAACGCCACGCTACAGCGGAGGCTCGATAGCTGCTTCGATCGACTCCAGGTGAACCCACGCAGCGGCGGAAGCATCAAACCACTCACCGGAAAATTGCGAGGGCATTACCGCTATCGCGTAGGTGACTATCGCGTTATCTATCACATCGATGAATCCGAGCAGAAAGTGTTCGTCTTGAAAATCGCTCATCGCGGCGAGGCTTACAAGCAATAGATCACTCCTGCGCATCACGAGCCGACCGCGAGACGCCCTGATTATATGCCCTTAGCCGCTCCTTATATTCGAGCGGCACCGCGCCGCGATAGCCTTGCTTCAAGTCGCGCATCGTATCCTTTTGCACGGCGTTTTGCTGCAACTTGCCGGGCTGCAAACCGAGGCTGCGCAGCGCATCGTCCAGCTCGCGTTTGGCCGCTTCACCCTTCGGGTCGTCATTCTTGGCCGCCTCTTTGCGCTCTTGCCAGCGGGCAACGAAGCGCTGCAGATCGTCGCGCGTCCAGCCGAGTTCCTTGAGCATGCGGTCGTCGACTTTGTTCTTGTTCAACTGATCGGCGAGCTTCGTCAACACAAGATCGGTCTGCTTGCGAGCGTACTCCAAGTTGGCTTCGTCGCCCTCGGGCGCGGTGCCTGTGATCGATGGCTGCGGATTCACCGCGCCGCCCGGCTGACCGCCACCCACCGGCTGCCCGTTCGACTTGGCATCGCCGCTTCCCTCTTTACCTTCTTTTCCGTCACCCGATTCGCTACCCTGCTGCGACTCGTCGCCTTGCTTTCCAGTGGCCTTGCCGTCTTGCTGCTCCTTTCCACCCTGATCATTTTTGGCCTGCGCCTCGCCCTGCTCTCCCTCTTTGCTGCCAGCTTGATCGCCCTTTTCACCGCCAGCAGCGTCTTTTCCATCCTGCGTGCCGTCCTTACTCGCTCCCCGCTCCTTGCTCCCCGCTCCCTGCTTCTCCCCTCCCTGCTGCTCTCCGCTACCATCTTTCTGCTGACTGCCATCGCCTTTCGTCTTGCCATCCGACGCACCAGTCTTGCCGTCCGACTTCGTATCGTCGCCGCCGCTCGGTGACGTATCATCTTTGCCCTGCTCGCCCGATTGGCCTACGCCCTTGTCGGCCGATTGATTTTGTCCGTCGCTGCCCGTGCCATCGCGTGGTGATTTTTGGTCCTTCCGCTCGGCACCACCGCCGGTTTTGTCGCCCCCCTTCTCGCCGGGAGAATCGTTTTGCTTCTTGTCGTTCGCACCTGCCGACGACTCAGGTTTGCCGCCACCTTCGTTCGAGCCAAGAGGCGACTGTTGCCGCTTGTCGGTCGGCTTCGTCTCGGACTGTGCATCCGGCGAACCCTCCGGCTGCTGAGATCCCTCCCCTTCTCCCCCTCTCCCCTTCTCCCCATCTGGCTGTTGCTGCTTCGCGTCGTTCGAAGATTGCTCGCCTGATGCACCCGCGCCGTTTTGCTCGCCTTTCCCCGGTTGCTGTTGGTTCTCTTTCGCCGAGTTGTCGCCACTCTCCTTGGCTTCACTGCCTTGGTTTTGATCCTTACCGGTCTGTCCTGGTTCTTGTTTTTGATTGGCGCCGGTGGCGTTCTTACCCGATTCGCTGTCCGCTGAAGCGGACGCGCCGTCGGTGGATTTTTCGTTCTGGGGTTGGTCTTTCTCCCCTTCTCCCCCTCTTCCCTTCTCCCCCTCTTCTTTCTTCAACTCGCCGCTCTCCTCCATGCGCTTCTGAATCCGATCAAACGCTTCGCCATCGTTATCACCTTCCGAAGAAACCGCCGGCTTCTGCTCATTCGACCGTCCCTGTTGCTGCTTGGACTCCTCCCCCTCTCCCCCTCTCCCCTTCTCCCTCTCTGATTTCTCAGCGCCGTTCTGTTCACCTTTCCCTTGCTGCTGATCAGGCGAACGTTCACCCGGTTTCTGTTCGCTCCCCTGCGACTGCTGCCCCTGGCCTTGGCCGCCGGAGTTGGATTTGTCGCCGGATTGCTGTTGGTTCTTGTCGCTGTTTTGTTCGCCGCTATTGTTGCCTTGCTCGCCGCCTTGCTGGTTCTCGCCGTTTTGCTGCTGATCACTCTTGCCAGATTGCTGCTGACCGCTCGACTCGCCCTGCTGCTTGTCGCCTTGATTATTCTGGCTGCTGCTTTCGCCTTGGTTCTTCTCGCCTTGTTTGCCTTGCTGACCGCCCGGCTGCTTTTCACCACCTTGCTGGCCGTCGGGCTTGTTCGGTTGATCCTCGTTGCGCGCGTTGTTGTTCGGCTGTGGTTGCTCGCCAGGGCTCGGCGCAACGACACGAATCGTCCGTCGCTCGGTGGCAACCATGTTGGCTTTCGGCGCGCGGTTGTCGCTGGCCTCGATCCAGTACTGAACCGTATCGCCAACTTTCAAACCGCGCGCACTGGGAATAAACGAATAACGCGTCGCGAATTTTCCGTGATGCTCGCCTTTGAGCAACGACTCATCGAGCACCGATTGATGGGCCACCTCGCCCTGCAAGCGAACCGCGGCCAGCGCGAAGTCGGGGTCGCGAGCTTCGATTTCAATCACCACCGTGTCGTTCAAGCGTACGTCGAGCGCTCGCTCTTTTGGCAAAAGAACCGCCGCTTCCGGATCAAGGTCGCGCTCGACCGCGATCGAGTGCTTCACCGGATCGCGATTCACGCGCCCTTCATCGTTGGTAAATCGCAGCACATAGCTCGCGTGCCGCGGCGTCAAGCGATCGTCGCGCAAACCCAACTCGAACGAGGCATTCGCCCCGGTTTCCTTCACGTTCATCCGCACGTCGGGCCGACCATCGGCGTCGAAATCGACATCCGCCACGCGAATCGCGCCGTTGGCCCGGGCATGAATCGTCATCCGAGTGCCTTCGATCGCACGAATATCGCCCAGGGCATCGACCGATCGATCGACAAGACCTGTGTAGGGCGGATAGTGATAATCGATGCGTTCGACGAGGATCGACGGCGCCGAGACGACCGTCACGGCGTAATCGAGCGAACGAGCGTCGCCCGCTTCGAGTCGGTACTTGAGGCTTCTCGTTAGACCAACGGACTCGGAGCCACTCGCCTCTTCGGAGAGCCGCCCCGTGTAGCGCAAGCCGTCGCGGTCCAACTTCATCGGAATCGCGCGGCCGACGACCTGGCCATCGTCGGTTGTGTAGCGGACGACGATCTCTTCGTCTTCGCGCAGCCCACGCACCTCGGCCGAGACATCGACAAACTCGCCGCGTGAGACGGTCACTGTCCCCGGCGTGACAGCCTCAATCGACACGCGACTGGCCGGCACGAGATGGGCCCAAGGCAATAGAACCCGTCCCGCCGAAACGATCGGATCCTTCGGCGAGAAAACTTTGTAGAGCCCCGCCAGCGCAACGATCGCCACGAGCACGTAGCCCAAGCGAATGAGCAGCGAGCGGTCGACCGAGGTTTCGGCCGGCACGCGCGTGAGCCGCTGCGCCGCTTGTTCTTCGAGCGTGCGATAAACAGCGTCGGAGATTCCGGTCCGTCGTTCGCGGAAGAACAAGAGATTGATCAGGCTGTTCTTCAGCGCGGGACTGCCATGCTCGATTGCCTGGGCGGCATAGACCGGGTTGATCGCCCGAACGAGCGGCGGCCAAACGCGCTTGTAAGCAAAGTACCCGATCGAGACGATGAGCACACCGAACAGACCGGTGCGCTCGATGACGGAAAAACCGCCCGGCACGATCCAATGCTCGACCAAGGCAACTACGAGCAGGTAGGCCAGCACGCCGATGACCAGCGTGACGACGGCCGTCGCCAGATCGACCACCTTGACCATCGAGCGCGTACTCTCGATCTTCGACTCGATGAAGTCGTCATAGCGGACGAGCTTGGTGGCGTCGGGGCGCGGTAGCTCGCGTGTAGGGAGTTGATCGACAGACATGGTGGAACCGGCGGTTTTCTGGCCCAGGTCGGCCGCAGAAAAGGCCGCCGGGCATCGCTCTTTTATTATACGGGATGCAGCCAATTTGAGTCGCTCCAGAACCCCAACAAGTTCCGCCCAGGGCCCGTTTATTCCGCCGATTTTCCCGAATTTCACGCCGGAGCTGCCGATTGGGCGACTCGTAGGACGGCCCGCTGGCAGGTAAACCGTATCGACGGATAGGAAGCTGTCTCCTAGAACATGTTTGGAAACCGTTGGCTGAAACGATGAACGATCTCACGCAAAGGCGCGAAGGAAGAATGAATTGAACCACGAAGGACACGAAGAACACAAAGTATCTTGGGAGCGGCTGCGAAAGGCCCACTCATTCTTCCTTCGTGTTCTTTGTGTACTTCGTGGTTTAATGGATTCACATCCTTTGCGCCTTCGCGCCTTTGCGTGAGATTTTTAATAAAAGTTAACGGCGTACCACTCGATCTTAGAACAACAATTCCCGCAACCACTCATGCTACGACCGAGCGAATTTCGAGATCTTGTCAGCGGCCGACACAAGGGCCTGTTGGCAGCCCTTGCGCGCGTGTTGCTGCGGGTTGTCGAGGTGCCATACACGGCAGCCGTTTCATGGCGCAATCGTCGATATGATCGCGGGACGGCGAAGGTTTATCGCGTGGATGTGCCGGTCCTGACGGTCGGTAATCTCACGCTCGGCGGCACCGGCAAAACGCCGATGGTAAAGTGGTTGGCCGAGCGATTGCAACACGCCGGCTTGCGCGTGGCGATTGTCAGCCGTGGCTATGGCGCGACGGATGGCAAGCATAACGACGAAGCACTGGAGTTGGCACAAGCGCTGCCAGATGTACCGCATGTACAAAACCGCGATCGAGTCGCGGCCGCCCAACGGGCGATTCATGAGTCTGGCGCGCAGGTAATTCTGCTCGACGATGGTTACCAACATCGGCGGCTGGCGCGCGATCTGGACATTGTGCTGCTCGATGCGCTGGAGCCGTTTGGTTTCGAGCACGTTTTTCCCCGGGGCACGCTCCGCGAACCGCTGGCTGGCTTGCGGCGTGCGCAGATCGTTTGCCTGAGCCGGGCCGATGCGATTTCGCAGTTTGAGCGTGAAGCGATTCGCCGGCGCGTGGCCCGCATTGCTCCCGAGGCGGCCTGGTGTGAAGCGGCACATACGGCCAGCCGACTGATAAACTCGCGCGGCGATACGCGACCGCTGGATGATCTAGCGGGGCAGCGCGTGGTGGCGTTTTGCGGCATCGGCAACCCGGCCGGCTTTCGGCATACGCTCACGACCGCGAATTGCAAGCCAGTCGCGTGGCGCGAGCTTCCGGATCATCATGCGTATACGACTACCGATCGGAGCGAGCTTGTTACGATGGCAAAGAACGCGAATGCTAACTGTTTGGTTTGCACGCAGAAGGATTTGGTGAAGCTGCAACAGGCCGAATTGGAAAGCGTACCGCTATGGGCGGTCGGCATTGAAATCAACTTTCTTATGGGACAAGAGGCGATTGAGCAGCAGTTGGAATTAGTGCTGCCGCAGAAGGAAAGACACTGATCGGCCACTGATCTATCTTCTCCGTGCCCTCTGTGCCTCCGTGGTGAACGACTTCTTAATGCATCGTCACGACGATCGCATTTTCAAGCTGTTCGTCTTCGAGAATGCCCATGGCCGCATGTTGGGCAAGTTGCTTGGTATAGAAGGTGGCACACTCGCCCTCGAGCGTGACGCGGCCTTCTTCCACGCAAACGCAAAGGTTGCGCACTCGGCCATGCAAGCGTGACTCGATGCGTTGCCGAATGGCCACTTCGAGCGCAATGTGCTGCGGATTGCGTTGCACCAGCTCGGCGTCAACCGGACGAACCAACCCAATCGCTTGGACCTTGGGCAACAGCTTGACATCCAGCGGCCCCTCGCCGGCTATCGGGGCATCGGCCCGGGAAACGATGTTTAGAACGGGACCGGTCGACGTGGCGGGAAGCACACGCGTGGATACGGGTCGTTGTTGGCCAGCACGTCGCATGGGCTGCTTTCCTCGGCGATGTTAAAGCGCAAACAAATCGCTATCGCCTGCCCCAACCGAAACCGTACGTCCTCAATCCTGTTGAGTCGCCACCGCGAATGGGGCGGTCGCTTAGAAGAAAAATTTCTGCCGCAGCGCAGCGCCCATTCGTGCATAAAGCAATCTACGGCGAGCGCGGGACCAATGTCAATCCGAATCAATAGATTGTGTTCATTTCATTGGTGATGGCCGCTAGCAGGTATTATGGGGGATGAGATGTGTGGGACGGACTTAAGTCCGTCCTACGAATTTGCAAATCTTAATCGGCGATTCCGGCAAGTTCGCACAGGTTTGCCGCTGATACAGGTTGCGGGCAACTCCACACGAGAAAGAACATCGCCTCGCGGCACCAGCGGCCGGCCGGGTGGCCGAGGACGTAGCCCGAACCTTTGGCAGCAGTTAGTGCCGCCTGGGTCGCACGCAGCACGATGCTGTTGGCTCGCTGACGAATCGATTCTTTGGTGCAGGCGCCTTTGCCGCGAACGGTTTCCAAAAGATCGTTTAGCAGTGACTGGTGCTCATCGCGTAGCGCTTCCATTGGTTCCAATAAATCTTGCCGCTTGATGGATTCCGCCGCGAGGAAATCGATCGCGGCTTGAGTGAGGCCGATCGCGAGGGTCGATGTTTCATAGCCGCCCGTGTTGCCGCCGGTGCCACTCGCCATGATGTTGGGCTCTGGGCCGGCGATGAGCCAGTCGTTCGAAACGGTTACGCCGTCGAGGAGCACCTGCCCGGTCGAACTGGCGGTCACGGCAATCAGCGGCAGCGGATCGGCGACTTCGAGGCCGGGTAAATCGGTGGGAACGGCAAGGAGGAGCTGCTTGTCTGTTGCTTCGCCGTTTTCGACGAGCGTGGCGGCGATCGTGATGACGTTGGCCGCGGCGCCGCCGGTGACCCAGGGCGACATGCCATTGAGCCGAAAACCGCCGGGCACGGCCTCGGCCGTCAGCACCGGCTGGCCCAAGTGGCGGCGACTCGTGGTGAGATGCGAGATACCAACAGTTGTGAACAACTCGCCGCTGGCGAGACCAGGCAACAATCGCTCACGGAGCGCTTCGTTTTCGCTTCGCTCGATTCGCCGGCAGGAGCCGGTACGTTGCGTAACGACAAACGCCGTGGTGAGACACGCGGCACTCAGGGCAAGATAACCGCGCACAACACCCTCTTCGCTCCATCCCTGACCACCCCAGGCCGGGTCGATGAACCATTCGTAAACGCCGTATTCACCACACAACCGAAGCTGATCGATGGGCCATTCGCCGCTACGGTCCGTGTCGACGGCGCGGTCGGCGAGCGCAGCACAAAGCTCGGCGAGGGCCGGATCGTCGGGGGAAGTGATTCGGGTGGGCATGGTAATTGGAGATGCACGATGCGCATGCGTGGGTCGCATGGGAACGAACTCTATTGTCCGCCATGAGGTGAAAGGGGCAAGGGTTGTTCGTGTTCGTTGTTCGTCGCTAAGCCGCAAGCGGTGGTTGGGGGGTTACATGGGGTGTTTTCCTGGGTGTGGGGGTCGCGGGGCGAGCCCCGCCGCTAAGTGTGGGCGTGTGTAAAAAAAGAAATGATGCGCGCACTGAGTTGACGACAGCGCAGCGTCGCTCCGTGGC
>CAZJWY010000104.1:4878-18337 GCA_964549545.1 uncultured Planctomycetaceae bacterium | reverse complement strand
TCGGCATGGACGAAGCCGTTGTCCGCTTCGTGATGACGTTCCCCTGGGTCGCCACCGCCTCGGACGGCAGCAGCAAGATCGACAATGGCACCCGGCCCCACCCACGCAGCTTCGGCACGTTCCCACGCAAGATTGGCCGCTACTCCATCCAGGAAAAAGTGCTGCCCCTGCCGCAAGCGATCCGCAGCGCCACCGGCCTCCCCGCCGACGTCCTCGGCATGACCGACCGCGGCTACCTCCGCAAAGATTACGTCGCCGACATCGCCGTGATCGACCCCCAGACATTTGAGGACCGGGCCACCTACGAAGAACCGTTCAAGCCATCTGTCGGCGTCCGCTGGCTGCTGCTCGCCGGAAAGCCCGCGATTGCCGACGGCGAGCCGCAAGATGTCCTCGCCGGCAGGCCACTACGCCGCCCGCCAGGCACCAAAGCCAACCGCATCCAATAACCCCAAGCAGGAGCAATTGATAGCACCCTTAGCCGGTGAACGACACTCGCCGCAGGTGGCACCCTACGCCGTTAACCCTTTTTTGCAAACAAACCGCAGATGAACGTGGATAAACGCAGATGGTTTCCAATCGATGATAAGTGCATGGTGGTCTTCACTCGTCTTCTATCTGCGTTCATCCGCGGTGGCCTAGTATTGGAAGAAGGTTAACGGCATAGGGCGCCGCCCATGCGTTTGAATTCCCAGGCATCCTCAATTACCTCCCAGTTTCGAACGAGCCACCAGGTTTCAGTGACAACCTAATCCGTGAATCAAGACTACCTTAAAGCACCCCGACACGAGGCGTTAGCAATATGACCTCTTTCGATGTGAATCGACGTAAATTCTTGCAGGCTACCGCTGCAATCGCGGCTTCGAGCGCGGCTGTTTCATTTGGCGCCGAAGTACCGGCGATCCAAGGATTCGAGCGCGAAGCGGCCGATCCAAACCGCTCGAAGGAATGGAAGCCCGTATCGAATCGCAAAATCCGAGTGGGGCTCATCGGCCACGGTGTTTGCCAGTTTGCATCGCAATTTGGTTTCGAAAAACATCCCAACGTAGAAGTCGTCGCCGTGAGCGACTTGATTCCCGCCCGTTGTGCCGAAATGGCTCAACGGCTCAAGTGCAAGCGCACTTATCCATCGCTCGAGGAATTGGTGAAGGACGACCAAATAGAAGCCGTCTTCATCGCGACCGATGCACCGAGCCACGCCAAGCATGTGATCGACGCCTTGAAGCATGGAAAGCATGTAGGATGCGCGGTGCCGGCCTGCTTCGGCTCGCTGGAAGAAGCGGATCAAGTGTTCGAAGCCGTGCAACAAGCCCAGGGTCTCAAGTACATGATGTTCGAGACTTCCTGCTTTCACCAAGACCTGTACGACATGCGGCAGTTGTTTCAGGCTGGCGCGCTCGGGGATGTGGTGTACGCGGAGGGCGAATATTTTCATTACATGGCCGAGCCGATCGACTCTTTCAATGGCTGGCGCATCGGTTTGCCGCCGCAATGGTATCCGACTCATTCGAATGCCTATTACATCGGCGTGACAGGCGGCTCATTTACCGAGGTTTCGTGCCAGGCAATGCCCAGCAAGCTGGCCCATTTGCAGCCGGAGAACAATCGCTACAAAAACCCGTTCGGCACCGAGGTCGCGCTGTTCCAAACGAATAACGGCGGCACAGCACGAATGGCCGTAAGCTGGGACACGCCGGGTGACAGCGGCGAGCGCGGGCGGATACGCGGCAACAAAGGATCGTACTACGGTAAGTACGAAGGCCTGGCACAAGTGCCGAATCAGAAAATCGAGCGACCGCCCCTGCCACCAACCGTCGAACCGGGCGGCCACGGCGGAGCCCACGGTTACCTGACGAACGAATTCGTTACTGCCATTCTCGAAGATCGCAAACCACTGATTGATATTGCCACTGCCCTCAATCTCACCGTGAGCGGCATCGTAGCCCACCAGTCGGCTTTGAAAGACGGCCAACTGATGAAGATTCCACAGTATAAGACCAGCTAAATCGCCAATCGATTTCCTTAAACGGGTAACGGGTAGCACCTCCCCTGAAGGAGTTTGAGGTGTCAAAATGTAGCACGGACTTCAGCCCGTGCGTGTAATTTATTCATGGACAGACTAAAGTCCGTCCCACGAAGCGTGTACCCACCGCCGCCGAGCCGAAACGGCTCGGCTATATAGCCCGGCCGTCTCGGCCGGGTGGACTCCCGCCGCTACATTCCTCGGCCACTTCGTGGCCTCAAGCACGAAGAATTTTGAGAGTGGCTGCGAAAAAAACGACTTGCTCGTTCATCCGTCTTCGTGCCCCTCGTGGTCAATGGACTCCTATCCTTGGCTGTTCCATTCATTTCAGAATGACATTTAGTTCTTGCAATTGGCCGCGCAATCTGATATGTTCACTTGTCCACCATTCAGGCCCCTGCTGGATGCTGACGCTCTTTGATAACTCGAATCACTTTTTCCACCGCTTGCGGCGCGCATTTCGCAAAACCGCTGGCATTTTGCTCGCCCCGTTTGAGCGAACGGTCTGGAAAACAAGACCAATGCATTGCCGGCCACGTGCAATAAGGCGGGTTTTGCACCGGTCGTGTGGGACCACTACTGCGAGAGCAATTTTTTGTCCCTTGGCAGCAAACGACTTACGTCGACGACCATGAAAACCGTCCCAGCAAAACCCTCCCAATCCCGAGGTTTACGGCATTTCGCTCCCGGCCGCATGCAGCCGGTCGCGCAAAATCCCGTTCTGCGATGGGCAGCTTGGGCAGGCCCTTTGGCCGACGTTTCCGCCTGCTCCTTGATCGCCCAGCACGAATGGAGCTTCTCACCCGATCGCGCAAACTTTGCCGGTCGCGAAGCATGAACTGTCGTGAGAGCAATGACGGCAATTCCATGGACTCCTTAGACGAAAACCAGAGTAACTCTCCTCATCGATCCAGGCAGGCCTGGGCTCCCGGCTCAGCGGCAGGATCGACGAAAAGAGCGAAACTTTATCACTTGCTGGCACGGCGGGAGTCTCATGGAACACCTCACGACGACATCGCGTCCCGATTTTTCCGTGTTGGATCGCTCGGCGGACGAGGAGCTGGTCAATGCCATCACGCACGGCATTGGCCTCGCTCTGGCGGCCGTCGGCTCGCTGGTGCTGATGACCGGCGTGGCGCCGCTTGGCAACAACCAGCTCGCGGCCGGTTGTGCGGCTTACCTGTTCACGCTCGTGGCCGTGTATGCGATGAGCACGGTGTCGCACACCGTCACGCAGCCCAAGTGGCGGATGCTGTTCCGGCAGTTGGACCAGGGGTTCATCTACCTGCTGATCGTGGGAACGTACACTCCGTTTTCGCTGGCGTATCTCCATGGCGCGTTCTGGAACGCGCTGCTCGCCTTCATGTGGTGCTTCGCGCTGGCTGGCTTTGCCTCCAAGGCGATCTTTGCCCATCGCATCGAGACCGGGTCGATTATTCCCTACTTGTTCCTGGGTTGGATGTCGATCATCGCTCTGCCGACGATCTGGCAAGTCGCCCCGCCGCAAGTGTTCATGCTGATCTTTGCCGGCGGCATGTGCTACACGATCGGCACGTTCTTCCTGTTGAACGACACCAAGGTCCGCCACTTCCATGCGGCGTGGCACCTGTGGGTCATCGCCGGCAGCACGACCCATTTCATGGCCTTGTTGCTCTACGTTGTGCATGGCCGCATTTAAGCAGGTGTTATAAAATTCTCCCTCTCCCTTTGGGAGAGGGTTGGGGTGAGGGAGAATAGCGGAAAATCAAGACACCCTCACCCTGCCCTCTCCCGAAGGGAGAGGGTTTCAAAGCAGCTTTCACTATTTCAAAATACGTTCTAAGCGAACCTGAAAGCTGCGGCGATCCGCTCGGCCGCTGCTTCGCCACTGGCGATGCATTGCGGAATGCCCACGCCTCGATAAGCATTCCCGGTCAGCGCCAATGTTGGCGTGGTCGCAACGAGTCGTTCGATACGCTCTACACGAGCCAGGTGCCCAACGTGGTACTGCGGCATCGACCGCGGCCAGCGAGCAATGTCGGTGACAAGTGGCTCGCCAGCGATCTGCAGCAACTCGGTCAATTCATCGAGCGCGATCCGGCGAAGCTGATCGTCCGACAGTTTCAACAACGCGGGTTGAAGCGACCCGCCGAGGAAGACGCGGATCAAAACATCACTTTCGGGCGCGCGGCCTGGATACTTCAGGCTGGCAAAACTTCCAGCGATGATCTTGCGGTTTTCCATTCGCGGCACGACGAAGCCGAAGCCGTCCAACGCATGGCCAATCTGCCGGCGATGAAAGCCGAAGCTGACGACCGCGCAGCCGGCATATTCGATCTCGCCAAGCTCGGCGGCAAGCTGCGGAGAGTGGTGAGCGATAACCGTGGCAGCCGCGTGGGCTGGCAAGGCGAGGATCACGGCGTCGTGTTCCGAACTCGGCTCTCCATCAAGACGCCATCCGCGTCCCTGCTGCTCGATGTGATCGACCTTGCACTCAAGCCACACAGTTTCGCGAGGCAGGCGTTCGGCAATCGCCGTGATCAGGCTTTGCATGCCTCGTTTTGGTGCGAGGAAAAGACCGTAACGTGCGCCGCTGGTCGATTTGTCCTTTGGCCCCCGCAGCGTAGCGGCAAGTAGGCTGCCGCGGGTGCGTTCGAATTCGACGAACTGGGGCATGGTGGCCGCCATGCTCAGCTTCTCGGGATCGGCCGTGTAGATGCCGGCAACCAGCGGCTCGACGAATCGCTCGAACACCTCGCTTCCCAATCTCCGCCGGGCGAACGACGCCACGCTTTCATCCATCTCGTTACCACGCAGGATGAACGGCTCGGCGAGCAACCGCAGTTTGCCCCACAGGCTCAACAGCGGCGACCGCAGGATCGGCAGCAGCTTTCGCGGCGACATGAGATAGAAGCCTTCCGGAACCGGCACCAGCTTGTCACCGCGAACCACGAATGCGCGGCGGCGCGTTTCGTCCGTGCGGACCAGCTCGCTTTCCATGCCCAGCCGACGACAAAGCTCCAGCGCGGCAGGCGGGGCCGTGAGAAAGTTGTCCGCCGCGCGCTCGATCAGAAAGCCCTCGCGCTCAGTTGTCTCAATCACACCGCCCACGCGATTCGAGGTTTCGAAAAGCGAGAGCTTCGCGTAGGGAAGTATTTCCTGGAGCCGATGAGCGGCCGCGAGCCCGCTAATGCCACCGCCGATGATTGCGATGCGCGGCGAGTGCAGGGCGGTAGTCACGTTGACGGAACAGGCCGATGTGGGAAGGAGTCGCAACCGAGCAGCCTACCAAATATGGCGACTGGGGTTCCAGGGCCAATAAGAGCGGGGATGAACGCCGAATCGCCATTCGAGGCCGAACGTCAACGTGAGGTTATGCTGTGTCGAAACTCCGCTGTTGCCGAGCGCCAGTTGATCGGTGAACTCGGCTCGCCCGGCCAGGTAGCGGCGGAACGGATATTTGAGCCCGATGCCGATGGGAAAGGTCCACAGCATTTCGTCGCGGCGATAGCCGTCGTCGGTGGGCCAGTCGATTTCGGTCGCGCCGATGCCTGCTCGCCAGTAGGGACGGAACAAGGCGTCGCCCCAGGGGTAGTACATCAGGCTGATGGTTTCTTGCATGAGCCGGTCGCCGCGATCGGCGTCCGGTGCATTGCGGTTAATGATCTCGGGCGTCGCTCGATTGATCGCCAACTCGGTGCCCCAGTAATGGTCCCAATCGCAGCCGGCGAAGATGCCGCCGAACATGTCGGTGTCGGTCGACAGATCGCTGTTGATGGGGCGCGTCAGCCACATGGTGCCGATGTGCCCGCCGAAATAGTAGGGGCGGTTGAGCCAACTGGTGCCGGTGAGAGGAACGCCGATGCCGGCGTTGCGCCCGCTGTGCGAGGAATGCCTCAACCCCAGCCATTTCAGGTTGTCGAAAAACGAAGCGGAATCGGGGACGATTTCACCATCATCTGGTGGCGCCGTGTCGAACTCGACCATCGAGCGCGAAGGAGGATGATGCACAGAGCCTGGGGGCACTTGCTCGTATTCCCACGCATCGGGTTCCGGTGGCGGGCCGTCGTTCGTATCCGCTTCGCTCGGCATGGTCAGAATAGCAGGTGGGGCTGCGCAGGCGGAGTGAATCGCAGCCCACGACAGCGTGAGCGCAAGCGCAAGGATCGGCGCAATAAAAATGCGACAGCGCGACAAATCGATCACCTTCCCGCCAGGCGCGCGAAAGCGCAAGCAAACGATAAGACTAGAAGAAGAGAGGCGGGATTATTCCGGGGCGTGTGCCCAGTGTCAATGCGGAGTGGCCCGGGGCGGGAGTTACTCCTGGCGGGCTACGCTGCCGGGGACATTGGCCGTCTTGCTGGCATCGCTCGCAGTGCCAGCGGTATTGGCCTCAGCGGGCGGCGTGGCCGGGGTGATGGCCGCTTGGGCGGCGGGCTGAGCCGCAGGGGCGGGGACCACGGTGGCGTAAGCCGTCAAGTTGGCCTGAAGCTTTTCGCCAAGATCGGTCGCGATGTGGATCGCCTCTTTGACATTGCCCGGGTTCTTCTTGGCGTCGAACGTGATCTCGACGATATGGCGATCTTTCGACTGATCGTCGGTTTTGAACTTGAAACAATCCTCGTCGCCACATTGGAAGGAGACGATCTTGAACGGTTTCTTGCCCACGACGATGAACCGTTTGGAAATCTGTTGGCCTTGCGTCACATCGCCGAGCATCAACGATTCGGGCGAGACCGAAATTTGTGGCACGATACGGCCGCCGACGTAGATCGGGATGCGTGGATTTTCTTCGTCATTGGTGACGAGGACCAATTGGTCGTTGAAGTAGCCCGCGCTCGCGGTATCCTTGAGGCGAACGAGCACGTCGTAGGCGACGCGGTTCGAGTATCGCTGTTTTTCGGTCAATTCGACTTCGATGCCTTCGCTGGCGCCGCGGACATCGACGATCTTCCAAGTCGAGCGACCGGCGTAGGTGACCTCGACTTTTTGCTCCGCCTTGGTGCCTTGATCGACCGAGTCGAACTTCACGGCGCCCGGCGTGAAGACAATGTCGCCGCGGATATTGCCGTCGACGCGAAGCTGTGTTTCGCCGCGGAGCCAGCTGCCGTTATCGTTCCAGCGCATTTCGACGGTGAGCGTCGCGCCGTGGATGCCGGTGAAGGTGCGCGTGTTGAAGGTGGCCGTGACGTAACCGATTTCGCCTGTCTTAAGAACTTTCTTCTCGACGATGGGCGAGGTGCAGCCGCAGCTCGAGCGAACGCTCAACAGCTCGACGTCTTGCTTGTAAATGTTCTTGGCGGCGAACTTGTAGGTGGTGTCGGCGCCGCGAGCAACGGTGCCGAAGTCGTGTTTCGTCTCGGCGAACATCTTCGTTGCCCAGGCTTCGGCGAAGCAGGAACTGGCCGCACAGGCAACGACGAACGCAGCGGTGGCAATGATACGCATACGCATGACACCCAACCCCCTGAATGCATCAGCCCGCTGGGGCTGACTTCTCTCGATTACTATGTATTACGCCCGGCAAGCCCCGCAGGGCGTTCTAATACCCATCGGATGAATTATAGGCCTGGAATGCGTACAAGAGCGAGCGTAAGCGCAAACATTAAGGTTCCGATAAACCGTCGTTTTGGTCCGAAGGAGGCTACCAGGTGCGGGTTCAACTTAACGGCAGAATGGATAGAATGTGACAGCAGGGCCACGACCTGACCAAAAACAGGCGATTTCCTGATGAGACATTTAGGCGTAGAACCAAGGTCGTGGTTCGGCCGCCCTGGCTAAAAAACGTCTGCAACCCTCGCAGTCCTTACAATCGAACTAATCGGATGAAGCATGGTACGCAAATTGATAACGCTTCTCGTGCTGGTGGCGGTTTCGTTTGGTGGTGATGTGGTAGGGCTCCCCGGTTCAGCCGCTCGTGGGGAAAATGCCGCGGCTCCGAACAGGAAGGCCGGTGAGAACCCCTATTCGCAACGCGTGCCCGCGCCGCCGCTCGAAGGAGGCGAGTGGGTGAATACGAAAGCACCAGTATCGCTCGCCGATTTGCGCGGGCGATTCGTGCTGCTTGACTTCTGGACGTTCTGCTGCATCAACTGCATGCACATCCTTCCGGAACTCAACAAGCTGGAGCATGCGTTTCCGAATGAGCTGGTCGTGATTGGCGTCCACTCAGCCAAGTTCGCGGGCGAGCAATCGACGGACAACATTCGCGAGGCCGTGCTGCGATATGAGATCGAGCATCCGGTCGTGAACGACGCGAAGATGACGATTTGGGGCACCTACGGCGCGCGAAGCTGGCCGACGCTGGTGCTGATCGATCCGGCGGGGGACGTCGTCTGGGCGGCTAGCGGCGAGCGTAGCTTCGAGGACATCAAAGCGGTGATCGATCGTGGGTTGCCTTACTATCGAAAGGCTGGTTTGCTGAAACCTGCGCCTCGGATCGAAACGACCGAGGCCAGCAAGCAGCCGCCGACGCCGCTGCGCTACCCAGGAAAAATATTGGCCGACGAAAAGGGAGGGCGACTGTTCATCGCCGACAGCAATCATAATCGAATCGTGGTGGCGAAGCTCGACGGCACGTTGGAGCAAGTGATCGGCTCCGGCGGGATCGGTCATGAAGATGGTGATTTCAACAGCGCGTCGTTCAATCATCCGCAGGGAATGGCGCTGGTAGGCAATGAGCTGTTCATCGCCGATACGGAGAATCACATGCTTCGCAAAGCCGATCTGGCGGCGAAGAAAGTGACGACGGTGGCCGGCACGGGCGAGATGGGAGTTTCGTGGCCGGAGTTTCGCTCCGAGCGTGAAGGCGCGGCGAAAAGAAAACCTGCGCGAAAGGGACCGTTGAAGTCGGTCGCGCTGTCGAGCCCCTGGGCGCTGTGGGAGCATGGCAACCATTTGTATATCGCCATGGCGGGCATGCACCAAATTTGGAGGATGCCGCTCGGAGGGAACAAGATCGAAGCATACGCCGGCAACGGGCGAGAAGACATCGTGGATGGTCCGTTGTTGTCGCCGACTCCTTACGATCCCCGCTACTCGTCGTTTGCGCAGCCCAGCGGGCTTTCCTCGGATGGAAAGCGATTGTTCGTGGCCGACAGCGAGGGGAGCACCGTCCGCGTGGTGCCATTTTCTCCACGGGGCAACGTGGAAACGCCGGTGGGCCTGACCAATACGTTGTTCGATTTCGGCGACACCGATGGGACGGGTCGCGAAGTGCGATTGCAGCATCCGCTCGATGTCGCGTGGGCAGACGGTAAGTTGTATGTGGCCGACACGTACAACAACAAAATCAAAGTGCTCGATGTCGACCAGCGCACTTGTCATACATTGGTAGGGACGGGCAAGGCAGGCAGAGCCGATGGAGACAATGGCGGAGCGGCCGAGTTCAACGAGCCAGCCGGAATTTCGGCGACCGGTGGCAAGCTGTATGTCGCCGATACGAATAACCATGCGGTGCGGGTCGTGGATCTGGCGAATGGCAATCGTGTGTCGACATTGAAGATCGAAGGGCTCGCGCCGCCGGAGAAGAAGTAGCGTGGTGGCTGACTCGGAACGCCGAAGCGTTACACGATCTTGATTGCCGGGGCTGTATGTAACGCTTTCAGCGTAAGGGTTTTTATTGGGGGCGTTTCCCCGGGGTAGTTCACCAGGGCGAACAACCCCGAGCTGAGGGATGTAACCGCGTTGCGGTAGGGACGACGGCAAACGTCGCCAAAGAAATTGCTGCAGTTGACCCGCCGGCAACGCGGTGAGTTTGCCTTTTTGCGTTTTTTGTGGCTATAATGCGTGAGATCCCGCCAACAGTTCCGGCGGGCAACTGAGCTTTGGTGTTAGGCGTCAACAGCGCTCGTCATGAATTGCCTGCATCATGTTGTTACGTTCTCGTCGACATTCCCTAACGAGTGGCGATTCGACGAGGCTGGAGACCCCGTCGTTGCCGGCGGACGTGAGTGCATCGAATTCCTGCGTTCCCACCTCATCGCGGCTGGCTTCTCGGCCTCTGAGATTTGCGAGCGCGACTATTACGGATGGGAGTTTACAGCGTGGCATCACTCCGTTCCGTTCAATCTCATCCTTGCCACTGCCGACACTTTCTACCTTCATTTAGAGGTTTCTCTTGCTTTTCTTCAAACTGCCCTGTTGCGGCAGCCGGCAAAACAATACGAGAGGCTCCGGACCGTTCTGGATGACATTTTCCGGCGTTCAGGACACTTTTTAGATGTCACCTGGTACACGCGCCCCCAATTTGAAGCATGGGAGCGATCGGAGTCTCTCAAAGCACGAAATGCTCGCAACGCGTAACAAGCCGCTGCAGTCGACCTTGCCGGCAACGCAGGCGGTTTGGCGTTTTTCCTATGCAGAGTTTATACTGCGTGCAGTCCCGCCACTTCGTTCCGGCGGGCAACGAAGCTTTGGTGTTAGGCGGCAAAGAGCTTTCGCCGATTGGTATAATGGATCATCGCTATGCCAAGGAAAGTTCGCGATTTAGTGAAGGACCTCCGTGATGCTGGCTTCGCGCTTGTATCCGGAGGCGGGAAAGGATCGCACAGGAAGTTCACGCATGTGAACTATCCAGGAGCGGTCACCCTCAGCGGCAAGGATGGCGACGACGCAAAGAAGTATCAGGAAAAGCAAGTGAAGCGAGCGATTGAGGAAGTCGAGCAATGAAGGCAATCGACGAATACCATCGGTGGGTCGAATGGAGCGACGAAGACCAAGTTTACATCGGTAAGTGTCCCGACCTGATAACTGGAATCCATGGTAATGATCCGGTTCAGGTCTACAAAGAACTTGGGGAAGTCGTTCAAGAAGTCATCGATCATTTTCAACAGACCGGGCGCAAGCTTCCGGCGGCGCGAACGCGCCCGATGATGGAAGTAGTTTAGAAAAACGGGAAAACCGCCTAACCATTCGCTACAGTTGACCCGCCGGCAACGCGAGCGGGGTGGCGTTAAATCGGCGTTATCCGCGACCAACGGTCGCGGCTTTATGATAGAATGGCGGGCAACTGAGCTTTGGTCGTTAGGCGTTGAAGTTCTTTACGCCGAAGGCGTTGTCCGCAGAAATGGACGTTGCCGTTGGTGTGCAACGTCTTCGGCGTAGATGGGTTTGATTCTCTTGTTTATCCAGAGTGCGCCGCTGGTGCGGCGACTCTGGGCTTTGGAGTTGAACCGCTTCGCGGTAGGGGCGCACAACTCTTGTCAGTTCAGCGGCGATATATGGCAGACAAGAATGTCTGCCCCACGGGGTTTTTATCGATCCGGCGGCGGCGTTGTGCTACCCCCTCGTCACTTCGGCGGCAGGCCTTTAGAATTCCTGCATGGTCGAGTATGAGACGGTAGCCATTGTCGGCGTTGGATTGCTTGGTGGATCGATCGGGCTGGCGCTGCGCGAGCGGAAGCTTGCGCAGCGGATCATCGGCATCGGTCGTCGCCAGACGAGCTTGGACGCGGCGCGCAGCGTGGGCGCGATCGACCAGGGCGTCACCAATCTGGCCAACGGAGTGGCGGAGGCGCAATTGATCGTCATCGCAACGCCGGTCGATTCGATCGCCGAGCGAGTCGTTCAGGCGGCGGCGGTTTGCCCGGCCACGTCGCTCATCACGGACGTCGGCAGCACGAAAGAGGCGATTGTCGCGGCCGCGGATGCCGGGCTGGCCGGACGGCGGAGTGGACCGCGGTTCGTGGGCAGCCATCCACTGGCTGGCGATCATCGAACTGGGCCGGAGCATGCGCGGGCAGATTTGTTCGAGGGGCGAACGGTCGTGGTGACGCCGACCGAACTGACCCGCACGGCTGCCGTGACCGAGGTGGTGGGATTTTGGCAAGCCTTGGGGGCGAATGTGCAGAAGATGTCGCCGGCGCAACATGATGATGCGCTGGCGCTGACGAGTCATGTGCCCCATTTGGCGGCGGTCGCGATGGCGGCGGCCACGCCGGCGGAGCTGCTGTATCTAACGGCGACTGGCTGGCGCGACACCACACGAATTGCCGGAGGAGATCCCAATCTGTGGATGGCGATTTTGACTGCTAATCGACAGCATGTGGTGGACGGTCTAAGCAAGCTGGAACAAACCGTCGGCAAGCTGCGAAAGGCGTTGGAACAGGGCGATAACGAATGTTTGTTTTCTATTTTGGAAACGGCGGCTAAAAGGAAGCGGGACCGCGATGCTTTGGGAGATTGATATTCATCCGGCAGAAGGACAGCCGGACCGGGCTGGAGAGCGAGTCGCCACGGCCGCGCGCGAGTTGGGGATTGCTCACGATCTACGCGTGGCGGCGGCGCATGGTTATCTGGTTCAAGGTGAATCGCTTCAGTGCGCGGACGTCGAGCGGTTGGCCGACGAATTGTTGGTCGATCGAGTGGTGGAGCGGGCGGTGGTGGGCCGTGTGGGAGCGGGAAACTTGGATTTCGGATTGTATTCGAATGATCCGCAATCCTCTTGCGTGACTGTGTTACTGAAGCCGGGCGTGATGGACCCGGTGTCGCAGAGCGTCATCGCGGCAGCGAATGATTTGGGGATTCGGCCAGAAGCGGTAGCTACGCTGCGGAAGTATTGGATCAGCGGCGCGGACGAGGCGGGAGTGAAAGCGCTGAGCACGCGACTGCTGGCGAATGACGCGATCGAGCAAACGTTTTTGGGACCGCTTTCGCTTAAGCAACTCGAGTTGGGGCGGCCTTATCAGTTCGAGTTGCGCACGATCGCAGTGCAGGAACTTGATGATGCGGCGCTCATGAAGCTGAGCCGCGAGGGGCAGCTTTACTTGCAGCTCGCCGAGATGCAAACGATTCGGAGCCACTTCCGCGAGTTGGGGCGTGAGCCGACCGACGTTGAGCTTGAGACGATCGCTCAAACCTGGAGTGAGCATTGCAGCCATAAGACGCTGGCCGGTCGGATCGCCTATCGTGATGAAAATGGCGAGCGGCAATTCGGCAACATGCTCAAGGAGACGATCTTCGCCGCCACGCAGAAGATTCGGGAACGGCTGGGTGCGAATGACTGGTGCGTGAGCGTGTTCGAGGACAACGCGGGCATTGTGCGCTTCGACGAAAGTGTGAACATCGCGTTCAAGGTGGAAACGCACAACCATCCTTCGGCGCTTGAGCCGTACGGTGGCGCGAACACGGGCGTCGGCGGCGTGATTCGCGACATCATGGGGACGGGGATGGGGGCGAAGCCGGTTTGTAGCACGGATGTGTTTTGCTTCGCGCCGCCGGATTTGGGAAGAGGGGGAGAGGGGGAGGAGGGGAGAAGGGGAGTTTCCAATACGGGGCACCGGGAGTTGCCGCCGGGTGTGATCCATCCGCGGCGGGTGATGCGGGGAGTGGTCGAGGGGGTGCGCGATTATGGGAATCGGATGGGGATTCCCACGGTTAACGGCGCTGTTTATTTCGACGAGCGGTATCTGGGCAATCCGCTCGTGTTTTGCGGCAACGTGGGTGTATTGCCGCGCG
>CAZJWY010000104.1:1044-4868 GCA_964549545.1 uncultured Planctomycetaceae bacterium | reverse complement strand
GCGCGACAAGTCGCACAAGCAGACCGAGCCGGGCGATTTGATTGTGACGGTCGGCGGGCGCACGGGCCGGGATGGAATTCATGGCGCGACGTTTTCCAGCGCCGAGCTGACCAGCCAGAGCGAGCACGTATCGGGCGGCGCGGTGCAGATTGGCAACGCGATCGAAGAGAAGAAGGTGCTCGATGTGCTACTCGTGGCCCGCGATCGCGGGTTGTACCACGCCGTGACCGATTGCGGGGCGGGTGGCTTTAGCAGCGCGGTCGGCGAAATGGGCGAGAAGATTGGGGCGGAAGTGCACTTGGATCAGGCGCCGCTTAAGTACGCGGGGTTGTCGTACACCGAGATTTGGATTTCCGAGGCGCAGGAACGGATGGTGCTGGCGGTGCCGGAGGCATCTTGGCCGGAGCTGGAGGCGCTGTGCCGATCGGAGAATGTCGAGGCCACGGTCATTGGGCGCTTTGTGCCGACGGGACGGTTGCAGCTTTTCTATGCCGGCGAGCAAGTTGCCGACCTGGCGATGGAGTTTTTGCACAAGGGGCGGCCGCCGGTCGTGAGGCAGGCCGTGTTTCATAAAGCCGCGACCGCTGGTCGCGGAAACGCAGAGCGCGACCAGCGGTCGCGGCTTTCTAAGGATGATTACACTGGTGATCTGGTGAAGATACTCTCGTCGCCCAATGTGGCGAGCAAGGAGTCGATCGTTCGGCAGTATGATCACGAAGTGCAGGGCGGGAGCGCGGTGAAGGCGTTTGTCGGCGTGGCGAACGACGGGCCGAGCGACGCGGCGGTGATACGGCCCGTATTGAGTTCACGGCGCGGTGTGGTGATCGCCTGTGGGATGAATCCACGGTACGGCGATTTCGATACGTACCACATGGCAGCCAGCGCGATCGACGAGGCGATACGGAATTGCGTGGCGGTCGGCGCTGATCCAACTCGAATTGCGATCCTGGATAATTTCTGTTGGGGTGATTGCGAACGAGCGGAGACACTTGGCAGCCTTGTGCGAGCGGCTTTGGCTTGTCATGACATGGCGATCGCGCTGGGGACGCCGTTCATCAGCGGCAAGGATAGCCTCAACAACGAGTTCAGCTATGTCGATGGCAATGGCCAACGGCAAACGATTGCGATCCCGCCGTCGCTGCTGATTAGCGCGCTGGGGCAGGTCGAGGATGTGGCTCGCTGTGTGACAATGGATTTGAAGCAGGCAGGCAATCTGTTGTATTTGGTTGGCGAGACGCGCGACGAGTTGGGCGGTTCTCACTATGACTTGGTCAATGAGCTTTCGAGCGGCAATGTGCCGACGGTCAATGTCGAGCAGGCTCGGCGGATCTTCGCAACGGTGCATCGCGCGATTGCCAGCGGACTGTTGCGGGCGTGCCATGATTTGAGCGAGGGCGGCTTGGCGGCGGCGGCGGCTGAGATGGCGTTTGCCGGTGGGCTCGGCGCGAAGGTCGACGTTGGTGCGATGCGAGTGGACGGGGCCGCGGCGTCGGCTGAAGTGCGGTTGTTCAGTGAATCGAACTCGCGGTTTCTGTGCGAAGTCGAGCCTGCGCATGCCGTGGAGTTTGAGAGGGAGCTTGGTGACGTGCCTTTTGCGAAGGTGGGACAAGTGACGGCGGAAGAACGACTTAGATTGCACGATGGAGCTACGAGTCTCGTCGACGCTGACATTTTCGAATTGAAAGAGGCGTGGCAAGCGACGCTGCGTTATTAACGCGAGCGGTTGGATGAGAGTGGTAATTCATAGGCTGTAGGACAAATAGAATCAGGCAAATATATCCGAGGCACCCTCACCCCGGCCCTCTCCCGGAAGGAGAGGGGGGAATAAGTTATGGCACGTCCACGAATATTGGTACTGCGAGCACCGGGCTCGAATTGCGATGTGGAAACCGTTCATGCTTTCGAGCTGGCTGGTGGCGAGGCAGAGCGTTGGCATATCAATCGGCTACTGGAGACGCCAAAACGGTTGGCTGATTTTCAGGTGTTGTGCATTCCGGGCGGCTTCAGCTATGGCGACGACATCGCCGCCGGGCGCATCTTGGGCAACCAGATGCAGCACCACTTGGCCGAAGTGCTCGAAGAGCTTCGCGCGGGCGGAAAGTTGATCCTCGGCGTGTGCAACGGCTTTCAGATACTGATGAAGACCAATCTTCTCGTCGTACCGGATGAAAAGGGAGCAACCGCCACGCTGACGTTGAATAACTCGGGACGCTTCGAGGCTCGCTGGGTGCGGCTGCGCGTGGAGGCGAATCGATGCGTCTTTTTGCAAGGCATTGAAGAGATCGAACTTCCCGTGGCGCACGCCGAGGGGAAGTTCATGTTGCGAGACGAGAAGATCCTAGCGGATATGGAATTGCAGGGGCGGCTAGTGATGCGATATATGGCCAAGTCGCCCACGGAGCAGGGGGGAGCGGTGCCTTATCCTGACAATCCGAACGGCGCGATGGGAAATATCGCTGGCGTATGCGATGAGACAGGACGCGTGTTCGGTCTGATGCCGCATCCGGAGCGGTTTGTCGATCCGACGCAGCACCCGCGGTGGACTCGCGAGACGAAGCGCGAGGTCGGGGATGGCCTGCGGGTGTTTCAGAACGCAGTGCGGTACTTCTTGTAGTCGATCGTGGGGACGGACTTTAGTCCGTCCAGTAGTCCGCAAGACAGGTCTGTAGGAGGCGCAAAGCGTCTCCGTGACAAAAGAGTTGCGGCTACGGACTGAAGCCCGTACCACCTAATGACCCTGCGCAGCAAGCGACACTATGAAAGAGGGCGCCATGCCCACGGCTTTGCGTGGGCATGGCGAAAGGCTGCTAAAACATGGCCACTCCGAGCAGTGGTCATGGCACCCAAAGATTCGTTAGCTGCAGTTATCAAGAGTATCAAGCAGGCGCATCTTCAAGCGGCATCGCCTCGGCGAGCCGCCAGGCCAGTCGGCCTAACAGTCGGGCGAAAAGAATCAGCGCGGCCGTATAAAGCAGCATGAGCCACAGGGCGGCGCTCGGATAATTCTGGGCGACGAAATAAGTCGCCAGGCCGCAGATCGCCGCGAGCGTGGCGATTTCGAAATAGAAGAGCATCCACGAGAACGGGCATTTCAGCAGGCTCTTGAGGATTCGCCCGGAGAGGATTCCCGCCGGTGAGTTGATGTCGAGCTGCGACAGCATGATGATCGGCAGAAAGACGAGAATGCTGGCGATGGTGAGGATCGCACGAACTTCCGGATCGGTGCCGATGCTTGGTATCTGGCTGATTGCCCAGCCTGGCACGGCGCTAAACGGAACGGCGACTCCCACCCACAATAGCGCGGCGAACCAATCGGTGAAGACCGGCCAATGGTGAACGACTCGGTTGCCTTCGGAGCTTTCCATGACGATTTGCAGCAAGCAGCTATAGACGCCGGAGGCCACGATCATCATTAGGGCGCTGCCGAGGGCGAGCATGGGAACGCCCACAAACGCGCCGCCCCCCGCAGCCGCTACGATGCCGCTGACCAAGACATAAGTTGCCAGCGCCAGACCGCCCGACATCAAGAACCAAACAACCGGCACGCCACGAGAAAACAAAAATGGCAAGACACCAGACACAAGCGGCCAGCGCGGCATGATCGGCCGGCCGCGATGGTCGATTTCCATCGGCTTGCCCGTGCGCTGCGACTTTTCCAAGGCTCGGCGGTACTCTTCTTCCTGCTCATCTTCATGCAGCATCTTTCCGACAGGGGCTGGCACGTACGGCCGCTCGCCTGGATCGGCGGCTGGGTCGAGTTGAGGAGTCGTTGCATCGGATGCGAGGACGGGTTTGCGAACGACCGGCCGTGGCGGCGGTGGAAC
>CAZJWY010000104.1:0-1034 GCA_964549545.1 uncultured Planctomycetaceae bacterium | reverse complement strand
TTCGTCGTGCCGCAATCGGGGCAACGGATAGGTTGACCGACCAGACGGGCCTCGGGGTGCATTACCGTATCGCAGCGGCGGCATTGGAGCGTGACCGTCTGTGGTTGGGATGCAATGAGTTGACTGGGAAGCGGCTGCTCGTCGGCATCCCAAAGTTCGTATTGCTCGCCCTCCAGAGCGGCGGGCATGTTTTTGCCGGCGGGAGGAGGCGGTGGCGGGACGACCGTGAGGGCGCCGCATTCCTCGCATTTCTGGTTTTGCCCCACATTCTGTGTGAGGGCGAACAGACGGGCATTGCAAACGCGGCAGTTGAAGCCAACGTGCTCGGGGACGTCTGACGGCGGCTCTGGTTGCTTGGGAGGTGGTGGAGCTTTGGCTGCTGCAACCTGATTTGATGGCGGGGTGATCATAAACGCTGTCGAGCATGCGGCGCAACGAGCGCGCTGCCCGATCATGGAGCGCGGAACAGCGAGGGGCGATCCACACTTCGGGCAAGCGACGACAGAGGTTTTGGGTTGGGTGGACGCCATCGAATTGGATCAGTTGAGCCGCGAAGTGGGCGAATCGAATAAAGCCGCAAGGAGCGTGGGGATCGTGCCTGGCCAGCTTAGCGCGCTGTTGAATACATAGCCTGGCTACTCTGGCCGGTCGTCATCCCGATCGAATCGGTTGCGATGATTCGAGGGGGGCAGTCGAGCTAAGGAACGACTCAATCATAACTTCCCGATTTTCGGAATAACCACGGATTCAGAATAACCACGGAGACACAGAGGGCACGGAGAAGATATCCAGGAGAAATAGGAACACTAATCTTCCCTAATCCCCGCTAATATCAACTATCAAAGAAGAGATTATTTCCGTCTCACTCTTGATTCTGATTGATTAGCGTACATTAGTGGCGATTAGTGTTCTTCTCTCTCTACTTCTGCCTTCTCTGTGTCCTCCGTGTCTCCGTGGTGAATCCCAATTGCCGAAGCTATTTTTGAATCATCCCTAAGACCGACCCATCTTGGGTCGGTCTTAGGGATGATTCA
>CAZJWY010000103.1:0-18425 GCA_964549545.1 uncultured Planctomycetaceae bacterium | reverse complement strand
GCCCGAAAAATACAGGTCGATCGTGATTCCGTCGGCATCTTTGTAGATTGGGGCCTCATTGGTGCCAAAGATGCCTTGAACTGCGGCCGACCCCCATCTGAGCCAGGCGGCGGTAGTCGCGCGATCGTTGGCGACCCCGCTGGTGCGCGTTGCCGTGAGCAATTTGTTCCCGACCACGCCCGGCGCAAAGCTGGGTGGGATAGCGGGACCAGCCGAAGGGTTGGAATTTTGCATGAGCACGCCGCCAAGGGCCTCCGCCGAGGCCAGGTCATCCAGCGTGTTGTGGTAGATGGGGATGATCGGTGCGGCGGTCGCCGTAGAAACTACACTCAGCAGGATTGCCAGCGTCGCAAGTCGAGGCTGCCATACGCTTACAAGGCAGCGCGCCTTCATGTTGGACAAAAGTTTTTGTTGTCTCATCATTAGCTCTCACTTTCTTTTTTGAGGAATCCCTTGAATAAGGCCTATCCGTACTAGGATGTCGTCCTGACGCCGAACCATCCTCTAAAACCGAATGACTAATAATCAGTTTCAAAGTCGAATGTAGCTGACCTATTTCAGGCCACCTGCCGAGCGGTTCGCAGCCTCAGCCAGCAGCTACAAAGGATTCGAAATTGGTTCTAGTCATATAAGCCCCAACCACCTCTTTCCGCTGTACCTCGACCAAACGATTGAGGCCATCGATCTCCACGACTTCGTGAACAAACTTGCAAACAAACACGAACCTCCTGCCAAACAGGTTGTTCCGACAGCACTTTAGTCACTGCAGAACGATTCCTGCACAGCGCGAGCTCACCTAGTCCCACCTATACCAATTTGGATGAGTTAACGTACCACAGACTTTACAGACAAGGTTTGACGAGCCGCCGTCAATCGCGCCATCGCCAACTACTAGCATTTGAAGCTAGCTTGCTTTTCGCAACACACTTTTGACAACGGATTGCCACCGAGCCCAGAGAACCACCTGTACACCTAAACCGATTGGCGTTAAACTCCGCCAGCTTCGATTGTATTTCCCAGCGTATACAATTCGCTACACAATTTGTCGCGAAATAATGCTTTTGTATCAAAAGTCGCGCACCTCGCTGGCCGGTCGCTGAACATCTTATAGCTGATACTGAGTCCGGGTCACCGATTCCGGCCCGAATGGGAGCAGTCCTTCGCTTGAACAAATGTTAGGCGCGACAGAAAGGCGATTACGGTACTCCCGCGGGCTCGTGCCCGTGAATCGTCTGAAAACGCGATTAAAATGGGACAAATTATCGAATCCCGCGGCAAACGCGATTTCACTGACCGGATCATTCGTGCGTAGTAATTGTTGGCGCACTGAATTGATTCTTACTTCGTTCAAGAACTGCACGAACGTGCGATCCGTGTAATTTTTGAATTCACGGCAAAAGGTCGCTCGCGATAAATGAGTCATTGCGACCATATCCATGAGACTAATATCTTCATGAAATCGGCTCAGTATCTCGAGCACAGCCTTTTGAATCTCTGGATAGCTTGTCCCGGTATCGTGGGCAAAATAACTCTTGCTGGATAATGGCTGGGCCTGCCGACGATCGAGCGTCGAAAGCAACTCAATGAAACTTGCCAGGCGAGCCAGGCCTGCCTCGCCAATCATCCGCTGCAGGATCGCGCGCACTTTTGCCACGACATCTGCTGAAAAAATCAATCCCCGGCTACTTTCATTCATTAATTCGGACAGCACTCCCCACTCCGGCAATCCTCGCAATGGATTGCTTGGTTCAATCGAAAATTGCAGTGACAAGCCTCTCGAATCCGTGTGGCAATTCCAGCAATGCGGCACATGCGGACCGATCATCACTAGCTCTGGCTTGCTTACCGGAAGCGAGCTATCTCCGATCACTCGGATGCCCGCGCCACTTTCAAAGAGAGTGAGTTCCACATCACCGTGGACGTGCCAGATGTCCCCCAGACCACGAATCTGTCTTCTAGAGTTTCGCGGGCCGACGACTTCAACCGAAGAAATATTCTTCGACCACGAAAGTAGCCGGAACGACTCAGAATTATGTTCGATGTGTTCAACGACTAGAACCATCGTTGTTCGCCTTTTACCTAGTTTTTAGGCGTCTATTTTTTTCTGCTCTAAATAAAAAGTCGCCATGTTTTGCCCCCTGCTACGAGCCCTTTCAAATGGAGAACTAAATCCATCAAATGCATTGAATCAGAGGAGCTTGGATTAGCAAAAACCGAGGACAAACTGCACAATTCGTAAGTGAGAGATGGACATCAAATAGGATCGTTGTTCTTCCATTGATCACTGATTGTCGCACTCTGATCAAATTCAGTCAAGTAGATTGACTGGTCTTGTACTTATTCAGACAATTTTATTGCATTTATATCAATAAGTCTCCTGCACCCATCAAGATTAATTAACTGCATCACTTACCTTCCCCTCATAAATCAGCGAAAAATCACTCGCTGACCATATTAATCTGAGGTGCAGCACGACAGAACATCGCTATTGCCAGCCCCATTACTATGCCCCCCACGCCTAAAATCATATTCACTGACATACCAATCACTTCCGTCATGGAGGCACACTTTCAGGGCCTCACCGGACTTGTCGAGTTTGTTCACCCTGGCAATGCGTCAATAGACGCCATCACGAATGCAAAACCCGAGGCCACGATTTGGGTCTCCCGAACCAACCCCGTGACAGCCCAGGATATGGCGGATATGCGCGCGGTGAAGATGCTAAGCGCTTGGGGAGTTGGCTACAATCATATCGATATTCCTGCCGCGACCTCGCTCATGATCCCGGTCTGTATCAACCCCTACTTTTCACGATCTGTCGCTGAAGCGGCGTTAACCTTGATGTTCGCCCTTGCAAAGCGACTTCGTTGCCACATGCAAGACATTGGAAATCGTGGTGATCGGGGCCATCAACATCGTGGGATCGAGATCCAGGGGAAAACCTTAGGGGTTATCGGCTTTGGCCGTATCGGGCGTGAGCTGGGCAACCTCGCTAGCCGGCTAGATATGCAAATCGTCGCCTACGACCCCTACGTCAAACAAGAAAATGTTGGCAGCGACTACCGAATGATTGCGCTCGACCAACTTCTCGCCGAGTCGGACTTTGTCGTACTCACAACTGCCCTTACTGCCGAGACGAAAAATATGATCGGTGCCGCCGAGTTGGCTCGAATGAAGTCCTCGGCCTACCTCATCAATGTGGGTCGCGGCGGTCTCGTGAATGAGTCTGCGTTATTGTCGGCGCTGCAGCAGCAGCAAATCGCGGGTGCAGGCTTAGACGTCTGGGAAAATGAGCCTGCTTCCCCTGACAATCCGTTACTTGCGCTCGACAACGTTGTAGGAACTCCACATCGTTTGGCGGCAACATGGGAGAGCCTGGAAAGAGTTTGCCGGGGAATCGCGGACAATATCCGACGCGTGTTAAACGGCCAATCACCGCACAACGTTGTGAATGCCGAGGTATTCGCCCTCAAGACTGGAGCGTAATTTGATATTCGACTGCGAAACTTATCTCGTGAATCAACCTCTTGCTGGCAAGCGTTTTGGCCTTGATGGACTCGAGACTCTCTGCCGTGAAGGTGGAGTTTCTAAGGCTGTCGTTATCTCGGAGATTGGAGTGCAACCGGATAACAAGCAGCTCGCTGAAATCCTCGCGGCGCATCCGGCTGGCAAAGACTTCTTCCTGCCCTGTGCCTGGATCAATCCAAACTTTGGGGAAGCCTCTGTAAGCGAACTGGAGATTTGCGTGCGGGAATGGGGTTTTGTCGCGTTGAAATTGATGCCAACGCATCATTTTGTACGACTAGTTGGGACGGTTGCACACTCACTCATGCGAAAGGCTCAAGAGCTAAGAATTCCCGTTACCATTCATTCAGGTACATTTCTTGGTCATCCGCTTGAGATTGCGGTATTAGCAAAGGCTTTCCCCAATGTACCCGTGATCATGGACCACATGGGCTATCGCTACTATGTCGCCGAGGCGATTGCCGCAGCTCGACAAGCCCCGAACATTTATCTCGCAACGACTGCGGTAATGGAGCCTCACTGGATTCGGCATGCTGTAAAAGAGATCGGCGCTGACAGGGTCGTCTTTGGCTCCAATGCTCCACATGTCTGGCCAACTACTCAGATTCAGGTAATACGTCAGGCCGAACTCAGCGAAGCTGATGAGAAGAAAGTGCTGGGAGAAAACATCGCTACATTGCTTAGACTGTAAGCAGATGCCTTGAGGCTGGGTGGCAGCGCGAGAAACGTGTTTACTCGACGATACTCTTCCGTGGATTGCCGCTTCAACCGCCAATAGCAACGATGACTTGCCTACTTGTTTCGCAGAGGCGCTCGCACAAAGCGCGCTCAGGAGAACAAGCATTTGGTAGTGCGCAATTCTTCCTCAATACCTGAAGCAGGCATCTTTCATATCTGGCGTAACCAATTAAATTGTCGGTGCAGTAAACCGACAAAGGTAACGACCCATGCTCCTAACGCAATATACATTAGGTACTGAGGAATTACGTCCAAATACGGTTGATCGACAATCTTTATTAAGCGATGCGTACAAGCAGTGTACATCCCCAACGGGAAGACGGCGCTCCAATAAACAGCGTCGTAAGCAATCGAGACACGCCGAACAAGGTGCCGCCATGCACCTAAAATCAGTAGCAGTGGAATCCACCATGTTGCAGTAGCCCAGAAGAGAAGTGTCAATCCGATTAAGAAGGGCTCCAATTGCGTGAGAAGTGGAAAGCTAGTTGCGTTTTGAACGAGAATCGTACCGGCCAACGTAGAGATCGCCATCGCGCCCATATTGATCCAATAGGGCGGAGCGAGTTGCCGGGGGTCAAGCGGAAAGAACGTGTAGCGATAGAAAATCAGGGCAATGATCCAAACGTACAGCATGCCTCCGCCCAGCCACATGATCAGTGCAAAAAAGAGGGCGGCATCGCGCGTTGCCATCAAGTGCGGAGCCACTAAGCCGCCCAGCGAAGCCACAGCTTGCGCCGCCACTACTGCAACTAACCAACCACCGTTGATACCCTCGGCTAAGCTTGGCTTGTCCGGTTTGACCGTAAGAATCGCAAGCACCGAGTACGTAACGACAGCCCACAATGCGATGCCGAAGATCCATAACGTAATAGCGACGGCCGGGCGTAGTTCAACCACAATGAATTGATTGCCGAGAACACAAGTGGCAGCCACCGTCGCAAAAAAGCCAACACAACGACCATGATCCAGCAAATCGGCGAGAAATTGTTGACGAAAGCTAACGATGCGACGAAAAGTCAAAGACCAAAGTACCGCATAGAAGGCCACGTTCAACCACAAGAGTGCGTGTGCTACATGCGTCAGCCCGCGCAATTGCGCGGCAACTGAGACTATTCCGGTGGCCATTACCATCGCAAAATAGGCTGGGTGCAGATCGCGAGCGATGGGCGGCCGCTGGCTTTGGCTGTCGGTCGATGGCATTAATCACATCAATCCAAGCGAAATAAATAGTACAATAGTCCGGCTATCAAGAGAAAACAAACAGAACTGGCTGCCGCGGCAGGCCAGATGACTGTCTCTTCCCCACCAAGCCACGCATTCATTGTGGCTGTAAGCAACCAGAGTTGCATCAGAATCAGCGTCAGCACGATGCAGAGTATACCGTTAACAATGATCGTTCGTTCATGGCGTGAAAGCGGCCGCTTGGTGCTCATGATTCGCTCCGTTCGATGCCGGTCGCATAGACGGTTGAGTTTTGTACTTTAAGCTTGATCCGTGAGAGCGGGCGGCGCGGCGGGCCCGCCAGAGGACGCCCCGTTTTCACGTCGAAATAGCCAGCGTGACACGGGCACCGGAATCGATGCTGATCGAGTTCTGGCAACACAGGACATTGCAGATGCGTGCATTGACTGCTGTAGGCAAGCAGTTCGTCTTCACCAAGTTTGACAAGGACTGCTGGATCGGCAGATGTCGGATAGTGAAAGGGTTGTGCCGAATTCAGTGGCACCTTATCGAGACTCACGATTTCGACGATTGGAAGCGCACCACGGCTCTTTCGCCAACTGTTTTGCACAGCGATCCAGAACTGACCTACAACAAACGCCAAGCTGGTCAGGCCAAGAAACTTCGTAAAATCTCGCCGCGCGACGTAGGCGTCTTGCGACGTATCGATGGGAAAATCTTGACGCCATAGGGGCTGATCAACCATCTCACCACGATCGGGCGGCACGGTATGAAGTTCTGGGTCACCTTCAACATTCATGATTTCACTCTTCCAGGTGCTTCATACAGCGCCATGAGCATCGGATCATCGGCCTGGACTGCGTGTTCGATTGGCGGTGAGACTTCACCGGCCGAATTGCAAAGGGCCGATACAACGTCCAAGTGCTCACTTGGGACATCTCTTGGCACCATCATATAAACCTTCGTGCGAATTTCTTGGTTGCCAAAACGAAATTGATTTTGAGGCATCGACCTGGGACGCATCGCTTCAATCTCGTCCCAAGTTCCATAGTGGAGGGCTCGGCTCGGGCAAACAGTCGCGCACATCGGACTCCGTCCAACGGATGTGCGGTCGTAACACATGTCGCACTTCATCATCAATTCAAAGCCGACATTCATTTTGGGCACGCCAAAAGGACACGATAACACACAATTGTTGCAGGCGATGCAACGAGGCTTGCGGGCGGTTTGGACCACGCCATCGCTGGTGCGTTTGATGGCATCGGCCGGGCAAACCTCGGCACAAGTCGGTGAGTCGCAATGCATGCATACAATGGGCAGCGTTTGTGGCGAGGCGGCGCGATCGACGTACTCCAGATGAATCATCGAATGACCTTTGTGCGTATCACACTCGCTGCATGCCTGGACACAAGACTGGCAGCCGATGCAGCGATTCGGGTCGATGAAGAAGTATTTTTCGTCAGGCATGATCAAGCAGTGCTTTGTTACTGCTGGGGTTCGCGTTGAGATGTGTATTCAGGTGGGCCATCCGCCTTGCGCAAGCGGACAGCGCAAACTTTGTACTCAGGAATTTTGGAGATTGGATCTTGTGCGGCAATTGTCAATCGATTGATGCTTTTCGGGCCTGCCCAATGATAAGGAACGAAAACGGTGTCGGGACGAATGGTACGCACCACCTGCGTCCGCAACGTACAACTGCCTCGCCGGCTTTCAACCGTAACCCAGTCGTCGTCTGTCAAATCGTATTGTTTGGCCAACAATGGATGGATTTCAACGCGAGGCTCGGGGTACATTTCCACAAGAGGCCCGATCCGGCGCGTCTGGGTGCCGGATAAAAACTGGCTTACAACACGGCCCGTAGTAAGAATCACGGGATAATCAGCGTCTACGTCTTCTGTTGGCGGTCGATATTCGGCGACATTGAACCTCGCCTTTCCATCCGGAAAATAAAATGGCCCGGCGCCGCGCGCCACTGGATTCCAACTTTCCGCCTCGAACAACCGCGGTGTCCCCGGATGGTCGTCAGTCGGACACGGCCAAAATACGCCGCTTTGTCTTTCGATCTTTTCGTAGGTAATTCCGGAATAGTCGGCGATTCCGCCAGCGCTTGCTTGGCGCAACTCGTCAAACACTTCGCGCGGCGAATCAAAGGTAAAGCCGCGCGGGCACCCCATTGCAGCGGCAATGTCTTGAATGATCCGCCAATCTTGCCGTGCGTCTCCTGGCGGATCGACGGCTTGATTGATCTTGATGACCCGCCCTTCAATCTGAGTTACCGTCCCTTCATCCTCTTCATGCAGTGAGCCTGGAAGCACGATATCGGCATGTCGGGCCGAGTCGTTGAGAAAGAAGTCGATCGCCACATAAAAATCGAGCTTGTCGAGCATCCGTTTTACAAACTCGCTGTCCGGCAGTGAAACAACTGGATTAAAGCATATCGATAACAGCGCTTTGATTTCACCGCGGTCGATAAGACGAAAGATTTCGTAGGCATCGACGCCTGGTTGGGGAAGCTCGCCTGGGTCGATTCCCCATACGCGAGCGACATGGGCTCGATGCTCGGGATTGGCCAAGTCGCGGCCGCCCGGTAGTTGGTCACATTTTTGGCCATGCTCGCGGCCCCCTTGGCCGTTTGCCTGACCGGTAATGGTCGCGTAACCACAGTTCGCACGCCCAATCCGTCCGGATGCCAATACGATGTTGATCGCCCCCAGCACGTTCTGAACACCGTGGCTGTGATGCTCGATGCCGCGTGCATGCAGCAAAAAGCTGGTTGCCGCCGTGCCCCACATCTCCGCAGCCTGACGGATCGATTTTTCGGCAATTCCTGTGACTTCCGCCGTGCGCCGCGGAGCCCAATCTTTTACATGCTCGGCGACGGCGTCGAAACCAACTGTATACCGGTCGATAAACGCGTGATCGATCCAATCGTGCTTGATCATCAAATGGAGGATGCCATTGAAGAGCGCGACATCGCGTCCCGGTTTCACCGGGAGAAACAAGTCACACGTACGTGCCACGGGGGTTATGCGGGGATCGACTACAATCACCTTCGCGCCAAACTCTCGCGCTTGCCAAACATAGCTGGTAGTGATGGGCGCACATTCGGCAACATTAGCGCCGCTAATCCAAACCACATCCGTCTGGAGAATATCAGACCAGGGATTCGCCGCCCGATCGATTCCGAAGGCCTTTTTGTTCGCGGCCGCCGCGCTCACCATACACAAGCGGCCGTTGTAATCGATGTTGGCCGTCTTCAGGCACATGCGAGCAAACTTGCCCATCAAATAGGTTTTCTCGGTAGTCAGACTGGCGCCACTGAGAATTCCGACCGCCGAGTTGCCGTGCTGTGATTGAACGCGCTGAAAACTTTCTGCAACTCGCTTAATCGCTTGTTCATAACCGATCGGTCGAAAACCTCCTGCACTAGCTGGATCGCGCTCATACGCAGAAACGAGCCGATCAGGATGTGCCCCCTGCAAATAACGCTTCACTCCTTTTGGACAGAGCATGCCATGGTTAAAGGGAAAGTCTTCCCAAGGCTCGAAGCCGATTACCTCGTTATTCTTTATCTTGAGTTGGATGCCACATTGCTGACCGCAAAAGCAGCAGTGCGTTTTCACCAGCCGGTCTGCCTCAATCCCACGATCCAATCGCTGCCCACTGGAGAACGCCAAGTGCGGTCCAAAAACACGGATCGTATCGATCGGATTGACTGGTTCCTGAGCCATAAACATTTTACTTGTCTGTTAAAGCGGCAGTAGCACCCGACTATGCGGAGTCGGGTATCCTTTCGCTAGCAAGCTGACTCGATCGCCACAGTCGGCCTTGGACGAGCGCCGGCAGCAGCCGTCGGCAACGAGGACAGATCCGTTGAAAGTGGTCAATGGAGGCATTCGGCGTTTCGTAATTGAACCCTAGCTGTCGCTGAACTTCGATCAAATCCTCAATTTGGAGCTTCGACGCGAAGGCTTGGCCGCAACGACCGCAATGCGCTTGCTCGCCTCGCATGCCCACATCCTTGTAGAAGGACACACCAAGCTGAGCCGGTCGCTGAAAAATATGGAAGAACTTCCCAAACGGCAGCCATACAAGCGTGAGAATGACGATCGCCGCGTGGAGAATCGCCAGGAATTCGTATGCGTAGCCTTGCATCCACTCATAGCTGACGACAAGCATCAATCCGGTGACACTGATCGCAAAGAGCAGCAAAAGCGGCACGATATCTTCGCCGAATTGTTGCATGGCCGCGGCGTCTCGGTCGCGCATCCGGCGCCGCATGGCCAGCATGACGCCAGCGATTACGAGCAACGAGGCCCACACAAGGCCGTGAAAGATGACCATTCCCAATAGCGACTCAACCGGGAACGAAAACGTTTCGAAGCCAAAGACGACCACGCGGTATCGTTCCATCGAGTTGTCGTCGACGACGAAGTGAATCCAGCCGAACACCAGCGGAAACGTGATCGCCGACGCGACGAGGCAGCCCCACAGGATCAACCAGTGCGCTGCACCGCGGATCATGCTGCGCCGCCAAATGAAGCGATTTAGAATAAACGCATTCGCCAATCTGCCCAGCCACACGGCGAGATTGCGAGGCAAATGGCGCGGATTGAAAAAAAGCTGCCAACCGCGCTTCCAATAGAGCCAAGTGGGAGGTCGTTGTAGCCAGATCGCATAGCGGTACATAATCCCAAAGGTAGCAAACAGCGTCGCAAACGTATAGCCAATGAGTGCCGCGTCAAAATGCGAGAGCCGTCTCGATCCGATGACAATGAGCGCCGCCAAAATGAACGTGGCGCTCACGCCAGCGATAGTAGCTATTGCTGTTTCACGCCGCATGAAATACGTCCTGTAAGATGAACGATGTGACTGCAACGTAGTCTCTGCCAGATGAAAGAGCAAGGCAATGTTTGGCGATTTATGTTGCCGGCAATTTTAACAGCAATAGCAACATCACGACGGGCGTTTTTGCACGAATACTATGGGGAAGCTGAGCCGTCATGTGAATCCACGTTCCAGCGGTCGCTACTTTAGCATCAGCCCCCAGCGTAACTTCCGCCTCTCCTTCGAGAAAATGCATGATCGCGGGCATCGATGCAGTATGCTCCGAAAGCTCTTGGCCCGCTCCAAATCCGAATAGCACGACTTTCAATCGATCATCTTGGTAAATCGTGCGACTGAGCGTTCCATCAACTGGAGGCTGGATCTCGCAGTTTAGATTGTCAAACATCGTGTAAAGCTCGCTCATATTGCACTTCATCCATTCTTTTTGGCGATAAGAACGATGGCGGCTAGATGGCTGCCATATTTGCGGAACACTCTGCGCATTGAGAGCACACGCCGTCGGGCGGCTGCGTGCGTCGCTACGTTCCACGCGAATCGGATAGCACGCAACAAGCCTTCATCCCTCACAACTCGCGCGGGTTCGAGAAGATGCATAGGGGCACGGTGTTCGGCGACCACTTTGAAGCCAGCCGCCACCAGCAGGCCGCGCCACTCGCGAACCGTCAATGGTCGAACGCCGACGTGAATATCGTCGGATAGCTCATCTTGGATCGATTGACGTATGGATTCGCTTACGTCGTCCGGCACCAAGCACAATTCATGGATACCATACCGGCCATTGGGGCGAAGAATACGAGCGCCTTCAGCGATAATTTTGGTTTTTACCGAAGGCGGCTGCATCGAAAGCATGGCCTCGCCGTAGACTACGGTGGCGGATAAGTCGGGAAGCCCCGTCGCATCCGCGGAGCCTAGCAAACAACGTTGTTCCGGACCGACAAGGTAGGCCTCAACCGTTTTTGCAGCATTTCGGTCGCGCTCGATGGCGGTATACGAACGTGGGTTGTGAGCCAGTGTCATCCGAGCCGTAACACCCAAGCCGGGAGCAAATTCGACTACGTCGTCTTGCTGAGCAATATCGAGCGAGTTCAAGAGTTGTCGCGTAAGCTCCAGGCCACCTGGACGCAGAACCCGTTTTCCCATACTGGCGAGTACCCAATGCCCAGGCATCTTTTCTATGGAGGGTGTGCGGATCGACGCTTTCGTCTGGGACATGGTCGAATGTGTATGCATCATTTTACCTCGCACAAAGGAACGATCGAACTCGTTGAATGGATCAGTTGTGAGATTGTCACTCGTGACAGCGCCTTTTCGTTGGCCGCGTAAGCGTTATCTAGTTCGCGATGCAAAGGGCAGAGTCGCGTGTGCGAACTTAGTCCCAATGGACATTGACGGATTCGCTCTAAGGGAGAAACCGCATTGACGACCTGTAGAATCGAGATTTTTTCCGGAAGCAACGCCAACGAATATCCGCCTCCAGGCCCCGATTGCGATCGAACTAGCTTAGCTTTAGCAAGATCCTGCAAAACCTTGTGCAAATAGCGTCGCGGTACCTTTGTGTTCTCGGCGAGAAGATCAGCCGAGGCAACGGTATCAGGATCTCCTGCTAGCCACACAATAGCTCTCAGTGCGTATTCCGCGGTCTTTGGCAACATACTTCTCACCCATTGGGATTGCTCACTTGCAATTCTACACCTTTATATGTAGTATTCAAGAGCAAGAGATATTCACGCGGGGATTCAGCGGGATAGCGGAAGATTCCAATAGCCTCGTAGATTTACGCTTTTGTAGCCATTGGGGTCATTCTATGCCTGTTCTCCGAAGTGCTTTGATGCTCGCCATGGCGCTTGCTTTCATCGCGGCCGTCGCGCGGGGCGACGACACATTCGAGCAAGCGCCCATTGAATACAGTCAAAGCGAACCTGCGAATGCCATCTCGCAATTACAGACCCGACTGGAAGCAGGCAAAGTTCGACTCGATTTTGACGACAGGTTTGGCTATTTACGGTCAGTCTTGCATACGCTCCAAATTCCTATCGAGTCTCAGGCTCTCGTTTTTTCGCAAACAAGTTTGCAGCGACAGAAGATTTCGCCACGAACTCCGCGTGCGCTTTACTTTAGCGACGAGGTTTACGTCGGTTACTGTCATCGAGGAAATGTAATCGAAATCGCCACGACCGACCCACAGCTTGGCACCGTGTTTTATACGCTCGACCAAGAACGGGTCGACATGCCACGCTTCAAACGACAAACGGAAAGCTGCCTTGTCTGCCATAGTTCATCTCGAACCGAGTCGGTGCCCGGTCTGTTAGTCCGCTCGCTGTTCGTCGACCGCAGCGGCCAACCATTACTTTCCGAGGGGAGTTATTCCGTTGATTATCGAACCCCGCTGGAGCAGCGCTGGGGCGGCTGGTATGTGACAGGAACACATGGCTCGCAAACTCATCTGGGCAATTTAATCGTTGAGAACAAAAAACTATCCAGGCCGATCGAAAACAAGGAGGGGCAAAACATCACCTCATTGGCCAATCGCCTACCTACAGATAACTACCTGACACCCCACAGCGATATCGTGGCGCTGATGGTTTTAGAATACCAGGCGCTTGTGAAGAACCGGCTGACACAAGCCAACTTTGTGACGCGGGAAGCACTTTACTATCAAGCCAGCCTCAATCGAGCGCTGGGCGATCCGGAAGACAAGCGACTTGAAAGCGTAACGCATCGCATCCAGAGCGCGGGCGATTCGCTGGTCGAGTCGCTGCTATTTGTTGATGAAGCTCCGTTGACTGCTCCGATTGAGGGTACTTCAGGGTTTACAGAGAAATTCGCCAAGCAAGGGCCTCACGATCGCCAAGGGCGATCCTTGCGCGAGCTCGATTTGGAGCATCGACTGTTCAAGTATCCATGCAGCTACCTTATCTACTCGAACGCATTTCGTAAGCTGCCGCCCGAAATGCTAGAGTACGTTTGGCAGCGTCTTTGGGACGTGCTCACGCAACCTTCGACATCAGACAAATTCTCGCATCTCACGGAGGAAGATCGGCAAGCGATCGTAGAGATTATCCGCGATACGGTTCCCGATTTGCCGGCGAACTGGAAAGCTCATTAATTTATCGCGTAATGCGGGTTTTGTTCTTGCACGGAGGGCCGCGACCAGTCCTCGCCATTGGGACGGCACCGCCTCAACTTGGCCCGGCCTTCTTGTTTTTAGACGTATTGGGTAGGTTTATCTTTAAGCTCAAGCGTCCGCAACGAACACAACTACTGATCACTGGGAGATGGATGTGCAGCGTCGCGATATATTGAAAACGTTCGCCCTCGGTGCATCGACATGGGGGTTATCAACGGCTCATGCGGTCACCACTAATATTCTCGCTTCAACGACCGAGCCTCTTGATACTGCAATCGAGCACGCAGGGGTCAAATTCTGGTTGGAAAACGCATTAACACGTGTCTACCCCAATTCACCTCCAGGCAGCGCTGCTCCCCTTGTCCTGGTAAGCGCTCGCAACGCGCGCGTTTCATTTCAGGCTTGTTTTCGCAATTTGCAGGATTGCAGTATTCGAGTGCGAGCGAGCCTCGAGGGCGACAATCTCTCCAATGCCCGAATTCGTCGAGTCGGATACGTTCCACTAAAACAATTAAATACGGATGTTCCTCTAGACGAAGTTGACGGCATTGGTCATGTGCCGGGCCTAGTACCTGACCCACTCTACCCCGAACCGACCGCCCACGTCGGACCTCAAGCCAACGGCACCTTTTGGATTACTTTCTCGGTACCTCCCGATGCGGCGGTGGGAATCCACGATCTAGTCGTCGTCCTTACCGTTGAAGACACTTTCCGTTTTCCAGGCTGGACAGGCGCGAAACCCAGCAGCGTGCGGCTGCCAATCAAGCTCGACATTCGTCGGCTCGTGCTGGAAAAGCGAAAAGACTTTCCAGCCACCAATTGGATATCCGCTGATTCGATTTGGGAGTATTACAAAATCGATCCATATGGAGACAGGTTCTGGAAACTCGCCGACGAGTATATCAAGAATGTCGTCGATCATAATTTCAATGTGATTTACTCGCCGATCTTCAATGGTCGGCATGAAATCTTAAAACGGCCGGCTCAGCTTCTACGCGTCCGCCGTGTTGCCAACGACAAGTATGAATTCGATTTCACCGATGTCCGCCGCTGGATCAGCTTGGCGAAAAAACATCAGGCTGAGTTCGTGGAATGGACTCATTTTTTCACACCAGCTCCCACGAGCGGTCGTTATCCTCAACGAATTTTTGAGCGGTGGGACAATTTGGGGGAACTTCTCTGGCCGCCTGAGATCAGCGCCACATCACCCACGTATCGGAACTTTTTGGAGCAATTCCTGCCGCAATTCAAGCACGTACTGGAAGACGAGAACGTCTTGGATCGCTCGTTGTTTCATTGTGCCGACGAGCCAGATGGCGATGTGCAAATGGCCGATTATCGTAAAGCCCGTGGAATGCTCCGCGAATTGGCGCCTTGGATCAAAGTCATCGACGCCATGAGTGATCCGCGCTTCGCCACGGAAGGCTTGACCGAAATCCCCGTGCCCAGCATCGCCACGGCCCATTTATTTCGCGAAGCGAACTGCCCCGCATGGGTCTATTTTTGTTGCGGTCCACGCGGCCGGTTCTTGCAACGCTTGCACGACACGCCTCTCGCCAAGCTGCGGATGGCGGGCTGGCTGTTCTACAAGCTAGACGCCAAAGGATTTCTCCACTGGGGACACAATTATTGGTTCAAGTTCTGCACAAGTGACATTGATGACCCCTTCCAAAGTCCCGATGTCGGCGCTTGGCCCGGGCTGCCGTATGGTGATCCGTTTGTCGTCTATCCAGGCCCCGATGGCCCGCTCGACTCCATTCGCTGGGAAGTGCTTGCGGAATCGTTGCAGGATTATGCGTTATTGCAGTCCGCCGGTATTTCCCGTGATGCACCGATGCTAGCCGAACTGAAGAGCTACGAGTCGTTTCCTAAGAGTGCTGAGTGGATCAAGTTCGCAATCGATAAAGTTCTCTCCTAAGCGATTCAATTGCACTCAATAGATTCAATTACATCAACAGTAGGCCTATTTTGCTGCCTACGGCTTCTGGCTGTAGTTCTGGCCGCCGGCTATGTTATCGCGAAATACTGGAGATAGGCCCCCTAGGCGAGTACAATTGGCCTAACATGGTCGCAGTTCGGCACTTGCTCTCTTTCAGAGGCCGTTTATCGGTAGGGCGGCGGAATGAACGTCGGTTTCAGACGTAAATGGGTCGTATTGGCGTGTTTTGGTTTGGCGTCGGCCTGCCAAGTATCCAGCGCAGACGACGCGGTCCGCTATCGCCGAGATATTCTGCCGATCCTCTCGGATCGCTGCTTCAAATGCCATGGCCCCGATTCGGCTACACGTAAAGCGGGTCTGCGGCTGGATCAGGTGGATGGGGCGAAGGCCCCATTGGATTCTGGCGCAGTGGCAATCGTGCCCGGTAAACCGGGCGACAGCGCGCTTATCGAGCGAATCACAACGAAGGATGCCGACCTTATCATGCCGCCGTCCGATAGCGGCAAAGTTTTGTCGGACTCCGAGCGGGCGCTCTTGCGGCGTTGGATCGAAGAAGGCGCGAAATACGAAAAGCATTGGGCCTTTGTCGCTCCGACTCGACCCGAAGTGCCCACCGTAAAGCGACATGATCTGGCCCATAATCCGATCGACAATTTCATCCTGGCGAAGCTCGAAACGGAGAAGCTGGAACCGTCGCCTCCGGCCAGCAAAGAGCGGTTGATTCGTCGGCTCTATTTCGACGTTATTGGTCTGCCGCCGTCGCTGCCGGAAGTCGACGCTTTTCTTGCCGATACTTCGCCGCAAGCGTACGACAAGCTGGTCGACCACTTGTTGAAGTCGCCACATTATGGCGAACGAATGGCAACAGAGTGGCTCGACGGCGCGCGATTCGCCGACTCGAACGGCTATCAAAACGATTTCTCGCGCAACATGTCTCCCTGGCGAGATTGGGTCATCAACGCGTTCAACAAACATCAACGCTACGATGAGTTTGTCGTTGAGCAGATTGCCGGCGACCTGCTGCCGAATGCGACTTTAGCGCAGCGGATCGCGACGGGCTTCAACCGCAATCATCGCACAGTGACCGAGGCCGGATCGATCGAGGATGAGTGGTTCGTCGAGAACGTGGTGGACCGCGTCGAAACCACGGGCACAGTGATGTTGGGGCTCACTGTCGGCTGTGCCCGCTGTCATGATCACAAGTTCGACCCGATCTCGCAAAAGGACTTCTACCAATTGTTCGCGTTCTTTGGGAACGTGAACGAGAAGGGGGTCTACACCGAGACTCGTGGGAACGTGCCGCCCTTGGTCAAGGCAGTCACGCCTGAGAACGAAAAGAAGTTGGCGGAATTTGACGCCAAGATTGTCGCGCTCGACAAGAAATTGGCAGAGCACACGGCCAGTATCGGCTCGCACCGCCCTGTGTGGCTCAAAGCCATTTCGAAAGCGGCATTACAGAATGAACCTATCGCGACGGTCCGAATTCTAGGTAAAGATGCAAACGCCACGGCGCATGTTGCTGTGACGAACGGCGCCGTGGCCAGCGATGCAAAATCGGTCGCTCCTGCACAGCGCGATGAGCTTTTCGGTAAGGTGGCGATCTTCGAAGGAAAGCAGCACTTAGACTACCCATTCGATTTCCCGGCAGCAGAGAGACCCTTTAGCTGGGCCGTTTGGGTCAAGCCGACGGGGGCGGGAGCGATTTTGTCTCGCATGGACAGTGCGCGACGAGCACGTGGTTACGACCTATTCCTATTTGCGGACCACAAAGTGGGGATGCACATCATCGTTGATTGGCCCTCCAATGCGATGAAAGTGCTCACCAACAGGCCGCTGCCGGCGGATGAGTGGTCGCATATCGTAGCGACGTACGACGGCTCGGGAAAAGCTGGCGGGATTACCCTGTATGTAAATGGAGAAAAGCAACAACTCGACGTGGAATTCGACAAGCTGAGCGGTTCGACGGCGACGGACCAGTCCTTCCGCATTGGAAGCCGCTCGGCCGACAGTCCACTAAGCGCCGGAGTAGCGGATGTGCGGCTTTTCCAACACAGCTTATCTCCACAAGAATCGCTCGCGGTATTTCAAGGTTCACTGCGCGACGGCCTCGGCCAGGTTCAGCTCGATAAATTGTCGGAGGCGATGCGAGCCCAACTCGACAAGTTACTGCTGACGGTTTCGACAGATGCCTTCGCTGTGAAAGGGCGCGAGATTCGTCACGCGCTGCAAACGACAAAGGACGAGAAAGTAAAATACGATGCGGCGATCCCGGTCGCGATGATTCTGGAGGAGCGCAAAGAGCCGCGCGAGACCTTTGTTTTAGGTCGCGGTCGATATGATCAGCCGGACAAGTCGCAGAAGGTACAACCAGACGTTCCGAGTATTCTGCCGCCGTTGCCGGCCGATGCGCCTAAAAATCGGCTCGGCCTTGCCCGGTGGCTCGTCAGTCCGGAGAACCCGCTCACGGCGCGGGTGCTTGTCAATCGGCTCTGGCAGCTTCACTTCGGCGTGGGGCTGGTAAAATCGCCAGACAACCTGGGTGTACAGTCGGAGCCGCCGTCGCATCCGGAGCTACTCGATTGGCTCGCCACGGAGTTGGTTCAATCGGGTTGGGATGTGCAGCATATTCAGCGGCTGATTGTCGGAAGCTATGCCTACCAGCAGCGCTCCGAAGCTTCGCCCGATTTGTATCAGCGTGATCCAGACAACCGATTGCTCGCGCGCGGGCCGCGCTATCGGTTGCAATCGGAATCGCTGCGGGATAATGCGCTCGCCGTGAGCGGCTTGCTGGTGGAGAAGATCGGCGGTCCGTCGGTGATGCCTTATCAGCCGGCTGGTTTGTGGGAGGAGCTGGCGGGCGGCGCGCATGACGACTATACGCAGGGGCACGGCGACGACCTCTACCGGCGCAGTCTTTACACCTATCGCAAGCGAACGGTGCCCCACCCTTCCATGGCGACATTCGACGCGCCAAGCTGGGAAATCTGCCAGGTAAAGCGGGCTCGAACAAATACTCCTTTGCAGGCGCTTGCGCTACTTAATGACGTGACTTATATGGAAGCCGCG
>CAZJWY010000102.1:11775-18851 GCA_964549545.1 uncultured Planctomycetaceae bacterium | reverse complement strand
GACGCCATGTCGCATGGCGAAGCCACGTCTGCCGACATCACCCGCGAGTACCTGGCACGTGCCGCAATCTATGATCGCAACGGCCCGACTTATCGCGCGATCCTCGCCTTTAACCCTCGCGCCCTTGCCGAAGCCCGTGCCTCCGATGCCGAACGGGCGGCCGGTAAAGTGCATGGACCGTTTCACGGCATCCCTATCGTCTTCAAAGATAACATCGACGTACTCGGCCTGCCGACGACCGGCGGGTCGCGCGCACTGCTAGACCACCATCCGCGCCTCGATTCGCGCGTCGCGGCAGGCATGCGAAAGGGCGGGGCAGTGGTTCTCGGCAAAGCCAACCTCGACGAATTCCCGTTCGGCGACTTCGGCATCAGCACTGTCGGCGGCACAATTGGCAACGCTTACGACCCCACGTTGAGCACCGCGGGCTCAAGCGGCGGCAGCGCAACGGCAGTCGCCGCCAACCTCGCCGCGCTCGGCTTTGGCACCGACACATGCAACTCGCTCTCCAATCCATCCGGCTTCGCTTCGCTAGCCACGATCCGCGTCACCCGCGGCCTCGTCAGCCGCGCCGGCGTGATGGCGCTCAACCCCTACAACGACGCCGTCGGACCAATGGCCAGATCGATCGGTGACGTTGCCCTCGCGCTCGATCAAGTCACCGGCGCCGATCCGGAAGATGCCGCAACGGCCGATGCCAACGCACATATCACCGGCTCGTTCGCCGCAGGACTCGACGCCGCCACGCTCCAAGGCCGCCGCATTGGCGTTTTCCGCCAGCGATTTGTCGGCGTCACCGGCGAACGCGAAGTTGCCGCTGAAATGGACCGGGTGGTCAAGGAATTCGCCGCGGCCGGTGCAACCATGTTCGACGTCTCGATTCCCGATTACGACGCCAAGTTCCGCGCCGCCCGCGGCAGCGCGCCCGGCGCGCTCAAAGCAGCCTGGACCGCGTACCTCGCTCGTGGCGCGAAACCCGACGACAAAGTACTCACGATCGAAGAACTTCTACGCTCCGGCAAACTAGCGCCTAACGGCATCGCGCGATTTGAAACCGCGCTAAAACCAATTCCCACGGGTCCCGCCCTCGAACAAGCCACCAATAAGTTTCTCTCGGGCCGCGAAGCATTCAAGAAACTCTTGGTCGACTTGATGGACCACGAACACGCCGACGCCCTGCTCTACCCGGCCAACGTGGCGCGGCCCCACACGCACGAAGGCGGCCAACTCCGCTACGGCTCCGAGCCTGGCACATGTGAAGAGAGCGCGCTTACGGGGCTACCGCAAGTTACCGTCCCCGCCGGCTTCTTCGGCGAGCGCTTCCCGTTGGGCGTCTCGCTGTTGGGCAGATCCTGGAGCGACAAGCAACTCCTGGAAATGGCGGCTGCGTACGAGCGTGCAACCCAACACCGTCGGCCGCCATCCACAGTGAAATAAGAAAGCAATCCTCTCGTAGACACCCAAACCTCAGCGAGTTACTGAGCGTGTGATAGCAACACTTTCACTCATGCTTACGCTAGCACTTCATTCATCGCAACTCATGCGTGACAGCACTTGCGAACCTATGCGGATTGCTAAGAGTGAGCCTTCTATTCACGACATGATGGACGAAGCGTTTATTCGTCGCCGAAGGAGATTATGCCCGCCCGCAGATTCCCACCTTCCGTCGCGCACAACGAGCGCACCCCGCTTTCATCCCGTCATGCAGAACTCACCCGCCACGCTTCGGTTTTGTTTCGCATTGTGCTTCCTTATGCTGGGCGGCTGCACGGGAATTCGTGAATACTTCAACAACGACTGCAAAGTTGGCCCGGATTACACGCCCCCCTGTGCTCCGGTCGCGTGTCACTGGATCGATGCCGATGACCAGCGTGTCCGCACGACGAACGACGACCTGGCCGGCTGGTGGACCGTCTTCGGCGATCCATTGCTGAACGACATCATCCTCCGCGCGTACAACCAGAACCTCACGCTACGCGAGGCCGGCTACCGGATCATGGCCGCCCGCGCGCAGCTTGGCATTGCCAATGGCAACTTCTTTCCACAGTTGCAAACCGCCAACGGCTCCTACAGGCGGTTCGGCGTTGCCGACAATTTCTTCGACCAATGGGCGTTCAGCTTCAACTTGGCTTGGGAGCTCGACTTCTGGGGCCGCTTTCGCCGTGCGATTCAGGCTGCCGAAGCAACGCTCGACGCCTCGGTTTTCGAATACGACGACGTGGCCGTTACGCTTCTCTCGGATACAGCCGATGCTTACGTCACGATTCGCACGGCCGAAGAGCGCATTCGACTTCTGGATGCGAATATAAAAGTCCAGGAAGAAGTGCTGGCTTTCATCGAAGAGCGTCTCAAAGAAGGGAAGGACGCTACCGAGCTCGATCGCCGGCAGGCGCTCAGCAATCTCGAACAGACGCGCTCGACGCGGCATCAATTTCTGATCGATAAACGCATCGCGGAAAATCAGCTCTGCATCCTGCTCGGAATACCCGCGATCGACCTCACCAACCTGCTGGACTGCGGCCCGAAAAAAGACATTCCAGTCGCTCCGGAGTATGTCGTCACCGGCATCCCGGCCGACTTGCTCCGCCGCAGACCGGACGTGCGCCGCGCTGAGCGGCTCGCAGCCGCTCAGGCCGAACTGATCGGTATCGCGATGACCGATTGGTATCCGGCAATCTCGATCACAGGCACGCTCGGTTGGCAGGCGCAAAACCTGTCGGACTTATTCCGTCCGCAATCGCTCAGCAGCAATGTCGGACCGTCGTTCCAATGGAACCTGCTGAACTACGGCCGGATCCTCAGCAACGTGCGGCTGCAAGACGCCCGGTTCCGCGAATTGGTGACTGCCTATCAGAACGCCGTGTTGCAAGCCGACCTGGAAGTGGAAAATGGCATCGTGACGTTCGTGCAAGCGCAGCAGCGGGCGGAAGACCTCAGAAAGAGCGTCGACGACGCCTGGGTCGCGCTCCAGGTAATGGTAGCCCAGTACGAGGCGGGCCGAGCCGGCATCGACTTCAATCGTTACGCCACCATTCAGCAAAACCTGCTTGTTCAACAAGACCAATGGGCCCAGTCGCGGGGCCAAATCGCCTTTGGCTTGATCCAGGTTTATCGCGGTCTAGGGGGCGGCTGGCAGATCAAGGACGGTTGCCCGCCTGATAAGCAAGGCATTCTCTCGCCCGCTGTTGCTTCGGTGTGCCAACCTGCCGGGGCGCCGGAAGGGGTTAGGCCACTTTCAGAATTGATTCCGCCACCGCCGGCACTCTAGAAGCGTGCATGGACTTTAGGGATGGCTCAAAAATAACTTCGGCAGATGGGACTTACCACGGAGGACACAGAGAAGACGGAAGTAGAGGCAGAAGAACACGAGTCGTCACGGATCTACGCTCATCCATCAGAATCAAGAATGAGATGGAAATAGTCTCTTCTTTGATATTAGCGGGGATTAGTGAAGATTAGTGTTCCTGTCCTCCTAAATCTCTTCTCCGTGCCCTCTGTGTCTCTGTGGTTTTTCTGAAAAATCGGGAAGTTATTATTGAGTCATTCCTTAGTCTGTGTTGGAATCACGGACTAAAGCAAATTGGGGCGTGCTGGTGGGAGATTCGGCCTGGCGGCCGACGCTAAACTGGAACTGCGATTGTTCTTTGATCTACTGCGGAACGCAATTTGGTAAGTTGCTCTACAGTTCGTTAATCATCTGGCTTTGCTTAAAAGGTCGCGTTAAGCCGCAAGCGGGAGTGTTGGGGGCGTTTGCAAATTCATCTTTTTACAGACTAAAGTCCGTGCCACGACCGGTTGCCCGCGGATACTTTATCTGCATAAAATGTTTATAGCAGGTAAATACTCTGCCTGCCTTCTCCTTGCCGCGTCTCATGTGAGGCCCCATGGCTACCGAAACGAATGGCCACGTCCTGACCAACGGCTTCCTGCTGACGTCGCAATCCGACGCGGTCCATGCCGCGCTGCTGGTTCTTGTGAGAAATCTGCTGAGCGTCGACGATTCGATGATGGATTTGCCGCTGCGCCAGCTCAAAGTCTGCCTGGCGCTCGATGGCCAGAGTCGCTCGATGTCGGAGATTGGTCGCGAGCTCAAACTTTCGCCCAGTGCGCTTTCTCAGGTTTCTGACCGCCTTGAGCGACGCGGATTGATCGAGCGGGGGTTTCAACAAGAAGATCGCCGAGTTCGCAAGCTGCGACTAACAAGAAAAGGCCAGCAACTGATTCGCCGACGTAAACAGCAACAGCTAAGCCGAATCTCAGGCGCTCTTGTTCATCTCACGGCCGACCAAATCGATCGGGCCATGAGCGGTCTTGAGATTCTTGCCCAAAACTGCACACCCCACGAACACGCCGAGTTGTAACCGCTCGCCACAGGCTGATACGTATGATTCGATTTTTTGTGACACTGGCTATGCTGGCCTCGATCGGGTTCGGAGGAACCGCGATCTACAACAAGTTTTTCCGAACCGACTCGGAAGTATTCCCGTTTCGCACGGAAAAGGTCATTCGTGGTGATTTACAAATCACTGTGCGTGCCACAGGGACCGTCGAGCCAGAAGAAACGGTCGACATCGGCGCGCAGGTGGTCGGCCGGATCAAAGAACTCGGCAAAGACCCTCGCGGCGTGAGCAACCAAGGATTTGCTGCAAAGCCGGTCGACTATGAAGCTTCGGTTGCCGATGAGAACTCCAAGACTGATGGGCCCGCCCAAACCAAAGCGCACGTTGCAACGGACGTGAAGCATGTGGTGGCGGACCCGGCTTTCGTGGGCAAGACCGTCGACTACGGCTCCCCTGTTCTCGAAGGCATGGTGCTTGCACAAATTGACCCAGCCATCTACAAGGCTCAATTCGATCAGGCAAGCGCCTCGCTGGCACAGGCCAATGCGCGTGTGCTGCAAGCTGAAGCGATGGTCGCTCAAACGACAGCGGAATGGGAACGGGCTCAACGTCTCCGCGACTTGAAGATATCGAGTCGCTCACCAACCGGTTCGAGCAACGACGGATCGATGCTTCCAATTAAAGGCATCTCCGATGCGGATTACGTGCTCGCTCAAGCCAATTCGGCCAGCGCGAAGGCCGACCTGGAAGCCGCCAAGGCAGCCGTGTTGCAGCAGAAAGCAACTCTGGAGCTAGCCAAGACCAACTTAGACTACACCACGATTATCTCGCCGATCGACGGCACGATCATTGCTCGCCGCGTGAACATCGGCCAAACGGTGGTTTCCAGCCTCAACGCACCGAGCTTGTTCCTGATCGCTCGCGATTTGCGGCGGATGCAGGTGTGGGCCGCGGTCAACGAAGCAGATATCGCCAAGGTCACGCCGGGAACAAAAGTGAATTTTCGCGTCGATGCTCTTCCCCAAGATACGTTCCACGGCACCGTGGTGCAGCGCCGGCTCAACGCCTCGATGACGCAAAATGTGGTGACCTACACGGTTGTGATCGATGTCGACAATTCCGACCTGAAGCTGCTGCCTTATCTGACCGCCGATGTGTATTTCGAAGTCGACAGCCGGAAAGACGTGTTGCTGGTTCCCAACGCCGCCTTGCGATATAAGCCCAACCCGAGCTTCATCGACCTTGTCGATGATGATTCGAGCGAAGGTGGTTCCAGACTTGAGTCGAAGTCGCCGGCGCACAAGAACTCACGCGAGAAAAACGACGGTGGGCCGCCGACCACTGGTCGCCTGTGGGTCGTCAATCCGGACTCGAACAAGCTGCGCCCGGCCGAAGTGCAACTGGGCGTGAGCGACGCCACGACTTCGGTTACGGAAATTACCGGCGGAGACATCAAAGAAGGGGACGAAATCGTTACCGGTGAAATCCTCCAATCGCCGTCCGGCAGCAGCGACGTCACCAACCCGCTCGCTCCGCCTCGGTTCCGTGGCAATCGCTCTCGACCGAAAACCTCCAGCTAAGTTCAGTCAGGCAACGCCGCAATGGAACTCCTCCGCGTCGAGAATATCCGCAAGACCTATCACCTGGGCGAAGTCGATGTGCCCGTGCTGAACGGCGTCTCGTTTTCGCTCCAGCGTGGTGAATTGGTGGCGCTGATCGGAGCCTCTGGCTCGGGCAAAAGCACGCTGATGAACATTCTGGGGTGCCTCGATCGTCCCACATCGGGGCACTACTGGCTCGACGGGCACGAAGTCGGCCAGCTCAGCGCCAATGAGCGCGCGCTGGTTCGCACTCAGAAGCTCGGCTTCGTTTTCCAGAGCTTTAACCTGTTGTCGCGCACGACGGCTGTGAGCAACGTCATGATGCCGCTTGACTATGCGGTAAAGCCGATCTCGACCGCGGCTGCGGTCGAACGCGCCAGCGAGCTGTTGGTGCGCGTGGGGTTGAGTCATCGGCTCGATCATATGCCGTCGCAGATGTCTGGCGGCCAACAGCAGCGCGTGGCCATCGCGCGTTCGCTAATCAATCAACCGTCGCTACTGCTGGCCGACGAGCCGACCGGCAACCTCGATTCGCACACGACCGTCGAAATTCTCGATATGTTTCGCCGACTCAACGCGACGGGAATCACCGTGATGCTGGTCACGCATGACCCAGACGTGGCCAAGACGGCCGACCGGGTGATTCATATTGTCGATGGCCTGATCGATAGCGATTCATCGCCGAGCGGCGGCGAGCCGCGTCGCCCCCATTTCCACGACCAGGGAAACGGCGACAATCGGAACGGGAATGGCAACGGACACGGCCAGGGAAATGGCCATCCTCACTTCAACTTGGAGAAACACTCGATCCCCGCGACCGCGGAGAAGCAACTCGTCGTGGCCGGCACAACGATCATTGCGGTAGCGGCCCCAGCAGCGACAAGTAGCGCGGCTGCCGAGACGGCTGCTGTCGCTAAACCTCAAGAGAACGGCGACACGGCAACTGAGAGCAGTCGGAGCGCGGAACCCCAGATCAAGCCACGCCGCAAGCTACTGCCCTCGTTGCTCCCGGCCACGGTTCGCACGGCGATCAACGCCCTGCGCCGCAATAAAATGCGCTCCGCCCTCACGACGCTCGGGATCATCATCGGCGTCGGCGCGGTGATCGCGATGGTCGAGATCAGCCAGGGCTCGA